>NZ_CP139873.1:2181615-2493274 GCF_034422975.1 Idiomarina sp. PL1-037
TGAGCTAAACAAAATAGATTGCTGGATTTGCAGCGCTTGCGTTGTATCGTCAAAGAAGTGAACAACTTCCTCTAAATTCAGCTGCTTATCGCGCAAAGCCGCGTCGACCAAAGAACGCGCTGTGGCTGACCCCAGTACCCCCGCTATTGCTCTCTCCACAAAGCTAATAAACGGCTTTTCTGCCACAGCCTCCAGCGGAAGTTCGGTGTTTTCCGGGCGCTGATAATATTGCATTAACTGCTGAGCCCGTTCCGCACCTAAAAAGGTTCTTAACAGCAACAACATATCGGCATTGGTGGCGTTGTCGTTCTTGTTGAAATGCAAATCGGGTAAAGCGGCTCGGGGCTTAACAAAAGCGGTTGCCTGAATACGGTCAACCAGACGGGGTTTTGCCAGTAATGAAAACACAATAAACCCAAAGCTATTTAAGGCTAACGAAACCACAGTGCCCCGGGTTATGATTTCTACGTCGGTCAGTTGTAAGTTGGTGTAAAGCGGTATTAATACCGCTAGAACCCAGCCGACTGAACCGGCGGCCAACCCGGCGTAAACGCCCCGCGCATGCCCCTTACGCCAGTAAAGTGCGGCAAGCAACGCCGGCAGCAACTGCAACACCAACGAGAACGCCAACAAACCAATACTGACTAAATTGGTACGCGCAGCCCAGAAGTAATAACATAAGAACGACAGCACCATAGTAACGGCTATGGCCACTCGACGAATTAATAGTAGTGCCCGGTCGTATTCACGGCGCCGATGTTTCAGCGGTAAGCGCGACTCTCGCTGCAGCAAAATGGGCATGATAACGTCGTTGGTTATCATGGTACTTAAGGTAACAGACGCGATAATCACCATGGCAGTCGCTGCCGATATACCACCAATAAAAATAACCAGCGATAACCAGAGCTGCTCTTTAAGTAACGGCAGTTGTAATGCGAAAGTCGAACCGTCGGTAGTTGCTGACAAGTAAAAAGTGCCCGCAATCGCAATGGGAACAATTGCGGCAGCGGTCAGTGCCAGATACAGAGGAAAGCCCCAACGGGCCGTGCGTAAATGGCGAACATCAACATTGTCCACCACCGCCACATGAAACTGCCGGGGTAAACAAAGAATAGCCCCGGCCGCCATCAGGGTTTGTACAATGAACTCAAACTCGCCAAAGGCTGCAAATGACCATTGCGGTTTCGTTACGTCACTAAAAGAACTGAACAAGTCCGACTGAGCGTCTCCCTGAATTAAATACCAGGCAAAAACCCCTGCCGCCAGCAATGCGACCAGTTTTATCATCGACTCAACAGCAATAGCCAGTATCATGCCACTGCGATATTCAGTGACTTCAACATGGCGGGTACCAAACAACATAGCAAAAATAGCCATTAACGCAGCGGCACCCAGCTCTTTTATCGAAAACTCGGCCATCACTCCAGTGCTTTCAGTCAGAACCGCAAAGCTAATGCCCACAGCTTTTAACTGCAGCGCAATGTAAGGAATAATGGCAACGGCAGCAATGGCAGTAACAGCCACCGCAAGCCGCCTGCGTTTACCAAAGCGGGAAGAAATAAAGTCGGCTATTGACGTAATGTTTTGCTGTTTACTAACCGAAACCAGCTTTTCCAGAATGCGGATACCAAACAGGAACAGCAGAATTGGCCCGAGCAGAATAGGAAAAAATGCCCAACCGTCAACCGCTGCATTGCCCACAGCACCGTAATACGTCCAGGACGTACAATAGATGGCCAGCGACATAGAATAGACAACTGGCTTGTGACTGATTTTATTCGCCCACGAGCCTGCACGATCGCCCCAGGTGGCAACTGCGAAGAGGAAGATCACATAAGCCAGCGAGGCAAATATCAGTAACCAGGTCATAACTGCAGACGTTCAGCCACCAAAACTGCCTGGGTACGACTGTACACGCCCAGTTTGCGAAAAATTGCCGTAATGTGCGCTTTGACGGTTGCTTCAGTAATGCCCAATTGATAGGCAATTTGTTTGTTCAGCAAGCCTTCATGAAGAAAGTGCAAAACCCGATATTGCTGCGGGGTAAGCTCCGAAACCTTTTGCGCAAGCTCCTGGTCTTCGTCCGAAATCACATCAAGACGTTCTCTGTTTTCTTTCGGAACCCAGGTGTCACCCTGCAGGATGGTGTCTATCGCTTCGGCTATTTCGGCCGAGGGTAATGACTTTGGAATAAAGCCCAACGCCCCAAAACCAATACACTTAGCCACAATGGAGGAATCCTCACTACCGGAAATGATAGCAACGGGAAGCAGTGGATAGTCTTCTCTGACACGAATAAGACCATACAAATCACCACTACCGGGCATGTGTAAATCCAGCAGCAATAAATCGACATCGTCGTCTTTATTCAGCGCAGTAAGGGTTGAATCTAAGTCTTCAGCTTCGCGTAAAGTCAGCTCAGAAAAGTGATTCGCGAGAGCGCCCTGAAGCGCCTCGCGGAACAATGGGTGGTCATCTGCGATTAAAAATTTCGCCATGAGATTCCAGATTAGGTGACATTATTTATTCATTCGATTCTCTATCAAAGAATCTACCACACTTGGATCGGCAA
Source organism: Idiomarina sp. PL1-037 (assembly GCF_034422975.1). Lineage (NCBI taxonomy): Bacteria > Pseudomonadati > Pseudomonadota > Gammaproteobacteria > Alteromonadales > Idiomarinaceae > Idiomarina > Idiomarina sp. PL1-037. The sequence continues at coordinate 2,184,188 of NZ_CP139873.1, forward strand.
GCGTAGAGGTGTCACCGAGGTTTTCGTATTCATTAGCGGCAATTTTACGCAGAATACGACGCATAATTTTACCGGAACGGGTTTTCGGTAAGCCGGCAGTCCAGTGAATTAAATCCGGACTTGCTATTGGGCTAAGTTCGGAGCGAACCCAGTTGCGAACCTCTTTAGTCAACTCATCAGTGACTTCAACACCTTCAACCGGCGTGACATAAACATAAATACCCTGACCTTTTAAGTCATGCGGATACCCTACCACAGCCGCTTCCGCGACAGATTTATGTGCAACCAGAGCGCTTTCAATTTCGGCGGTACCCAAACGGTGTCCTGATACGTTCAGTACGTCATCCATACGGCCCGTTATCCAATAATAACCGTCGGCATCGCGGCGTGCGCCGTCGCCACTAAAGTACATACCTTTAAAAGTAGAGAAGTAGGTTTGCTCAAAGCGCTCATGGTCTCCCCATAATGTGCGCATTTGACCCGGCCAGGAGTCTTTAATAACCAGGCCACCTTCGGCTTCACCTTCCTGAATATTACCTTCGCTATCAACCAACGCGGGCTGAATACCAAAGAACGGACGAGTCGCAGATCCTGGTTTCAAGTCCGTGGCACCAGGCAATGGCGTAATCAAAATACCACCGTTTTCGGTCTGCCACCAGGTATCCATAATAGGGCATTTGCCGTTACCAATAGCACGGTGATACCACTCCCAGGCTTCCGGGTTAATTGGTTCACCAACACTGCCCAGAACCCGGAGACTTTCACGTGTCGAGGTTTTAGCCGCTTCGTCGCCTTTTGCCATTAATGCGCGAATAGCGGTTGGCGCCGTATAAAGAATGTTCACTTGGTGTTTATCGACAATTTCGCCAATACGGCCAACACCAGGATAAGTCGGAACACCTTCAAACATCAGCGTGGTTGCGCCATTAGCCAATGGCCCGTAAACAATGTAAGAGTGACCTGTAATCCAGCCAACATCCGCAGCACACCAGTAGACTTCGTCTTCCTGATAGTCAAAAACGTACTCGTGGGTCATTGATGCGTACACCATATAACCACCTGTGGTATGCACAACCCCTTTAGGTTTGCCGGTTGAACCCGAGGTATAGAGAATAAATAACGGGTCTTCGGCATTCATTACTTCAGCCTGACACTCGTCACTGACGTCACCAATCAGCTCATGCCACCAGACATCACGACCTTCGGTCCAGTCAACGTCACCTTCGGTAACACGGCACACAATACTATGCTCAAGCGAAGGACAGGCATCGTCAGCTAAGGCTTTATCGACATTGGCTTTCAAACCAATGGTTCCGCCGCCACGCCGACCTTCATCGGCGGTAATAATGGCTTTTGCCTGACAGTCGTTAATACGATCAGCAATCGCATTAGGTGAAAAGCCGCCAAAAATCACCGAGTGGACCGCACCAATGCGTGCACAAGCCAACATGGCGTAGGCCGCTTCCGGTACCATGGGCATATAAATAGCCACACGGTCACCTTTACTAATACCTAGTTTTTTCAGGCCATTAGCAAAACGGGATACCTCTTTATGTAGCTCGCGATAAGTGATGTGTTTGTCTACACTAGGGTCGTCGCCCTCCCAGATAATCGCAGTTTTATCTGCTTTCTTCGCTAGGTGGCGGTCGACACAGTTATAACAAGCGTTTAAAGTGCCGTCTTCGTACCACTTGACTCTGACTTTTCCTGATTCGAAACTGGTATTTTTTACTTTGTTGTAGGGTGTGAACCAAGTAATACGCTGCCCGTGTTCACTCCAAAACCCTTCAGGATCGTCTATAGACTGTTGGTAAAGTTTTTTGTAACCGTCATTATCGATTTTGGCTTTTGCTTTAATGTGTTCAGGGACTGAATAGAGTTGCGACATTACCTCTTCCTCCTTAATTCGCAAGATGGTATCTGTTGTACGTTTTAAAAGGCTTAAACACTATTAGACCATAGTCTAGATTGATAAAAATTGACCAGTTAACGAGAATTAACAGCGTTTATACTTAGCGCGACTAAAAAATGTACAATCAAAAATGACTATTTGGCTTACAGGGGAGAACACCATGGCTAAAGCAAGTACCGCAAAAAAATTCACCTTAACGACGGCAAGCGCTGCTGTTCTGGGGGTTATGAGCTTAGGGGCTCAGGCTGACCAGACAGATATCGATTTTGGCGGTTACGTAAAACTGGATATGCTGGTATCGGATTACGCTGATGGATTCGCTCCTGACAGCGCGAACATTGGTCGTCAGCAGTACATCCCAAGCATCACGCCAGTTGGTGGCGACGGCGATGATCTGACGACAGACTTTCATGCCCGTCAGTCACGCTTCTTCCTGACCAGCAAAACCGAATTAGATAATGGTGAAACACTGACCGGCCATATTGAAATGGACTTTCAGTTAACTCCTGATGGCGACGAGCGTATTTCAAACTCATACAACCCACGTCTGCGTCAGGCATTTCTTAAATACGGTAAATGGACCTTTGGCCAAACCTGGTCAAACTTTCAGGATCTCAATATTTTGGCTGAATCAGTAGACTTTATCGGTATTACTGATGGCATCGTCTTTAACCGTCAGGCGCAAATTCGCTACACCTCAGGCGGCTTTAGTGCCTCTATCGAGAACCCTGAAACCACGGTAACAGAAACCAGAAACAGCACCGATAGGGACCCGGGCGATCGTATTGTTTCCAGCGATGGTTTTGTTCCGGATGTCACCTTTAAGTACTCCGGGAAAACAGATAACTTAACCTGGCAGGCATCGGTACTTTTACGCCAGCTGGCTTACGATGTTCCGCAAACCGGCGATGACGAAACCACCTTTGGTTATGGTGTCAGCCTTGGTGCTAAATACACCTTCGGCATGGACGACATTCGTGCATCAATCACTACCGGTTCTGGCTTAGGCCGCTACTTAGGTCTGAACACCTGGAACGGCGCCTACATTGACAGCAATGGTGAACTTGAAGCCATTGATTCAACCGGTATCTCATTTGCATATCGTCACTTCTGGACTGAGAAATTACGTTCTAACGTCGTTTATTCGCGTGGCTGGGCAGATAATGATGGTGAACTACTGGCGCAAGCTGGCGACATGACTGAATACACACAACGTCTTGCATTTAACCTGATGTATTCACCAGCGTCTAACCTAACTTTTGGTGCTGAAATTTCACAGGCAAACCGTGAAACAGAAGCTGAAGTCGACGGTGACTTAAACCGCCTGCAACTCATGGCTATGTATAAGTTTTAATCAATAAAAGAAATACGGGCGCACAAAGGACGGTTTTACTTTGTGCGCCTGCTGTTTTCAACAGACCAACAGTTCGTAACCTAATTTCTGCATAACCTTGGCCTCGCACTCAAGTTGCATCGTGAGTACTGAATCCTCTTTAGCTGAGCCCTTCAGCTGCAGTTTCAACGCACCGTCTTCAATAACCGCCTCATCCAATGAATTCGAGTTTTGCCTATCGCTGTTTAAAATAACGCCAAGACGCATAATTATCAGCATTTTAATAAGCTGATTTTGGCTAAACAGAATCAGATCCGGGAATTCTGCAGTTTGTATTTTTTTACGAAAGTACCGGACAATGGTCGATAGAAAGCGCTGTTCTTCGGCATTAAACCCGGGCATATAAGCATGAGCTAAAATATAGCCAGAATGCTTTTGTACACCACTGGCACTAATGCTTAGCCCGACCTCGTGCAACTTAGCCGCACCTTCTAATAACACTTCCAAATCTTGTCCGCTGAGTCCCCAGCTTTCAGCGACACCACTCCAAATTTGCTGAACCGTAGATAACACCCGCTGGGCTTGAGCCGAATCAACTGAGTAGCGTTGCGCCAAGCTGTTAATCGTGCGTTCCCGTACGTCCTGGTGCAGCAAGACTTCGCCTGCCAGTTCATACAAAACGCCTTCTCTTAGCGCGGAGTCGTGAGGAACTAAACGCTCAATTCCCAGTTCTTCGAAAATACCCAAGAGTACGGCAACCCCGCCCGCGATAGACTCCCTGCGCTCCGGTGAAACCCATTCTTTATTCAGTTTTTTTACCGACTCAGCTGCAATAAGGTCTGTTCGACAGCCCTGAAGCTGAGAATACGTTATACCCAGAGGTTGCTCGCCATCGCGCTTCACAATCCATTGATAAATAGCCTTGATGGTTCCCGACGTACCGAAAACGCTTTCCACCGGGTGCTCAGCCAAATAATTCGCTATTGGCTCAACATGCTGACGAGCGGATACAACCGCCTTATCAAAGCGTTTTTGGCTCATTTTCCCTGATGAGAAAAACTCTTTTGAAAAAGCCAGGCTTCCAATACTTCGGGAACTTAAGAACTTCGGTTGGCGATTTTTTCCAATAGCAAACTCAGTGCTGCCACCGCCAATATCAATAACTAACTGAGAGCCTGACTCGGAGCTTGTTTCCGCTACACCCCGAAAAATTAAACGCGCCTCTTCCCGGCCTGAAATAACCTCTATCGGAAAAGGCAGTACTTTTGCAGCTTCTGCCAAAAATCGTTTACGATTCTTAGCCTTACGCAATGTATGTGTCGCCACCAATTTAACGGTATCGCGATGGAACCCCTCAAGCCGGACAGCGCATTGCCGGAGCGCTTCAACTCCACGGTAAAGCGCAGCGTCACTCAGGTGGCGATTTGAGAGGCCCTCGCCCAGTTGCACGGGTTGCTTGAACTTGAAAATAGGCTGCAGCTGACCTTCGACTAAACGCGCAATAATTAAATGAAAACTGTTAGAGCCAATATCCAAAGCAGCAAACTGCTTCGGGTCATTATTAGAGGTCTTTTTGTTGGCTTTCATAATCTCTCTTACGTCGCTTAAGATATCGATGAATAGCGACTTGTGAAGGCACCAGCGAGCGGCCTTTAGGAGCCAGCCTATCCGACTCAAAACAGTATTTATTCTGTTGTTCCGCATCAATAAAGCGTGACTTTGCTTTATCCTGCCACTGCAAGTTTATAATTTTCAAAATATCAGTTTTCACCTCATCATCATAGATGGGCGCGGCAACTTCCACACGATGGTCTAAGTTACGGGTCATTAAGTCGGCCGAAGCAATAAAGACTTCTTTCTTGCCTGCATGCTCAAAAACGTACACCCGCGCATGCTCCAGATAGCGGTCAACAATACTGCGAATTTCAATATTCTCGCTGAGGTTTTCAATTCCCGGACGCAAAGAACACATGCCCCGTACGATACCCCGAATTTTAACACCGGCGCGGGAGGCTCTATAAAGTTGCACAATCAGGCTTTCGTCTTCTAAGTTATTCACTTTAAAAAGCAGTTCTGCGGGTTTACCGGCTTTAGCCTGATCTATCTCGAACTCGATAAGATCATTTATTCTCTGGCGCATATTTACCGGTGCCACCATTAAATGACGAAACTTATGTGCCCGGTAAGGTTGCTCAAGATAATGAAATACCGATTCAACGTCGGTGCAAATATCAGGCTGACAAGTGAACAAGCTAAAATCAGTATAAATTTGTGCCGTTCCTTCGTGAAAGTTACCGGTTCCAATTACCGCGTAACGCCTGTCAAGGTTCCCCTCATTGCGGTGAACCAGCACCAGCTTCGAGTGCACTTTAAGCCCGTGAATGCCAAAACTGACACGTACACCTGAGTCGGTTAATTCCTTAGCCCATTCAATGTTTGCTTCTTCATCAAACCGGGCCTGAAGCTCAACCATAACCGTCACATGCTTACCGTTTTGTACCGCATCCATCAACGAGCGCACCACACGTGAGTTAGGCGCCACACGATAAATACACATTGAGATTCGGGTCACCTTAGGGTCGTAAGCGGCCTGCCGGACAAACTCCGTAAAATGCGAAAACCGATGATACGGGTAATACAGCGCGATATCGCTTTTTTGAATGGCATCAAACACATTATCAAAGTGCGAGAACTTTGGATGAAACAATGCAGGCAAAGCTTTGTGTGTCAGTGACTTTTTACCTAAGTGCGGAAACTTAGCGAAATCGCGTGTATTACGATAACGGCCGCCGGCGACAAAGGAATCAAACTGAGTTAACTGCAGCTTTTCACTTAGAAAGGCGAGCATTTCTTCCGGCATTGCGCGGTCGTAAACTAAACGTACAGGGTCAGCTTTTACTCTTTGCTTTAAGCCTTCTTCCATACGTTCAAGCAAGCTTTGTTCAATATCATCTGAAGGGCGGTACTCCGCATCCCTCGTGGTTTTAAACGAAAAAGCCCGCAATTGCTTGAATGGAATAATTCCCTTAAACAGCACTTCTAAATTTAACTGCATAATGTCATCTAAAAAGAGGAGTTTATGCTTCTTACTGCGCCCCTTAGCAGGCAACTTAATAAAGCGCTCCATCTGATCAGAAGGCACTTCCAGCAGCGCGTAGCGCTTTTCATCGTCATTCAGGATTTCGACACAAAGGTAGGTTTCATCTTCGCGGATAATCTTAGAGAGGTTGCCTTTACCATTGACCCATATAGGCACAACAAAACGCTGTACTTTTTCTCTGAAAAAGCGCTTCAGCCTTTGATGTTCTTCTTCGTTCAGTTGGTCAATGCTTAGTAGGGAAATACCATTTTTTCTTAAAGTTTCTAATACTTCTTCCAGCACCTCATCAAAGCGTTGTTGCAGCAACACAACTTTTTTTTGCAACTGCGCCATCAGTCGCTCATATTGTTCACGCTCTTCTGTCGCCTGACTAAAGAAAATACGGCGCTTTACGTCAGCCACGCGCACCTGAAAAAACTCATCCATATTACTGGAAAAAATTCCGAGAAAACGAACTCGTTCAATTGCCGGAACTGTGCTGTCCGCAGCTTCTTGCAGAACCCGTTCATTAAAGGAAAGCCAGCTTAGTTCTTTATTAAAAAATTTCATAGCGTAGACATGGCAACAGATACATCATGCAACTAGCCTAGCGCACTCGGGCTGTATTTTTATGACAGTAATATGACAGTCGCGTTATAAAGCGCGACTGTCGGGGGGAACTTACAAAGAGGGATTATTTGACAATTTTTATTAGCTGCTTGCCAATATCAGTATTGTCCATATAACCACCGAAGTTTTCGCTATAAGGGCCGGCAGCAAAGACAGGAACATCAACGCCGGTATGCCCACCGGTTGTCCAGCCGGTGCCGGTAATGTCCCCGGTTATATAGATCAGCGCCTGGCGCAAGGCCTCTTGCTGCTCTTCACCCTCTTTTTCAGCGGCAATAGCAAGCTCATCAAGATACTCCTGGGTCAGCTCAAAGTTAACTTTGTCGGCTACATACTTCGCCCAGCTGTCAGTATCCATGGTCAGCATTTCCTTGCTCATGAAAGCAATGGAGCTTTCAATTTTCATAACGCGATCAGAATACCAGGCGTACTCGCCATCACGACCAAGAGTCAGTCCCCCAGTTGAGTGATCAGCCGTCATAACAACCAATGTATTGGGGTTCTTTTCGCGGTATTCACTGACCACTTTCAAGGCGCGGTTTAGACCGTCCATTTCGTGTACCGCACAAGCAATATCATTGGCGTGACCACACCAGTCAATTTCGCTGCCTTCAATCATTAAAGCAAACGGTTGCTGCTTTTTATCTAACAGGCGTAAAGCCGTACTTGTCATATTGGCCAATGCATCGACATCGCCGTCAATTGCGTAAGGTAAACCTTTTTCTGCAAAAAGCCCCATCACCGGCGCAGTGTCAACCGAGCTCAGCTTTTGCATATCGGTTACTACCTGCATGCCGTGCTCTGGCAATACATCCAGCCAATTTTTATCTTCTCGGTTAAAATAGCTTTGTCCACCACCTAACATCACGTCAAAAGACGGCTTCCCCTCAACCACCTGAGTCGCAATTTTGTCGGCTATCTGGTTATATTCGTAGCGTGACGGGTGATGGGTGAAAAACGATGCCGGCGTTGCATGGTTAACTTGTGAGGTGGATACCGAACCCGTTGACCAGCCATTCTCACGAGCCAATTCCATGATACTCTGAAGCGGATATTTATCTGAATCGACCCCAATAGCCCCATTGTAACTTTTAACACCCGTCGCCAGAGCGGTTGCACCGGCAGCTGAGTCAGTAACCCAGGTATTATCATCTGGATAGGTTGTTGCGGCGCCTTTCAGCATGGCATCAAACTCAGTCTCAGCAATAGTTTTGCTGTCTAAATCAGACATGGCATAACGGTACGCGCTAATAAATTCGAACCCCATACCATCGCCAATAATATAAATAATATTGGGTTTCTGTTCTTCTGACTGCACCATTGTTGATGCCAAAGCCAGTCCCATACCGGCTGCCAATGCTTTGAGTTTCATACCACGACTCCTTTGTGAATAACCTGACAAGTATACCAAAACGCGCATGTCAGGAATATGACAATAGCCTCAGAATCATTGCCGTTTAACGGTAATATTCCCGTCAGCCAGACGAACTTCCATTGATTCACCCACAGCCACTTGCTTCTCGCTACGAACCACCTCGCCGTTTTCGGTGCGGACAATAGCGTAGCCCCTCTCCAGAGTGTTCAACGGGCTGACAAGGTTCAGAGCCTGCATCAACTGTTGCTGCTGAGTTCGTTTGTCTTTTATAACTCGTTGCATAACCTGCGGTAATCGTTGCTGCTGCGTCTGGAGTTTTTGCTGCAAACGCTGTAACTCTTTTTGCGGATGCATTGCCTGCAGGCGGCCGTGTAAATAAGACACTTGCTGCTTCTGTCGCGCCAGGCGGTTCTGTAAAGCCCGGTTAGCTCTGGCTTGCAGTTCATCGGCTAACTGCGACTGTTGTTGCAACTGTCGTTGAGGATGCTGCTGTTGCAGCCGGGTTTGCAAAAATTGCCAACGCTGCTGTAAACGCTGCAACAATCTTTGCTGCGCCAAACCTAAACGTTGTTGCAATGCCTGCGCTTTTTGCTGTTGTTGTTGTTGATCTCTGGTAACTAACTCAGCGGCTGCGGAAGGTGTCGGAGCGCGGACATCGGCGACGAAGTCGGCAATAGTAAAGTCAATTTCATGTCCGACAGCGCTAATCGTTGGCATGGGCGCTGTTGCCAAAAGACGTGCAAAAGTCTCATCGTTAAAACACCACAAGTCTTCCAGAGAACCACCACCACGGCTGACTAACAGGACATCTACTTCGTTACGTTCAAACGCCGTTTTTAGCATGGCCTGCAATTGCGGAACGGCGGCCTCTCCCTGTACCGCACTCGGATAAATAACCACTTCCACGCCGGGGTCCCGGCGTTTCATCACCGCCAGAATGTCTTTGATAGCAGCGCCAGTGGGAGAGGTCAGTACGCCTACTTTACGAATGTGCTCGGGTAGTAAGCGCTTACGTTCCGGGGCAAATAATCCTTCGGCTGACAGTTTCTCTTTGAGTTGCTCATAACGCTGCTGTAAAAGCCCCTGACCGGCATCTTCAACCTGCTCAATAATCAGCTGGTAGTCACCCCGCGGCTCGTAAACAGTAACTTTGGCTCTTACCAGTACCTGCATGCCATTTTGCGGCCGAACCTTTGCACGCTGATTTGCATTGCGGAACATGGCGCAACGAACCTGTGCCCGCTCGTCTTTTAGAGTGAAATACCAGTGCCCTGACCCCGGCGCGGCAAAATTTGAGATTTCTCCAACCAAGCTTATTTGACCAAAGCCCTGCTCTAACAGCTGTCGAATCTCAGTATTTAACTGACTGACCGAATACACCATGGGCATCACTCTTGTTTCGAAATGAAAAATAAATCATACCATATTCCGCTGGCAGCGAAATAAACCCACTTAATTTAGACGTCTAAATGTCTTGACGTCCTAATATCTATTTATTACAGTCAAAACCTCACTCAGAATATTGAGGTTAGCTATGGTTAAGCCAGTTGCCCGCAGTTTTTATGCCGATACTCCGTTCGCGCGCCTTAAAGGTTATCGTTATGGCGATCCTGATAAGCCGGTCGTTGTCGTTCAGGGCGGGATAAGTGCCAGTGGCCAAATCTGGAAAGCTGATGAAAGTGGTTGGTGGCAGTCACTGCACCCGCTCTTTTCTGAGCGGGATGACGTGCAAGTCATCAGCTTCGACTACCCCGGAGGACTAGGAGGCTCAGAGTGTCCGTCGGTGCCTTTAACAATACGGCAACACAGTGAAGCCATACGACACGCGCTTAAACAGGAAACCGACAACCTACAGGCATGGATAGGGGGGTCTTTTGGCGGTGTGCTGGGACTTCAATATGCCGCTAACCATCCAGCTGAACTGTCACACTTAGGTGCTATTGGGGCGGCTCATAAACCGTCAGTACATTCCGCTCTACTACGCTACTTTCAGCAGGCGCTCATTCAGCGCTGCGATGATAAACAGTCCGGCATTATTCTGGCACGCGCGCTGGCAATGCTGAGTTACCGTACCGCCGAAGAATTCGAACAACGTTTTAATCAAGCGGACGATGCCTTTGAGTATTTACTGTATCAAGGCGAAAAACTCTTGAAGCAAAACGGCAATGGTTGCCGCAGCTTATTTACGCACCTTACACCGATACTCAACGACTACGCCATTGACCCAACCTTCGTGCAGGCAAAAGTGCAGTTAGTCGACTTTAACAACGACGCCATTGCGCCGCCCAGTCTGGTTAATGAACTGGAAGGCTCGCTTCCAAACCCATTCGGGCGGGTCACTATTGAAACGCCGTTCGGTCACGACGGGTTTATCAAGAATGTTGAACAATACCAATCGGCTTTAACGCATTTTTTAACTGAATCTGAACTGGAGTCCGTATGAAAGACGAAACACTGGCCATACACCATGGCTATGAAACTGACCCAACGACTAAGTCAGTCGCTACACCCATCTACCAAACCGTTTCTTACGAGTTTGATAACGCTCAGCACGGCGCTGATCTGTTTGATTTGGCGGTTGAGGGAAATATTTACTCGCGCATTATGAATCCGACTAACGATGTTCTGGAAAAACGTGTTGCAGAACTGGAACACGGTGTAGCCGCGCTTGCTGTAGCCTCAGGCATGGCAGCCATTGAATACGCATTAATTACCCTTGCCCGTCAAGGCGATAACATAGTGACGACACCACAACTCTACGGCGGAACCTACACACTGTTCCAGCACATGTTGCCTTCATTTGGCATTGAGGTTCGTTTTGCCGAATCAGATAAAGCAGAAGACATTGGCAAACTGATAGACGATAAAACTAAGGCGGTATTCTGCGAGAGTATTGGCAATCCGGCGGGAAACATCGCCGATTTAGAAGGCTATGCTGAAGTCGCCCACCAACACGGAGTTCCGCTGGTCGTGGACAACACGGTTGCTACACCGATACTTTGCAAACCCATTGATTTTGGCGCTGACATTGTGGTGCATTCACTGACCAAATACATTGGGGGTCATGGCAATTCAGTTGGCGGATTAATAGTCGATAGCGGACGGTTTGACTGGGCTAAGCAAAAACAACGCTTCCCTCAGTTCAGCTCACCGGAACCGGCTTACCACGGCGTAGTCTATACCGACGCTTTTGGTCCGGCGGCTTTCATAGCCCGCGTTCGTACTGTCGCTTTGCGTAATACCGGTGCTTGCTTGTCACCTTTTAACGCCTTCCTGTTACTGCAGGGTTTAGAAACTTTACCTCTGCGCATTGAGCGCCACTGCGAAAACGCATTGAAAGTGGCTGAATACTTACAGTCGCATCCAAACGTAGATTGGGTGAACTTTGCCGCATTGCCGGAGCACACTGACTACGAGCGAGCGAAAAAGTATATAAAAAACGGAGTTCCTGCGTCGCTGTTAACCTTTGGTGTTAAGGGCGGCTACGATGCTGGCGTCGCGTTTTACGATAAGTTAGAGCTGTTTAAGCGGCTGGTGAATATTGGCGATGCAAAGTCGCTGGCATGCCACCCCGCTTCGACAACTCACCGCCAACTTTCCGCTGCTGAACAGGCCTCGGTTGGAGTGCAGCCAGAAGCCATTCGTTTATGTATTGGCATTGAAAATGCGCAAGATATTATTGCCGATATCTTTCAGGCACTCGCTTAACCTCCCACAAAAAAGGCCACTGTTTTAAAGTGGCCTTTTTTCGAACAACAATAAGTTAGTCATCTTTTTTTAGGTGAACGTCCATTTGAGGAAAGGGAATGCCAATACCCTCTTCATCCAGACGGTCTTTAATACGCTCTAATAAATCCCAACGAGTCGGCCAGTAGTCCTCATTTTTCGTCCACGGACGAACATTAAAGTCGACCGACGAATCACCAAGGTTGGTTACCGTTACTACCGGCTCAGGGTCTTTCAGTACACGCTCGTCGCTGGTAATCACATCCATCAATGCTTTCTTCGTTTGCTGTAAGTTCGCACTGTAGCTAACTCCAATAACCAGGTCGATACGACGCAGTTCTTCACGGTTATAGTTAACAATAGGACCACCAATAACTTCAGAGTTAGGCACAAAAACCACCTTACGATCAGGGGTTTTCATAATGGTCTGAAAGATATTAATTTGCTCAACGGTTCCTGAAACACCACCCGCATCAACGTATTCACCCGCACGAATTGGGCGGAACATAATAAGCAGAACACCCGATGCAATATTAGACAGGGACCCCTGCAATGCCAGACCAATTGCCAAGCCTGCAGCACCTAAGATGGCAATGAAAGAGGTCGTTTCAACGCCCACATGCGACAGCGCCATCATAATAGCGGCAATGAATATCACCGTTTTTAAAATTGCACCAACAAAGCTGATAACGGCACCGTCAACTTCGCGTTTTTTCATGCTTTTAGTCATCACACCTGTCACAGTGTTAGCAACGATTTTACCGATGATAAGTATCGCAATGGCGATAATAAATTTAATCGAAAAACCGATCAGCATGTCCTGATTGTCGTTAATCCACTGAACGATGTTATCCATACAAATTCCTTATTCCGCGAGAGATTTTAATTTAGGTCTTATTGCTACAGTAATCATAAACGTTTTTGCCCGCAAGGGAGATCAAAGACGAAAGGAGTAACGCCCGCGCGAATCCGGCGTTCCCATGTATTCCATCATTTTGGCCAGCCCTTCAGGTGTTTCCGGAGTCGGTTTAACCGTTCCTTCAGCATTAAAACTCTGACTGTTGATGCTGCCTTTAAAATCCAACCCTAAACTGTTGCTACCATGCATGGCCAAACCCACTGAATTATTGTCATTACAGCTAAGTTCTACCGGAAAGTCTCCCAGCGATTGCCATTGATTTTTAACCAACACTCGAATTTGCTCGCCCCGAGCTTCACCTTTCAGATCGTCGCACCAACGTACCGGCCCCGGCGCAGTAACGACAAAGCTGTCTAATGACAAACGCCAGTTCCCTCCGGTTTTTAAGGGCAGCCGAGTGTTTGCCAACTGCAGCAGAGCATTGAGATCGCCACTGGCCGTTATATCTTTGGCTCCAACTTTGGTGGACCCCGCCAGCAAACGCCCATTCAGCGCAAAGGGATTATTCTTTGCCGGCAAGTTGACATCCATGACCAGCTCGCCCAGAAATACCGAAGACACCTGCCAGTTCCAGCTAAGATTAGTCAGTACGATGTCGTCAACTGCAACCTGCCCGGCAACACCATTCCACAAACTCCCGCTGACTTGAAAGAGCCGGATGTTATCCGGTAAAGGAAACCAGTAAATGACCCTTGCCGGTAACATCACCAGCATGGCAACCAGATACACGACCACTAACCAGGGTATCCAGCGTTTTAAGTTCATGAAGCCTCTCTTACTAATAGTTTACGTAATCGCACCTGACCGGGCGTATTTAACTTTGCAATATCAACGGCTTTTAGTGCCAACCCCTGACGTTGCTCCAGTTCGGCTAAAAAGCTTAATAAATCGGAAAAAGCCACCTCATCAACACTTAACAGATACTCCTGTCCCTGAGGCTGCAAACGCGCAATTTGAATGTCCTGCGCCGCTGCAGCACGGTTGATGCGTTGACTGACAGAGCCCGATGCACTTTGTTGCTGAGAGCTATTCTCTTCCAGTTTTTTATAGCGCGCTATTGCCTGCTGAACCCATTGATATTGCTGTTGTTGAGCCACAAGCTGGCGTTCAGCATTAGCAACCGCCTGAGAGCTGGGCTGCCAAATGACAAAGTACAAAAAAGCAATAAACAGCACGCCTGCCAAAACAGCTAACAGGCTCTGCTCGCGTTGGTTAAACTGGTTCCAGCGCTGCTTACCTAAATCCAGATAAGGCGTTAACTGACGAGTAATTCTGTTCATGACTGCGCCCCCTGGTCATTGAGTTGCACGGTTAAAGACCCCGAAACTTGCTCACCACGATTACTCATTGAGCCCGCTTCAACTGCTAACCCTTCGGCTTTCGCCGCCTGTTGAAAGGCCTCAAATTGAGAAAAGCTGCTGGCGGTTGCTTGTAAGCGCAACTCATTATTCTGAAAGCGAAGTAACTCAAGCTGCAGCTCAGGCTGCGACTTAAACGCAGGAGCCAGTTGCTGCAAAACCGCAAGCACCGAAGCTTCATCCGCACTACCCAGCCCGAGACTTTCCAGTTGCCGTTGCAACTGCACTTTTAAATTCACAATACGAGTCTGGCCGGGAAAGGCGTCGCGATAGAGTTGCTCAGCCTGAGCTTTTAAAGTCTCTCGCTGAGACTCCAGTTGCCAATAGCGTACGCCGTTTAACAATACGGCCAAAACAAAGAGCACACTCGCAGCAGTAGCTAGCCCCTTCCAGGGTAAATCAACTGAACGTTTTGCGCGTTGCGAGCGATAAGCTCCCTGCCTTAAATTAATACGGTTTCCTGTCGCGATACTTTGCACCGCGATAGTAAAGGGCACTTCAATATCAGCAGACGTTAAAGGTGCTGGCGATTGCGGCCAGTTTAGCGCGCCATAGTGAATAATTTCGGTTGGGCTGTCCTGTTCAGCAGCAAACGCTGGAGCTAACTGGGCAAACTGCTCTTTTTCTATGGTAAAGCCCTGCCATTCACCGGTTCTGACAATAACACTGTCCGCAAGCTCTATGGCTTGCCAGGTATCGTTCTGATGCGGCAACAGAAAACAGTCGGGTACCCAGGCAGCGGAATCAATACCAGCTTCGGTTAATACCTGCAGCCAATGATTCATTCGTTCTTTAGCGACCACGGCAACCGGCAGCTCTGTGCCTTTTACGTCTGGCCAGGCAAAATGCAACTGCTCAATATCACTTGCCAGCTCTTCTTCCAGAGCATAAGGAATTATACGCTGCAGATGCCTTTTTGTGCCTGCAGGCAAGGTCACTTTAGTCATCGAAACATCTTGCCCGGGCAAGGCTACAATGACGTCGCAACGGTTGGCTTTGTCTTTTAACTGAACAAGCTCTGCTACCGAGCTCAGCTCTCCACTGGCGATTAATTCTTGCTGTCCTTTGTGCCAGACCAACCAGGGTATGGGTTCGTCGCTACCATAAGCTGGTAACCGCAGAATCAGTGTTTCATGCATAAACTAATCTCCCATCGCCCGGTACAAGGTTTGTACTCGACCTTCGTTTAAATGTAATACCGAGCGCGCTCTCATTTCTACTTCGCCCCACTGAGTCATCGCAACCAGCTGAAAATACTCACTACTCACGGTCAATTCCGACAATTCACCTTCTAATTCCGATCGCACTCCCGAAAGCTCCGCTAAGTCAGCGAGTTCCTCGTCGGATTCGTAGCCTTGAGGCGGCCGATTATTCAGCAAAGCCGTAGCATCAGCAAGTGCTAACTTACCTTCGGTAACCCCGGTTAAAACCGCAGCCTGATCTTGTTCCAGAGTATTAATATTAATTTTTAAATCTGTCTCATTTGGAATAACGCAAGCAACAGAGTGTAGAGTATTGACAATTTTAGCGCTGTACCCACGCACCATTCTTAGCTCGCTCATATCAAGGAGTTGGCTGTTTGCGGCCAAGTAAGGCTTAGGTAAACTCTCGTAATCCGGGTCTTCGGCACCATTACTGCCGGACAACTGACTGTCTTCATCCAGCCAGTCTATCAGACTGTCGGTTAAAATCTCGGCCTGATAGTTATCAATTTCCAGCGCTTCCAGCAGCGCTTTGTATTGTCGTTTGCGTTTTTCCAGAGTTCCGGGGTCTTCAGCATCCGCAACCAGGCTATTGAGATTAAAGCAGCTGTATAAATCCCTGACTTTTGCGGCAATCTGCCCACCTTCTACCGGAAAAGGTCCGCTGCGCTGAGCCCAGTTTTGCTCTTTGTGCGCAACCCCATCGTTCTCTTTCAGCTCAGTTTGCAGCACTTCTTTCAAAACATCCTCTGCGCTTAACCACATCCAGTAGCTTTGTTCAGCTTGCTGCAAGTTACCCATACGGGTTATTTGCAACTGCAGCTTTCCACCTAAATTCACGGCAATAACCGACACAATAGCAATAACCAGCAAGACGGTTATAAGTGCGGCTCCGGCTTGTGATGACTTACCCGGGCTAATTGGCACGTTGCAGCCCTCCGCCGTTACTTTCCACTTCCCGCCCTACTGCGGCTATCAAAAACACGCGCCTGATGGTGCCAAAGTTTTTGCTACGAATGGTCACTTCAACGGCCTGAGGTAAATCACCTTCGCTTTCCCAGTTATCGCTCCAGCCTTGTTCTAACCCCCGATTCGCATTACTCACGTCATCACTGCGGTAAAATCGAAAAGACAACTCGTCAACGCCTTCCAATAAGGTCTGAACGGATGGCTCTGAGGAGCGATCGTTCACGAAGGTCTCGGTTACTCGCTGCAAATTCCCATCCCATAATCGGTAAACTACCGGCTGCAATTCGCTTCGGGGCATCATGTT
Source organism: Idiomarina sp. PL1-037 (assembly GCF_034422975.1). NCBI lineage: Bacteria > Pseudomonadati > Pseudomonadota > Gammaproteobacteria > Alteromonadales > Idiomarinaceae > Idiomarina > Idiomarina sp. PL1-037. The sequence goes on from NZ_CP139873.1 coordinate 2,200,995, forward strand.
ACCGGGGTTATCAAAACCGCTTCTGACAAAAGCCAGTACACCGCCATCAGAATCAAAGTAGCCAGGGTCATTGCTCAAATACTGATGAGTAACCTCTACACCAGATGGTCGCGTTGGTTTAGCAACCATTTGCCGAATATCCTGCTGCATCAGCAACTGGCTGAACTGCAAACGCTCCAGCTGTTCACGCTGTTTTTGAGATTGCTCTTCGGTGTTTACCATCTGGTTCAGAACCTGAAAACTGGCAATACCGATAATGGCAAATATCACCATGGTCACCAGCACTTCGACTAAAGTAAAACCTTTGCTTGCGGGGTTAGCGCCCATTATTGGCCCTCCCTGCTGAATCTGGCTTACGTACATAACGGGTTAACCGAAAGTGTTCGCGGCCGTCCTCGTTTTTCATCACTTTCACCGTTACTGCAACAACATTCGGCGTTACCGTTTCAACCACCTGTTGCTGCCAGTACCAGGTAACATCGGCCTGCTCCTGCTGGCCGCTCCGTTTATCTTTAAGTGGCCACTGTTTCTCAAGCGACAATTCTGCCAAACGATTAGAAGCTACGTACTGCGCAAAGGTTTTGTCCTGTAATGCGCTTAGCCCGGTCAGATGCCCGCTTGCCGCCTGCAATGCGGCCAGTGCCGCCAGACTGAACACCGACAAAGCTACCATCACTTCAATTAAGGTAAAGCCGCGCACCCGTCGCATAGTTACTTCGGAGCCTCCGCAGAAATATTAACTCGCCAGCTGTTTTCAGCAATAAGCCAACGCTCGGCATCTGGGTCATTTAAATGCTCAATATGCACTTCAAACAATGTCATTTCACCGCTGGGTAGAATCAGAATATCGGGAATGATGTTTTCTTCGTCACTTTCCTCAGCAAACAACCCGCTACTCAGCGATTCGTTTTGTTCCAATATCTTCAGACCCCGGCTGGTAAACTGCCAACGCAGCGGCCATTCTGTTTCCTGAGCTCGCAAACCCCGAGCATTTTCTTCACGCCATTGCTCATCTTTCCAGAATAAGAAACGATAGCCATCTTCGTGGAATTTTAATCCAAGCGGTTGTTGACGAACCATAGCGTATTCGCGGGCATAGTTTAGTTGTTGGCGTAAACTCACGGCCGCATTTTGAGGAGAGTCCTGCCCCCGTTCACCGCCGGGCAGTGTAAACATGACAGCGCTGGCGATGAGACCAAGAATGGCCATCACCAGCATCACTTCAATTAAAGTAAAACCAAATGAACAACGCTTATTGATCACGGTCGTTGTTGCCAATCATCCAGTTGCCAAAATCATCATCCGTTCCGGGCTGACCGTCTGGGCCTGGGGAAAAAATATCAACATCATCGTACTGCCCCGGGTTCAGGAGTAAATAGTCATTGCCGTAAGGGTCCTGCGGTAAACGACGAATATAACCACCGCTGCGATAGCTGCGTGGCTGAGGGTCCATGTTCGGTTCATTGACTAAAGCTTCAAGCCCCTGCTCAGTCGTTGGGAACATCCCGTTATCTAAGTGATACTGAGCCAATGCGTTTTCTAAAGCGACAATATCGGCTATCACTTTTTGCTCGTTAGCCTTTTCCTGATTACCCAGGACATTAGGCAACACCATAGTCGCCAAAATACCGATAATGGCAATAACCACCATTACTTCGACCAATGAAAAACCTTGTTGATTACGTCTCATAGCTAAAGCCCTACACTATTATTTAATTGTAAAATGGGTTGAATGATAGACAGCACAATAAAGAAGACGATACCTGCCATCGTCACTATCAGCACCGGCTCAAATACTTTTAAACTAACCGACACCAGGTTTTCAAATTCCTTGTCCTGATTATCGGCTGAGCGTTTTAACATTTGCTCCAGTTCACCGGACTTTTCACCTGCTGCTATCATGTGCAGCATCATTGGTGGGAACAACCCCGTTTCCTGCAACGCACCGCGCATTGACGCCCCTTCACGGACGCGACCGGCCGCTTCATCTACCGCCTGACGTATGGCCAAATTACCAATGACCGACGAGGTAATGCGCAATCCGTCAAGCAAGGGTACCGCTGAGGAAGTCAGTATACTTAAAGTCCGGGCAAAACGGGCAGTACTCACCCCTCTTATGACCTTACCCAGCATGGGAAGTTTTAACAGCCTGCGATGATATTTCAGGCGGTTTTTTTCATTTCTTAACCACTGATTAAAAGCCACCAGTACCAGAACAATACCAATCAGTAACCACAGCCCCCAATTTTGCAAAAACTCACTAATGGCTATCATAGCCAAAGTGGTTGGCGGCAAGTCCTGGCCCATGGTTGAAAAGTTATCGACTATTTGCGGCACAATGGAAACCAACAGAAAAACCACAATGCCAATGGCAACCAAAGTCAGCATGAGCGGATAAATAAGCGCCTGAGTCAACTGACTTTTCATGTGCTGACGTTGCTCAGTGTAGTTTGCCAGCTCATCCAGTACCGTATCTAAATGGCCGGACTTTTCCCCGGCAGCCACCATGGCGGTATATAAAGAATCAAAAACACCAGGAAACTCTGACATAGCTTCAGCAAGGCCATAACCTTCAACCACTTTACTGCGTACCGACATCAGTAATTTCTTCAGACGTGGCTTTTCAGTCTGGTCGGCAACAGCTAACAAAGCCTGTTCAATCGGTAATGCCGAACCCACTAAGGTAGATAACTGACGGGTAATTAGCGCTAAATCCTGTGCTTTAACTTTACGCTGCGGAAGCCCAAACCGGGGCTGTAACGTTTTCTTTCTGTCTTGATCAGCTGCCGGCTCAATGGTTAAAGGCATTAAGCCTTTTTCACGCAATAACTGGCGTACCTGCCGCTCAGTATCGGCTTCCAATACGCCTTTTTTCTTTCTGCCGTTAGCTTCAACGGCTTGGTATTCAAATGCTGCCACCCTCTACTCCTCGCGGGTAACCCGCAGCACTTCTTCCAGCGTTGTTTTGCCTTTCAGTACTTTTGCTAAGCCGTCCTGGCGAATACCGGGCGTCGACTGCCGAATATACTTCTCAATAGACTGTTCACCGTGACCGTTATGGACTAACTCACGTACATGGTCATCCACCAGCAGCAGCTCGTGAATACCGGTACGCCCGCGGTAACCGGTATGGTTGCACCGTTCACAACTCCCTGCACGATAAATCACACTGGTATCTGCAGCATCCAGCCCCAGCATATTCTTTTCTTCGTCATCCGGCTGGTGCGGCTGCTTACATTCGCTACAGAGTGTCCGCACCAGACGCTGCGACAGCACCGCTAATAAGCTCGATGACAACAGGAAAGGTTCTACGCCCATGTCTTCCAGACGAGTAATGGCACCGGCGGCAGTGTTAGTGTGCAATGTAGACAAGACCAGATGACCGGTTAACGACGCTTGCACAGCAATTTGCGCGGTCTCTACATCACGTATCTCACCAACCATCACTACGTCCGGGTCCTGCCGCAAAATAGCGCGTAAGCCGCGGGCGAAGGTCATATCCACCCGAGGGTTAACCTGAGTCTGCCCAATACCATCAATGGCGTATTCTATAGGGTCTTCGACGGTCAGAATATTACGGTCTTTAGAATTAATTTCGCTAAGCCCGGCATACAACGTCGTACTTTTACCTGAGCCCGTGGGGCCAGTTACCAGAATAATGCCATGGGGCTTGTAAATCAGTTCCTGAAAAATTTTCCGATTAGCGTCGGTCATTCCCAGCTCGGTCAGGTTCAGCCTTGCGTTGTTTTTATCCAGCAAACGCAATACCACCCGCTCACCATGGTTCGAAGGCATAGTTGAGACCCGTACATCCACCGCTCGCCCAGCAATAAGCAAGGAAATACGACCATCCTGCGGGACACGCTTTTCGGCAATATCCAGCTGCGCCATAACTTTTATGCGGGACACCAGCAGCGATGACAACTTACGGTTTGGTCGTAAAACTTCACGCAAAACGCCGTCTATACGAAAACGTATGAGCAAAGCTTTCTCAAAGGTCTCAATATGAATATCTGAGGCACCTTCTTTTATCGCCTCGCTCAGCATGGCGTTAATCAGCTTAATTATCGGTGCGTCATCTTCGCTTTCCAGCAGGTCTTCGGTCTGCGGCAACTCATCTGCCAGAGAGAATAAGTCGGACTCGTTACCAATGTCTTCCATTAACTGCTGAGCTTCTGATGAGTCTCGTTGGTAAGCACGGGTTAACAAGCTTTCAAAGTCGCTTGCGGCATGCTCCTGAAGAGTGACCGGTTGGCCCAGCGCGCGCCTCACTTCTTTCAACGCAGCAGCCGAAATACCGGCACGGCAATGTAAAATTAACGGTTCACCCTGCTCTACCACCACGCCAAAACGTTTTGCAAAGCTGAAGGGAAGGCGAGCTGTTGCAATAGCACTGGCTTCAGTCATCTTGCTGCTCTGCATTTTGCTCGCCTCTATTCTCGCCACTCTTCTCACTACCCTGTTTTTCCAGGTATTCGTCAAAGCCCGGCGGTAACGTCAGCTCGCTGTCCCAGTCGTTAAGCAGCGGCGATTCCTCAGACGGCATGAGTGAAATTCCACGCGAACGTTCATCTAACTGCAGCGCCCGCATATAATTGTATTTTGCCGAGCTTAATTCGCGCATGCGGTTACCATCACGGACTATAGTCGGACGAATAAAGACCATCAGGTTGCGCTTTTGCTTAGAGGTTGAAGTAGAGCTGAATAATTTACCTAAAATTGGTATGTCGCCTAATAACGGCACTTTAGAGACCGACTCCTGCACGTCTTCATCAATCAGACCGCCCAGTACAATGGTCTCGCCATCGTCAGCCATAACCGTGGTTTTCAGCTCACGTTTATTAATAATAACGTCAACTGCAGTAGCGCCGCTTAAACTGGATACTTCCTGTTCTATCGTCATTTGCACGGCGTCCCCCTCGTTAATTTGAGGTGTTACCTTTAACTTAATACCTATCTCGGTGCGGTCAACTGTCTGGAACGGGTTGTCGTTGTTATCACCCGTAGTAGAGCCACTAATAGTTGGAACTTCTTGACCGACCAGAAAACTTGCTTCTTCGTTATCTACGGTAACAATACTTGGCGTCGCCAGAATGTTTGAACGGGTATCCTGTGTAACCGCCTGTACTACCGCTGCCCAGTCATCTTGAATAGTGCCAAACATCATGCCGTTGACCGAACCAAGTAAGTTGGCCAGCAGTGAAACATCACCAGGTTCATCGGGTTCTGTCGTGGTCACCTCGACCCCGCCATCGGTTACCCGGGTTGTCGTGGTACCTTCTCTTTCACGGGCCTGATAAGCACCGGCGGCTAAACTGCCAATGGGTACCTGGTTACCATTATTATACTGCACCATACCGCCATCTTCGCTAATCCACTGCACCCCAAAGTTGACGTTGTCGCCTTCCATAATCTCGACAATAATAGCCTCAACCTGAACCTGAGCACGACGAATGTCTAAGTCCCGAATCACTTTTTCCAGCGACGCCAGCATATCTTTTTGAGCAGTAATGACCACCGAGTTTGTTGGTTCATGCGGGCTGATACTGACCGTTTCATCGCCTCCGCTACGCCGGCGTTGGTTATTATTGGCAGTTCCTGATTGCTGCTCAACTTCGGCTTGGATGGAACGGCTAACATCTTTCAATACGTCTACAACTTCAGGCGCTTTTGCATACTTAAGATAGAAAACCCGGGTATTACCTTCAGTTATTAAATCTTGATCCAGCTGTTTAATCAGCTTAACGACTCTGGCTCTAGCACGTGGTTCGCCGCTAACAATAACGCTATTACTACGTTCATCCGCAACAATTTTAGGAATCAATAATGCCGGTACGCCTTCATTATTTTTTTCATATAAAGACTGAGCAATACGAACAATTTCACTTGCAGATGCGTATTCAAGGTTGATCATGTCAACGTCCTGGTCACCGGCCTGATCAACTCGCTCAATAATTTCTACCAGCCGTTGCACAGTTTCAGAGCGGCCCGTCATCATAATCACATTAGATGGATCATAGCTGACCACCATCCCGCCGCCACTTTGATCGTTTAACTGACGTAGCAGCGGCGCAAGTTCACGTACCGATACGTTTTCTACCGGCACCACTCGGGTCACCATAGTATCGCCTGAGCCTCTGGTGTCTCTGTCGAGCACAGGTAGTGAGGAGGTTTTTGCGTCTTTATCACGAATCACTTTCAGGACGCCGGACTCCATTTCAACGGTGGCGAATCCGTAGACCTCAAGAACATTCAGGAAAAACTGGTAGTATTGCTCTTCATCCATCACATCGTAGCTGCGCACGTCAATTTTGCCGCGCACGTTAGGGTCAATAATGATGGTTTTTCCTAAATTTCGACCGACAACCTGAATAAACTCATTAATATCAGTATTTTTAAAGCTGGCGGCATACTCTTCGCTGCTTAATGGCGAACTCATCATTGTTAATGCTAAACCGAGAGCTCCTAACCATGCTTTTAAGCCACTTTTTGCCACTGTCATATCAATTATCCTGTTTTACCGGTAGCTCAAACGACAGTTCCATCCGTTCACCGTCGCGCTCAATTTCTATGCTGACCTGTTCTTGTTCCGACAGTTCCTGACTAGCAAGCATCGCCTGCTCCATGTCGGTCAGATCATAGCCGTTAATAGCCACTGCCAAGTCACCGTTCTGAAATCCTGCATCCCGGAATAACTCCGGATTCTTGCCTGAATTCAGTTTGTATCCTTTTAGTTCGCCATTCGCTTGTACTGGCGAAATATTCACGTAATCAAGTAACGACGATGGATTATCAGCAACTTGTGCCAATTGCCGTTCAACAGCTGCATTATCAACGGGAGCGCCTTCGTCACTATCGACAGGTACCAGCGTACCACCGTTATCTGAGTCATCTATAACTAGAGACAATGCCGGTCTGTCTTCGCCAATGTCTTCCATTTTCAGTGTTTCTAACCGGCCGTTATTATCAAGAATAACGCGATCGGCATGAATTTCTTCCACCGTCACTGAAGAACTGCCCAAGCTCTCACCAATAATGTAGGTTTGTTGCTTGCTGCCTTGCTGAATAATAGCCGCAGAACGCTCCGGGTTAGAACTGGCAGATACGCCTATCAGACGGACATTTAATGATGTTTTGGGCGCGTTTTGAACGCTATCAGAACGGTTCCCCCGCTCTGCTGTTCCAAAAAGGTTCAGCTCAGTTAAGGTCTCTAAGTTCATGCTGTTGGTTGCAGCTGAGTCAACCGCCACTTTAGGTAAGACCGCACTGCCGCCGGGCTCAGCCGGGTTAATCAGTGACCAGGTAAACCGGGCCAGCAATACCGCAACCAAAAACCATGCGAAAGCCGTTAGCGCTTGCATTAAGCGGCGCCACATTTGAGTATCTTTAAATATTTGTTGGAGTCGGGCAGTCACTTTATTCTTATTCTTGTTACACTGACAAAAGGCGATTCATGCATTCTAGCGCAGGCGACATGAGTCAACAATCGATTAACACAAAGTTTATAACGAATTCGTTGCGGTTTTATGACAAAGACTCGAAAAGAAAGTCCCATCCGTCTGGATAAATGGCTGTGGGCAGCAAGATTCTACAAAACCAGGGCACTTGCCCGACAGATGATTCAGTCAGGCAAAGTACATTATGACGGGCAACGTAGCAAGCCTTCTAAGGTTGTGCAGGTTGGCGCTTTTATCACTTTGCGTCAGGGCTTCGATACAAAAGAAGTTGAAGTCCTGGAGTTAAGTGAGCAACGCCGCGGTGCCAGTGAGGCGCAATTGCTATACAGAGAAACGCCTGAGAGTATAGAAAAGCGCGAAAAAAATGCGGAAGCAAGAAAGCTTAATGCGTTGTATAATCCGCACCCGGATGGACGGCCAGATAAGAAACAGCGCCGTCAGCTTATCAGAATGAAAGACAGCGGTGAATAAACCGCTCGTTGTCGATAAACAGGAGTGCCCATGGAATACCCAACTGATCAATTGTCACGCTACACCTTTGAAGAGCACGATGTGCGAGGTGAACTCGTTCAGTTGACCAGCAGTTATCAAACCTTGATCCGTGGCCACGACTACCCAGCGCCGGTTCAGGAGTTGCTTGGGCAAATGATGGCTGCCGTATCGCTGTTAACTGCCACTTTAAAATTTGAAGGTCATATTGCAGTGCAACTTCAGGGCGATGGACCACTTAACTTTATTGCGGTTAATGGCAATCATAACCAAGAGCTTCGAGGCATAGCTCGGTTAAGATCCGAAATTGACAGCACCGATTTGCAATCAATGATAGGCAAAGGTCAGCTCATTATAACCCTGACGCCTAACACGGGTGAGCGTTATCAGGGCGTTGTCAGCGCCAGTGCCGATTCAATTGCAGCTATGCTGGAAGACTATTTTGAACAGTCAGAACAGTTGCACACCCGGGTATGGCTGCACGCCGATGGAGAGCATGCTGCCGGAATGCTATTGCAACGCCTGCCGGCAACAGGAATGGACTTAACCGGATTCGAGCATCTGGCGACCTTAACCGATACCATTACTGCTAAAGAAATTTTTACCCTACCAGCAGAAGAGCTATTGCATCGTCTTTATCATGAAGAGCAAGTGCATCTGTACCCGTCACAGGAAGTCAGCTTTGTTTGTGGCTGCTCTCGTGAACGTACATTAGAGGCACTGGCTTCAGTAAGCCCGGAAGAAATTCAGGAAATTTTAGCCGAGGAAGGCGAAATTATGATGACCTGTGATTATTGCCTGACCGAGTACCGCTTTACTCCTTCAGATTTTCATTAATAGATAAAGAAAAGCCTGCTCAGTTAGCAGGCTTTCTCGTTTAAAACTACTTTTTCTTCTTCAGGAATTTCATCAAGCGTCTGCGTTTTCGCTGCTGTGACAAAGTCAGCTGGTTTTTCTTACCTTCATACGGGTTAACCGGTTCACGGAATTCTACTTTTATTGGCGTACCCATAACGCCCAGAGACTTCCGGAAGTAGTTAATTAAATAGCGCTGATAAGCTCCCGGTAAGTCTTTTACCTGGTTACCATGAATAATAATACGCGGTGGATTATAGCCACCTGCGTGCGCATATTTAAGTTTCACCCGACGGCCACTAACCAGTGGCGGCTGATGTTCTTCCTGCGCCATTTCCATTATTTTGGTGAGCTTAGAGGTACTAATTCGCTGCGTTGCGCTGGCATAAGCCTCTTCAACCGACTCAAATAAATGCCCAACACCCGTACCATGCAGTGCGGAGATAAAATGCAAGCGAGCAAAGTCGACGAAACCTAAGCGACGATCCAGCTCACGCTTTATCTCTTCTTTGTGGTCGTTTTGCAAACCATCCCACTTGTTCACCGCAATAACAATTGAGCGACCGGCATTTAATGCAAAACCAATTAAGTTGAGATCCTGGTCACTGATGGTTTCACGCGCATCAACCACAATAAGGACAACGTTTGCGTCTTCAATTGCCTGCAGGGTTTTCACCACCGAGAATTTCTCGATAGCCTCACCAATACGTCCGCGACGACGGACTCCAGCGGTATCAATCAAAACGTATTCTCGTTCGTTCCGTTGCATAGGAATATACACGGAGTCACGAGTAGTGCCCGGCATGTCATAAACGACAACCCGCTCTTCACCCATTATACGATTGATTAAGGTTGACTTACCGACATTCGGGCGACCGACAATAGCCAATTTTAGTGGCAGTTTATCGTAGTCAATTTCATCGTGCTCGAGCTCCTCAGACTCAACGTCCTTGGGCACGATAACATCGGGGTATTCTTCCGCTATTGGCTTGAAGCAAGTTTCGAGTAGCAGCTCAACCCCTCGGCCGTGAGCTGCTGCAATACCGTAAAGCTCGCCTAAAGATAACGAATAGAAGTCGGCCATCGCCGAATGGGCATCAATACCATCAATTTTGTTACAGACCAGGTAAACTTTCTTATTTTGCTTACGCAAATGGTTCGCAATAGCCTGATCACCAACGGTAACACCGTCACGCGCATCCACCATGAAAAGAACGACATCGGCTTCATCAACAGCAAGCAGTGATTGCTTTGCCATTTCTTCATCTATGCCTTCTTCATCACCATGAATACCACCGGTATCAATAACAATAAATTGATAACCGTCGTAGTTTGCCTGACCGTATTTACGATCCCGGGTTAACCCGGGAAAGTCCGCTACCAATGCATCGCGAGTCCGCGTTAAACGATTAAAAAGCGTGGATTTCCCCACATTTGGGCGCCCTACCAGCGCGACAACAGGTAACATCTCTTATTCATTTCCTGATTGAGTATCGAGTGCGATGATATCACCGTCCCGAGTTTGTACATACATAACGTTGTTATCAACGACAGGAGCAACATAGACTCCATCGCCACCAACGTCGTAACGGCCGACGACGTCGCCGGTTTCACTGTCCAGCCAATGCAAATAGCCTTCAAAGTCACCAACCACAACGTTACCCCGATGCCACGCCGGTGCACTCAGCTTACGACCAAACAGCTCAGTGTTACTCCAACGCTCAATACCACCGCTCTGGTCAAGTGAGTAAACGTGGCTTTTAACATCTGTTAGGAAAATTCGGCCATTCGTCACCAGCATATTTTCAAACGCTTTGTAATCGCGTTTCCAGCGGACTTCACCGCTCATGAGTTCAAGCGCAACCAGTTCGCCGTTAAAGGCGACCATATATAACGTTGTTCCCTGGGTAGCGGGTCTTGCGTCAACGTCGGCTAAACGCTCCAATTCTGTGCTTCCGCTGGGCTTACCAATAGCCTGAGTCCAGGCTTGTTGTCCACTGTCAGCAATGAGGACCATACCAGAGCCGTTACTGTCGCCAACCACAATACCGCCACTGATAATTGCCGGAGCCGATGCCCCACGCACTGTCAGCATGGGCGTCTGATATTCATATTCCCATTGCTCTTCACCGGTTTCAGCGTCCAGGCTAATGACTTTTCCGCCACCAGTATGAACAACCACACGACCCTCGCCGACAGCAGGGTCTGACATGACTTCGTTGTTCACTTCGGTATGCCAGACAACATCGCCAGTTTCAGCATCTAAAGCAACGACGTCACCATTTTCAGTGCCTAGAAAAATGCGATCGTAGCGAGCAACTAAGCCGCCAGATATGCGAGCTGGAAAAGGACTTGCAAATAAGCCGCTGAACCAGTCCTCGTCGGTTGCTTCATCAAATGTCATGCGCTGACGCAAATCAATTCGCCACAAGCGCTCACCTGTGGACTTATCAAAAGCACTGACGAGGCCATTGCGATCGGCGGCGAAAACCTTGCCATATTCAACTACAGGGTTCAGTCGGGAGAAGTGCTCACCTATACCGCTTCCGACAGAGGCATCCCATAAAACTTTTGGTTGTACTTGCTCTGAGATAGGCTGAAGCACCGCGAATTTAGGCTCTTCATCATCGTCGCCGAAAATAGAGCAACCACTAACAAGAACTGCAGCAGTCAATAACAAACTGCCTTTGGTAAAGCGTTTAATCAATTGCATTATGACTTAACCAGGCTGTTGAGTTTCATTTGCAGTGCCGGGGTCAATGACTCACCCGCCTGCAATGCGCGTTCGTAGGCAGCTCGAGCTTCTTCGGTATTACCCTGCTCGGCCAAAATATCGCCTTCAAGCTCCGCGGCAAAACCCGAATAAGCTTCTGGCAACGGTTTCTTAACTAAGTTTAAAGCAGCATCAAGCTGTTCCTGAGCAATTAACACCCGGGCTAACCGGATACTGGCTAAAGCCGACATGTTTTCGTCTTCGGCGCTGTCAACAACCGACTGCAGTGCTGTAACCGCCGTTGCTAAGTCAGCGCGCTCAACCGCGTGCTGAGCCAACTGCAAAGCCACCAATTGCGCGTAAACATTTTCGGGATTCTCGCTGACAAACTCCTGTGCTTCGAGTACAGCGTTTTCGCTACCTTCAGAGAGTTCGGCCGTCAGTTGCTCGTAGTTTGCTGAGGCACGCTGCTGAGTTTCCAGCGTATGCTGATCATAATAACGCCAGCCATAAAACAAGCCAAAGCCAATAACCACACCGGCAACAATACCTTTACCGTGCTCTTTCCAGAACTCTTTTAAACGTTCTACTTGCTGTTCTTCATCCACCTGACTACCCTCTCGTCATTGGTTGCAGATACTCAATAAGTGCCTGCCAGCCCAGAGTTTGTTGTTCTTCAGCAGTGCGTAACGGCTTTACAGTTACCTGTTGCTGAGCGATTTCATCCGCGCCGATAATCAGTGCCACTTGTGCACCCGACTTATCCGCTTTCTTCATTTGTTTTTTCATAGAACCGCCGCCACAGTGGCTTACCAGGCGCAGTTCCGGCAACTCATTTCTCAGCTGTTCGGCAATTCGCGGGGCATTTAGTTCCGCTTCGTCGCCTAATGGCATTAAGTAAGCATCAACCACTCGTCTTGGGGTCAGCTTGCCTTGTTCCTGCAGCAACAGCACCAGGCGTTCCATACCCATCGCAAAACCGACCGCAGGCGTAGCCTTACCGCCTAATTGTTCAACCAGTCCGTCATAACGACCACCGGCACAAACAGTACCCTGAGCGCCCAGAGCGGTGGTAACCCATTCAAACACGGTACGGTTGTAATAATCGAGGCCACGAACCAAACGTTCGTTTAAGGTATATGAAATACCGGCCGCTTCCAGGCGAGCCGTCAATTGCTCAAAATGCTCTTTTGAATCAGTGTCCCAGTATTCGGATAGACTAGGCGCACCCTCCAGAATCTTCTGAGTCTTCTCATCTTTACTGTCCAGAATACGCAACGAATTGCTTTCAAGCCGGCGTTTACTGTCTTCATCCAGCTCACTTTCATAGTCAGACAAGTAAGCTTTTAACGCGTCGCGGTAATTCGCGCGCGCCTCGTTAGAACCCAGAGAGTTCAGCTGCAGCTCTACCTGATCGGCAAGACCGAACTCACGCCATAATCTGGCCGAAAGCAGAATGACTTCCGCATCGGCATCGGCGCTTTCTAAACCAAAGGTTTCAATACCAAACTGATGAAACTGACGATAACGACCTTTTTGCGGACGCTCGTACCGGAACATAGGCCCCATGTACCACAAACGCTGAATTTGATTATACAAAAGACCGTGCTGATTCCCCGCACGCACGCAACTTGCTGTCCCTTCCGGACGCAAGGTCACGCTTTCACCATTACGGTCATCAAAGGTATACATTTCTTTTTCGACAATATCGGTAACTTCACCAATAGAGCGTTTAAACAGTTGTGTGCTTTCCAGCACCGGCATACGGATTTCGCTATACCCGTAGCTTGCAGCAACACGTCGTATTACTGCTTCAACCTGTTGCCAGGCCGGACTTTGCTCTGGCAACAAATCATTCATGCCACGAATTGCTTGGATTGTATTCGCCACGGAACCTTCTCGTCTGGTTATCGATACAGAAAATAAGCGGGTATTATAGGGACTTTGTCGATGCGGGTAAAATCAACCGTCAATTTCTTTTACGTCAATTTTATTAGCTTCAATGAACTTTACCTGCTCGCGAATTTGGGCTTCCAGTTCATCCACTAAATTCTGGTTATCCAGTCGGAGTTTTTGACGTGCTCCACCAATGTACAAGCCACTTTTATTCTTAGCGCCGGCGAGGCCGACATGCGATACCAGAGCCTCACCCGGACCATTCACAACACAGCCTATTATTGAAACATCCATTGGAATAGTAATATCCTCCAGACGCTCCTCTAAGGCATTAACGGTGTTAATAACATCGAATTCTTGTCTGGAGCAACTGGGGCAGGCAATAAAGTTGATACCCCGGGCACGAATACGCAGTGACTTTAATATATCAAAACCAACTTTAATTTCTTCAACCGGGTCAGCCGCGAGCGAAACCCGCAGGGTGTCACCGATCCCCTCGGCCAGCAACATACCTAAACCAACCGACGATTTCACCGCGCCGCTACGCTTACCGCCAGCTTCTGTAATGCCTAAATGCAGCGGCTGATCAATTTCTTTCGCCAATAAACGGTAGGATTCAACCGCTAAAAAAACGTCTGACGCTTTAACACTGACTTTAAAATCGTGGAAGTCCAGCTTGTAGAGAATGTTGACATGGCGCATTGCCGATTCCACTAACGCCTCGGCTGTCGGCTCTCCATATTTTTCTTGTAAGTCTTTTTCCAGCGAACCGCCGTTGACCCCAATACGAATTGGAATGTTACGTTCACGCGCTGCATCTACTACAGCTTTTATTCTGTCTTCGTGACCAATATTACCCGGATTGATACGTAAGCAGTCAGCGCCATATTCGGCAACTTTAAGCGCAATGCGGTAATCAAAATGAATGTCAGTAACCAGCGGTACCGGGCTGCGCAGCTTTATTTGCTTAAAAGCTTCGGCGGCTTCCATTGTGGGTACAGACACACGAACAATATCCGCACCGGCCTGAGCCAAAGCTTCTATTTGCGCAACAGTCGCATCTATATCGGTTGTTTCAGTATTTGTCATGGACTGCACAGCAATCGGTGCGCCATCGCCAATAGGCACATTACCTACATATAAGCGGCGTGAAGGACGGCGTTTAATTGGATTTTCGTGCATCATAACCTTAAATTGACCTCTACTGCTCTTCTGACGGAACGGTAAACCGTGCAACACGCCCAGTCCGGAACTGGCTCATATCGAAAGCGTTACCGTTAAAGCTTAGATTAACCGCTTCAGGTTTACACAATGTTACTGAAAAAGGGGCTTCGCCCGGAACCGGCATACGGTAGCCGGCAGCTTTTACACCAACAGCCTGGGTTTCACCTGAAGCATCATCAATTTTAACCCAGCATTCTTCATTAAACTCTAGCACCAGACTGGCTGAAACAGTTTCTGATTGCGGCGATGGTTCAACAGCTTCTGATTCGACCGAACTTTCAGTTTGGTTATCTGTCTGCTCGGCAGTTTCAGTTGGTAACTCTTGCGTATCACTAACATCGTTAGCCGCGGGCTCGGTATTAGTGGCCGACGATTCATCGTTATTCTCGTTGGTATTCTCGTTGGTATTCTCGCCACTTTCACTAACGGGTTCTTGCACCGACTCGACCGCAACATTCGTGTCACCGGTTTCAACTTCAGACTCTAATACGGCTTCATCTTCATTCGGCTCAATTTGTGGCTCTGTCGGCCGATTTGAAATTTCAATATCATCGACGTTATCAGCATTGTCATCAGTGTTTACCGGGGAAACTTCTGTGCTTTCCTGTGTGCCGATTTCACCTTCACTAAAACCAAGATCCGGCTCTTGCCACCACCAAATAACCAAAGCAACAACAATAATGATAACCACATACGTAATTAACATTAAGCGGTTGTCACTTTCTTCATGCTTTTTGCGTCTAGAGAAGCTCTGCATCTGGCTGCTTTCAACTTCTTTATAGCCTCTGGCTTTGTAAGCCTCAAACAGCTCGGTATCGTCTAAATCAAGCAGTTTGGCGTAGGAACGTAAATAACCTTTAATAAAGGTTGCCGTCGAAAAAGTTGAATACTCATCGGCTTCCAGCAACTCAATAATCTGCTTTCGCAAACGCAACTGGTCTGCAACCTCGCGCTGCTCTAAACCTTTAGCTTCACGGGCTTCTCTCAGAATTTCACCAGGACTTTTACTCGGCTTTTGCTTTGTTTCTTGTGCCGCTTCCGGTTCTGGCTTGTTATTATCTTGTGTTGATTCGTTTTCAGCAGTCATGATTGTAAGGGGTTTCCCTGTTATGGTTGAACTGCGTCGTGACTTAGCCGGGCCAAACATTCGGCTCTATTAGCCTCAGCTCTGGCATGATGTGGATACGCTGGATCCAATGCCACTTTATCAAAATACCTGAGTGCTTTTTTCCAGTCACCAGCCACACACAGTGCAACCGCATAGTTATTGTACAATGCACCGCTCATAGGTTGCCATGATAATGTCTGTTGGTAAAGTGACAAAGCTGAATCAACGTCATTTGTCGCTAAATACCATTGCCCGAGGGCAAGATTGGCATTCAGAGACCGGGGATTGTTCGTCAATGCGGTTTGCAAATGCGGATACGCAAGCTTCAATTTGCCCTGCGTCAAATAAGCAAGTCCAAGCTGCAACCGTACATCATTACCCACAGATACCGACTGTTCAGGGTTAGCGGTACAACCATATAGCGCTGCGGCTATCAATAATAAAGCGGTTCGCATTATCACACTCCTTGTGCCTGCGACTCTGTAAATTTACGTGGTCTTTACAGCTATTGCCTCTCCACCACGCTGTTGCTGCTGACGTTTCAATATACGTTTTGTACGATCGATGACATCGCCCACTAATTGCCCGCAAGCTGCATCGATATCATCCCCACGAGTTTTCCGTACCATTACCGTCAAACCGTACTCCATAAGTACTTTGGCAAAACGGTCAATCCGCGAGTTACTAGAGCGTCCGTAATCCGAACCCGGGAAAGGATTAAATGGAATAAGGTTAATTTTACTCGGGGTATCTTTTAAGGTTTTTGCCAGCGCATGTGCCTGATCGGTTGAGTCATTAACATGGTCCAGCATGACATACTCTACCGTTACTTTACGCTGAGCTTTTGACTGCTCAACATAACGACGGCTGGATGCCAGAAATTCTTCAATATTGTACTTCTTATTAATAGGTACAATTTCGTTGCGCAGCTCATCGTCTGGTGCGTGCAACGAAATAGCCAACATCACATCGATGCGTTCGCGCAATTTTTCCAACGCAGGAACAACACCTGAAGTACTTAAAGTAACGCGGCGTTTGGATAAACCGAAACCCAGGTCATCCAACATTAACTCCATTGCCGGAACAACATTGTTTAAATTAAGCAAAGGTTCGCCCATGCCCATCATGACCACGTTCGTTACGGGTTTAATTCCGGTTTTTCCATAAGCCCCTAGCAGCTGGTTCACCCGCCATACCTGGCCGATGATTTCCGCCACACTGAGGTTACGGTTAAAGCCCTGAGCCCCGGTTGAGCAGAAAGTACACTCTAATGCACAACCAACCTGAGAGGACACACACAAAGTAGCGCGATCACCCTCGGGGATCCACACTGTTTCCACGTCCTGGCCGTCGAACAAGGTCATTGCGAACTTAATCGTACCGTCCGATGACTGCTGCTGTTCACGAACTTCAGGCGCGCGTATTTCAGCGACTTGCTTGAGCTTTTCACGCAACGCTTTATTAAGATTCGTCATCTCATCAAAGTCATCGACACAAAAGTGATACAGCCACTTCATTACTTGTTCAGCACGAAATGGTTTCTCACCCATCTCACGAAAGAACTCTTTAATTCCTTCACGATTCAGGTCGAGCAAGTTCACTTTTTTATCTATTGCGTTGGTCATAAAGCTCCGGTTTTCTGATGTGCCTCGACATTTTTGTAGCCTGACGTTTATGTCAGGATCTCACCTGACATAAACGTCAGGCTACCTAAGAACATCAGGCTACATTCAAATACAGTCTTAGCGAGTACGCTGGCAAACTTCTTCGTCGCTGAAGAAATAAGAGATTTCACGTGCTGCAGATTCAGTTGCATCTGAACCGTGTACCGCATTTTCGTCTATAGTTTCAGCGTAGTCTGCACGAATCGTTCCTGCCAGTGCTTCTGCAGGATTCGTAGCACCCATGATGTCGCGGTTTTTACGTACAGCGTCTTCACCTTCGAGAACCTGAACAACGATAGGGCCTGAAGTCATGAATTCAACCAAAGCACCAAAAAAAGGACGTTCTTTGTGTTCTGCGTAGAAGCCTTCTGCCTGTTCTTTGCTTAAGTGCATCATTTTAGCACCAACAATGCGAAGACCCGCAGATTCAAAACGGTTGTAGATAGCGCCGATTAAGTTTTTTGCAACTGCATCAGGCTTGATAATTGATAAAGTGCGCTCTAAAGCCATGGTTATAAACTCCAATAAAATTAAGGGATAAGTTAGTCGCGCGGATTATACGTGAGATAGACGCAGAAATCGAATACCCAGTGATTGTTTTTTTATTCATTCTCAGCTAGGATGAAAGAACCTATATAGCCATATAGACGTCTATTTGACAATAAGGAGTTCTGACATGGCGAACAATGAATACGAACAAGCCACTCTCGGTGGTGGTTGCTTCTGGTGTGTTGAGTCAGCCTTCCTTCAGGTAAAAGGCATTCAGTCGGTTAAGTCAGGTTACACTGGCGGTCATACAACTGACCCAACCTACGAGCAGGTTTGCAGTGGCGAAACGGGACATGCCGAAGTCGCGCAACTCCAATACGATCCAGAGCAGATCTCTTACCGTCAAATCTTAGAAATCTTTTTCACTCTGCACGATCCAACTCAGGTGAATCGTCAGGGCAACGATGTCGGTACTCAATATCGCACATCAATTTTCTATCATAACGACGCGCAAAAACGCGAAGCCGAAGACATTATTGCAGAGTTGGAAGCTGATGACGCTTTTGCTGCTCCTATCGCAACAGAAGTAACTGAGCTGGGAACGTTTTATCCGGCCGAGGATTATCACGAAAACTACTACGCCAGAAACCCGGAAAACCCCTATTGTCAGGCGGTAATTTCACCGAAGCTGGCTAAATTCCGTAAAACCTTTGCCGGCTTGCTGAAAGACTAAGCAGCGCCTCGCAAAGTACCTACAGTGCGGTGGATAAGTTCTATCGCACTATCAATGTCTTCTTCGGAAGTATAACGGCCAATGCTAAAGCGCAGTGAACTCATTGCCAGCTCATGCCCAACCCCTAAAGCACTGAGAACATACGAAGGCTCGACGCTAGCCGATGTGCAAGCTGAGCCAGACGAAAGCGCGAGATCTTTTAACGCCATTAGCAGCAATTCGCCATCTACCCCGGCAAAACTGATGTTAGTAATATGCGGTACCCGTTGCTGGTCAGAGCCATTCAAGGTTACACCTTCTAACTGGCTAACCCCCTTCCATAAACGCTGACGGAGGTTTTCCACTCGCGCAGGCTCAAGATCCAGCTCGCTAAGAACAAGCTCTGCAGCAACACCCATGCCGACAATCTGGTGTGTTGGTAAAGTGCCTGAACGCATGCCTCGTTCGTGCCCCCCGCCATGCATTTGCGCAAGCAGCCGAACCCGCGGAGTGCGGCGTACATACAATGCGCCAATACCCTTGGGGCCATACATCTTGTGCGCAGAAAGTGACATTAAATCGACCGGTAATTCCGCCATATCCATTGGCACTTTGCCGGACGCCTGAGCGGCATCGACATGAAATACTGTGCCATTTTCACGGCACAAGTGACCTATAGTGCTTGTATCCTGAAGCACGCCAATTTCGTTATTAACCAGCATTACGCTCACTAACACCGTATCTTCGCGTAAGGCTGAGCGAAACATATCCATATCGAGCAACCCGTCTGTTCCGACATCCAGATAAGTCACTTCAAAGCCTTCTTTTTCCAACTGCGCGCAGGTATCTAATACCGCTTTATGCTCGGTTTTAAGCGTAATAATGTGCTTGCCTTTAGCGGAGTAGTATTGAGCTGCGCCTTTTATGGCAAGGTTATCTGATTCTGTAGCACCTGAGGTAAAAACAATTTCGCGCGAGTCGGCATTAATAAGGTCAGCAACCTGATTTCGGGCTATATCGACAGCTTCTTCTGCCTGCCAGCCGTACTTATGCGAACGCGATGCCGGGTTACCAAACAAGCCGTCCTGCATTAAACAACCCATCATTTTTTCTGCTACAACAGGATCGACTGGCGTGGTTGCAGCATAATCAAAATAAAGGGGTAACTTAGACACTTGCTTGCTCCTGACAACTTAAAGGCAATATTATAGGTGAGAGTTTAACTTAATCTCTTCTTCACTGTGGTTATGCAACGAGTTCTGTCTATTCAGAACATCACCCACGTCCTGTTTCTTCATCAACTCAGCCAGCGTAATACCGTCCAGAAAGTCGGATATTCTGTCGCTTAACCCTTCCCACAAAGAATGGGTCAGACAACGTTCCCCGCCCTGACAGTTAGCTTTTCCCTGACAACGTGTTGCATCAATCGACTCGTCAACCGCATGAATGACGGCACCAACAGAGATATCATTTGCGCCACACCCCAGACGATAGCCACCACCCGGACCTCGCACACTGTCCACCAGCCCATGCTTACGTAAGCGCGAAAACAACTGCTCTAAATACGACAGGGATATTCCCTGACGTTCAGAAATATCCGCTAACGGCACCGGACCATTTGCCGTAAAAAGCGCAACGTCCAGCATAGCTGTTACTGCGTATCGACCTTTTGACGTCAGGCGCATGGTGGTTTCCTCTGCTGTTTAATTCATCGTTAATGTATTGAGATTCTACATTCCCGACTATTTTAGTCAAGTATTGCCCGTTGATTTGTCCACAGAGGCTAAGATACCGCGTAAAATATTAATTTCATTTTCTTCCGGGCGGGCGCGGTTAAATAGACGACGCAATTTCGTCATGACTTGTCCGGGGTGCTCACGAACGATAAATCCGGTTTGCCCCAGAGTTTTTTCAAGATGCTCATAGAATCGTTCTAAATCTTCAGCGCGTGGGTATTCCGGTAAGTTTTCCGGGGCGCGTTGTTTCGATTCAAGCCACTGCATACGGAGCTCATAACTCACCGTCTGCACCGCCATAGCCAGGTTCAGTGAACTGTAATCGGGGTTAGTCGGTATGTGTAAGTGAAACTGACTTTGTTGTAGCTCTTCGTTGGTTAACCCACTGTTTTCACGGCCAAAAACCAGAGCAACCTGATGCTGACTGGTCTCCTCCAATACTTTTGCCGCACATTCCCGCGGACCTAACAACGGCCAGTCTAAGGTCCGATTCCGGGCACTGGTGGCAATAACCAGACCACAGTCGGCTATGGCTTCCTGCAGAGTATCCACAATAATCGCCGACGCCAAAATATCAGTTGCACCAGCAGCCAACGCCGATGCGTGACTGTCAGGCTCCTGCACAGGATCCACTAAGGTCAATTTGGACAACCCCATAGTTTTCATGGCACGGGCGACAGAGCCTATGTTTCCGGTATGAGACGTATTCACCAGAACAATACGAATGTTATCAAGCATGGCGTTTCCCTTGAGTTTTTCTCGGCTTATGGAAAAGTTTGGCATGATACCGTAACACTGGTATGATCCGCGACCGAAAATTGTTCTTTTACAGCACAGGTAATTGGTATGCATCCGATGTTAAATATTGCGGTGCGCGCAGCGCGTGCGGCCGGCAAAATTTTAGTTAAAAATTTCGACCAGGGCAGTCCTGTTGAAGCCGAATCAAAAGGTTTGAACGACTGGGTTACTGATATGGATAAAGCCGCAGAGCAGGCTATTATCAACACCATTAAAAAGTCTTACCCTGATCACGGCATCATCGCAGAAGAAAGCGGTACTCAGGCTGGAAAAGAAAACGACTTCCAGTGGGTTATTGATCCGCTAGACGGCACGACCAATTACATGCGCGGTATCCCTCATTTTTGTATCTCCATAGCGTTACTTCACAAAGGTTCTGTTCAACAGGCCGTTGTTTACGATCCTATGCGCGAAGAGTTATTCACCGCTACCCGCGGCGCCGGTGCACAGCTAAATGGTCGTCGTTTACGTATTTCACCTAAAGTGGAATTAAAAGGCGCTATTCTAGCAACAGGCTTCCCGTTCAAAATGAAAAACCGGACGCCCGAATATTTGGAAATGTTCAGCAAGTTATTTGAGCACTGTGCCGATGTTCGTCGCGCAGGCGCAGCAGCACTGGATTTAGCTTACGTTGCAGCAGCACGCCACGACGCCTTCTGGGAAATGGGTCTTAAGCCCTGGGATATGTTGGCTGGCGAATTATTGGTTCGCGAAGCCGGTGGCATAGTCAGTGACTTTCAGGGTGGCCACAACTACATTCAGTCAGGCAACATAGCAGCCGGTGCGCCAAAAGCATTAAAACAAATGCTGGCACAAATTCGCTAAGCTCTTTCTAAAAACAAGAGCAGTAAGCCCAAAAGCAAAACGCCGTCTGAGGTAACCCAGACGGCGTTCTTTTTATAGTTCGATTTCTTCTAAATCGAGTTCAAGCGAGTAATCCATATCAGAGAGTTCTTCCCGCAACCGGTACTTCTCTTTTAGTTGTTCTATTTCACGCCATTTACGTTTTGCCGCGCGACCCTTACCAGACTTGTCATTAACCTTTTGCAGTTCTTCTGAATGATCCATGTTATGACCCTCTGCTTTTTTGATACAACTTTTTTAATTATGGTATTAGCGCTGCAGTTAATCTGTTTGTTAACAAAAAAACCACAACTCATAAGTACCACACACCAAGTCACATTAAAAGAACTTTGTTACTATTTTGTTAACAATTGATGGCAAACGTGTGAAGAATTAGGTGATCAATTCAACTTGAGGGTAATGCGTTTTGAAAAATTCGCGGACTGAATTGAGCTGCTGAATGGGGAATAGATGGTCACTCGAGACTTGCTAATTAAAAGGGAACTGTAAAATAGCGTATTCCTCGTCGTACTCGCCCACCGCTACGCGTTTCAGTTTTTTATTGGGGACTTGTTCCAAACCAACACGTAACTTGTCACCATTCACATCTAACAAAGTCATGATATTTTTAACTTTATTCTGCTCTCGATCTCTGGAGCTAATAAGCGACGCAGAGGCAACGATTGCGGCTACGAACAAAACTGCAAATCCCTGGCCGATAAAGTGCAAGAGCGTAAAGTAACTAAGGTAGATGGTTAATAACCAGAGCCAGGCAGGAATGCCTTTGATTTTCCGGGCCAGCCTCGCCCTAAGGGTTTGTTCTTTATACATCCTTCAGCTCGTCATTTGCTTAAGTTCTATTAA
The DNA here is from genome assembly GCF_034422975.1 of Idiomarina sp. PL1-037. NCBI lineage: Bacteria > Pseudomonadati > Pseudomonadota > Gammaproteobacteria > Alteromonadales > Idiomarinaceae > Idiomarina > Idiomarina sp. PL1-037. The sequence goes on from NZ_CP139873.1 coordinate 2,223,843, forward strand.
TTGTTGGACGACTTTCTCAACATTTAACGGTGCCCGCTTGGGCTGATAGTTCAAAATATACTCGACCAGCCCTTTACGTTCAATCACTGGCACGCTGGGTGGTGAAGACAATTTAACCCGAGCGCTGCGGTGTGAGAAAAACACAACGCCGTCTATCCAGGTAGATGCGCGGTTTTTCTTCAAATGCTCTGCCAATACATGTATTTGCTTTTTTAACTGCTTTATTGGATTTCGAACTTTGGCTGTATACCGGCCACCTTTGCGCCCTACTTTATGGGCTACCCAATTAGAAGATTGCTCATCTCCCGTTACTTTAGAGTTGTTGTTTTTTACTTCCACAACAAACACACCGTTAGGGCCCACCACGATTAAATCCAGCTCCGTGAAGCCGCGTTTTGCTCGCGAATTGGGTACGTCGACCTGATTAAACAGCACATAGCTATCGGGGAGCTTTTTTAGCAGCTTCAGTGTTTTTAATTCGCCTCTGGCACCCGAACGCTTAGTAGATGCCGCCCCAATAATACTGAAGAGGTAAATTAATCCGACAACCCACCAGAAGTTTGGTAATTTGTACATTAAAAAGCCCGCAATAGGTGCGCCAATAATAGCGACCCATACGCGGGCTTTATTCACTTCCTGAGAGAGACGATTTTTGGTTATGTACTGCGTGTCGGCCATGACAATTTGACTGCTTTATTTCCCAAACTGGTGGCTATATTAAACCACCAAAACAGACATTCGTCAGCTTTAATCCCTTACTGCTTTTGCCTTATAGCCTCAATCAATTCTTCTTTACTCATTTGGCTGCGGTTATCAATATTAAGCTGCTGCGCTCTATTGTATAGCTCATCTTTGGTGCGCTCCTCCAGCCGAGTATTGGGATTACCTGTCCCCTGAGTAGTGGTGTTATCGGTAACCCCCTCCTCGCGTCGCTGCTTATTCACAGTGCGACTGGCAATTTCCTCTGCTTCGTCTTCACTCTTTCCGTCATCCAGCTGTGACTGCTTAATATGCTGATACATACGCTCGTCTTTGTCGCGCCAAACGTCTGGCATGGTTCCCTCCTTTCTCAATCAGACGATAATTACTGAGAGTCCCGGCCACGTTGCTCCGGGGCTATCTGCTTATCTTTCTGCGAGTGAGTGTCATGAGTTGAATTTGGCCGACTGTGGTCTTCACGGCTCTGGTTTTCTTTGTCCTGCTGCGACTGCAGCTTCCGCTTTTCTTCTTCGCTAAGATCCTGCTCGTCTTTTTTAATTTTCGGATTCATTGGCCCAGTCATAAAGCCTCCTTAATCGTTAAAATGTCAGTGAGTTTCGCTTTCTCTACTATTAAGCCTAGTACAACACATCTTAAAATAAAGATACGCAGGCCATCTTTACGGTTTATAGAATAGAGCAGGTGTAGCTGTGAAGATCTGATTCACAAAGGCTAACGTAATTGAATAAAAACAACTAAGTAGCCTGTTTATGAATCTGACTGAATCTGAAGTATCGCGCGTTATAGAAATGGCGTGGGAAGACCGCACGCCATTTGAAGCTATTGAAGAACAATTTGGCCTACAGGAAAAGCAGGTTGTGAAGTTTATGCGTTCGCAACTTAAGCCCGGCAGTTTCCGCTTGTGGCGAGAACGTGTGTCGGGGCGCAATACCAAACATCGAAAACTACGCCCCGCGGGAGTGTCGCGCGGCTACTGCCCAACACAATATAAACAGCGTTAGGCAATAACCTACTAAAGCATACTTTTCAGAACCTTGTCCTTGCGGATAAAGTGATGATGCAAGGCCGCAGCAACGTGCAAAGCAACCAATGCCATAAGTGCTATTGCCAGCCAGCCGTGCAGTTCCCGGAATACAGCATAGTTCTCAATATCGACAGTAAGCGCCGCCGGTAAGCGGAACCAGCCAAATACATCAATTGGCCGCCCGGCAAAGTACTGCATTAAGTACCCTGAAATTGGCATGGCGAACAACAGCAAATAAAGCAGCCAGTGAGAAGCCTTGGCGACAAATGTCTGCAAGCTTGATAAGTCACCGGGTAATGCCGGAATTTGATGGAACAAACGATTAACTAAACGCGCAATAACCAGTACGGCAGCCACAACACCAAAGGCTTTGTGCACGGTTAAAATGCTTAACTGCCAAGGCTCCAAAGAGCGAACCATCAATAAACCAGCCGCCAGCATAGAAATAACCAAAGCCGCCATGGCCCAGTGAAACAGCCGCATCGACAAGGAAAACTGTTGTGTGTTACTCATTACCCTGCTCCTCCAGCTCGCCCATTAACGCTTCTTTTGCTCTGCGCCTATAAGACTCAGCATAAGCAGCAGACCTGGCACGGAGTATGGGGTCACGGGTTGCTTCAATACCGGTTGGCAGCACCAGTGGGTCGTAATTTATACTATGGCATTCGCCCTGTAACTGCGGCGTTACCCCGGTAATAACAATTTGCCCCGCCGTAATCTGCTCACGTCTGTCCGGCCATGCCTTTGCTGGATTGTTCTCGTCATCTTCTCCATTTGCCAAAGTAAAAACCCAGTCAAAAACGACATTGTCTTCCGCTACCCGGTTGGTAATTTCGTCGTGCAGAGCATCCACACCCTCTAAGTTGTCAGCAGAAACTGAAACCGTCGGTTGCATAGTCCAGCGTACGGCTTGCTTTTCACCGTTTGAATTCACCAAATAAAACGCGTTAATGCTGTTATAAGTCTCAGCAGCAAAACTTCCGCTGGGTTGGTATTGGGCTTTCCAGTTTAAAAAGTCGCGGCTCTCAGGGTGTTCGGCAAAAAATGCTTGTATTGCTTTAGGGCCGGCCTGAATCGCCTGAATTTGCTGATAAAAAGTATGCGGATCTTTAACCGCCATAACTGGCGGCGTATTCATTGCAATACGCCATTGCTCGGTCGAACTCATGGCAAAGCTCAGAGCTAAACTCCTTACCGGTGCTTTTAAGTCAGGCGCTGTTGGATTATTCCCTGCAACAGAAAAACGCCCGATAAAAGGCATGGAACCCGTTTCAAATAGTGTCGTTTTTGAATAGCTGGCTAACTGTCCGTTTGAACGAAACTCACCACTAAGGCAAATACCTTTTGCGTGAGCACGGCGAAAGCCTTCATGGGCGGTTTCTCCCTGCTGTAAATTCACAAACTCTTGTGCACTAACTTTTTTTGGTGGATCATCGGCTGCCACGCTCATTATTGGCGCCAACAATAATGCCAGATATTGTTTTTTCATATTGAAAGTACTCTTGTTATCATTTTTCCAGCTAGAGTACATCAGTCAATCGAGCACTGCGAGCAGCGTTCTTTACCTGTTAATAGCTTGGAAATGCGGTTGCGGTAACGCGCGAAAAATAAGTAGGCTTTATCGGCAAACCACCGAATGACAGGCCAGCGTAAAGGCGCGATCATCCAGCCTTTCCCCACCTGCGACCAGGCCGCATAGGTTACATCCAGACCATAAATCATTTCACCGGAACGGGTCTGCCCGTGTAAATACTGGTTAGCCTTAGCAACGTCTACCGCAGGGTAACGCTGATTAAAATCCGGCTCGTTAATGTTTTCAAACTGAATCTTTCTTTGTTCATCCAGTTTCCTTAAATGCCGCATTTCTTTCACGCACAACGGACATCCACCATCGAAGAAAATCACCAATTTCGAACTTTGCTCTGACATTACAACCACCGTTTTGCGAATTACACCTTCTTATACGCTGTTTTTGCGTATTTGACTCATAATGTAATGCGAAAAGCGGTTTGCAAATGCCTAAGACTTATTTTCCCCGCTGGTCATCAATGGTATAAAGTTAAGTCTCTATAACAAAAACATAAACCATTCATCAGATAAGGAACCTCAGCAGTTGTTAGTTTTCCACAAGGTCAGTCAGTTTAACGGGCATCGGTGTATTTTCCGTCATTTATCCTTAACTGTTGATGCGCCCCGCGTTTGCATTACCGGCCCCAATGGCATTGGCAAAACCACTCTGCTTTTATTAGCGGCAGGGCTTATCTCCCCGCGAGAAGGGGAAGTTACCTACCAGAAGCAAAATGTTCTTCTGGCAAGTAGTAAAAAGAACATAGGCATAAGCGCCAGCAAGATTGCCTTGCCAGCATTTATGACGGTGAAGGAGTTACTTAAATTTCACGCGCTGCAATTTAACTGCCCTGCTAGCAACTGGATTAGCGAGTTTGGGCTGGAGCCGTACCTGGCAACCAAAGTGTCAAACCTCTCGCTGGGTAATTATAAAAAGCTGAGTTTAATTACCGCCTTGATGCACCAGCCGGAGTTACTACTACTGGATGAACCCGGTAATGGACTTGATGACCAAACCCGCGCGGTACTGGAAAAAGTTTTGAGCAATTATCCGGGTCAGATTATTGTCGCCAGCCATGAGGTTGTATTTGCGGACAATACCGACGTGCAGTACATCGCTCTGGAAAATATCATTGATGGTGCGGTGTGAGTTACTGGTTATTTCGAATCAGAATTTACCATGAGTCTCTGAAGCAGTGGTTGGACAGCCTGAGACAAATTAGCATGGGACTGGTGGCATTGTTTCCTCTCGCCCTGCCGGCACTTATTATGCTGCCGCTTTTGTCGATAGGCATTATGGCCAGCCCGGAAACCAGCGCATCGGTTTATCTGAACACCCTATGGGGCTATTTATTATTACTGTATAGCTGGATGAGTTTTCAGCGGGACGGTATTTGCGCCACCCACTATCAGCTTTATATCAACTCGTTACCGACCAAGCCGCTCGTCAAATCCTTCAGTAATCTGGGGTTAATACTGTACGGAGCAAACTTTTTTATACTCGGGCCATTAATACTGCTGCTTATTGTTTTATTTCAGCAAAGCGGCAGACTCCTATCCGGCGACGACCAGCTTTGGTATGAGCTTATCCCGTTAACGGGTGTCGTGGTCATCGCTGCTTATTACGGTTTTTTTGCCGTTAACAACAGACTCCCCTGGTTTAGCTTACTGCTTTTTCCATTTCTTGCTTTTGCATTACCCTGGGAATTAACCAAACCCGAGTGGCTGATACTGTGGAGCGCCGCAATTCTGGTTGAGCGTTTTATACCAAGCTTCTCAATAACACTCGGGAAATGGCCGAAAGGACTGTTTCGGCAGCTTTTACAAGCCGACATCGCCTCCCCCAACGGCGAGAAGTTAAGACTGGTGACTTTGCTGCTGCTCATAGCCATCACTCGCCTTAGCGTTTCTCAAATAGCACCCGAAACGCAGCCATACCTTCTAAACCTGGTCAGCTTTGTCAGTGCACTGTTATTAGCAAGTAGTTTATTCGGAACTCAGGCTCTTAGAAAACACTATCACTTGTATCTGGGCTGTTTGCCGGAGAGCCAGTCAGTACAGCTGGGTAAAAGCATGATTTATGCTTTTATTAAAGCGCTGGCAGGCGTGTTGCTTATCCTGCTAGCGGGTATTTTTACAGAGCAACAATGGGCATTATGGCTGTTGTTTTATGTCAGCACAGCGCTCGGTATATTACTGCGCCCGCAGTGGTTTTTGCTGTTTCCCTGCATGGCCGCACTTCTGTCTTTTCTGGCTGTCTCTGCATTGTAAAAACAATAGCCATTTCGCTTAGTTCATAATACGACATTGCCACGCTGCCAACTTTAGTAAGCAATGCTAGTCTCTTTATGACACTAGGCGCAGACGCGCTGCAACTCAGTCCAAAATAAGAGGCAAGGATGCCAAAACTCTCTAGAGTTCATCTTGTTTATTTAGTGGTATTTTTTATCGCTGCCTTTTGTACCTTCCCCGCAGCCGCGTTGCAGACTGCAACGCAAACCCAACTGGCAAAAGTGTATGAAAAGGACACAACCATTCCCATTAGCAATTACTTAGTAAGTGAAAAATACGATGGTATCCGGGCCATTTGGACAGGCTCGCAACTACTGACCCGACAAGGCAACCTGATATCGGCTCCGGAATGGTTTACTGCACCACTACCCGCCGTTTGGCTTGACGGTGAACTGTGGACAAAACGTCAAAACTTTGAGGTGCTAAGCTCTATTGTGCGCACCCAAAAACCAAAGCACAGCCGTTGGCGGCAAGTGAAGTATATGGTGTTTGATATGCCTGACGCCCAGCTACCTTTTGAGGAACGATACAAAAACTACTCAAAGTTAATTGATCAAGTAAACGCTGAACATATTAAAGCAGTACAACAACAGCGGTTTCATTCCAATCATGAGTTAAGCGAACACCTGAAAGCTATGGTTGAGCATGGTGCAGAAGGCCTGATGCTGCACTTAGCTACAGCGCTTCATCAATCCGGCAGAAGTGACGCTTTATTAAAATTAAAACCCTATTTCGACGAAGAGGCCGAGGTAATTGCGCATTTACCGGGCAAAGGCAAATATACAGATATGCTCGGTGCGCTGCGCGTGCGTAATCAGCAAGGCATTGAGTTTTCTATTGGCACCGGATTCACCGACGCTGAACGCGCAAACCCTCCGCCTGTCGGCAGTATTATTACCTATAAGTACCACGGCTACACCAATAATGGTGTACCACGCTTTGCCAGCTTTTTACTAATTAGGGAGGTTGTGGAGGGTGAATAAGCTTTTAGACACGGTGCGTATGCAAAAAATACAAAGAAACCACAAATTGACAACGTTGCGCAACACGCTACACTAAGAGCTCATGATCAAAACTTATCACTGATGTCTATTATGTTTGACCCCGCTCACCCAGGTGAATTTATTCTAGCAACCTATATGCAGCCTTTTGGCTTGAGTTGCCGGTATTTAGCTACAAAGTTAAATGTTTCTCCATCCACTTTAAACAGAGTTTTAAAATGCCAAAGTGGCATAAGCCCTGAAATGGCGTTGCGTTTATCGAAAGCTTTAGGCAGAAGCCCGGAGAGTTGGCTAGCGATGCAGGATGCGTACGATTTATGGCATGCTGGAAAAAACTTAAGTTTAGATAAGGTTCAGAAGCTTGATCTTACAGTCGCATGATAAATGCCTAACAGGCTCGCGATAAGCTGAGTTTTGAACAGAGTTCCCGCATCCAGTCAATTCACCGCCAGCAACTTGAACATGCTCTCATCCCCTTTTACAGCACTAAAGTCAACGGCTCAGGCATTGGCTTAACACTGTGCCGAGATATTGTTGAAGCTCACGGCGGTAGCATTAACTTACGTAATCAACCGGAAGGGCTCGAAGTTAAGCTGTTGCTTAAACTCCCATCATGACATCCCTAAACGAATATTGATATTTGTACTCCAGTGGAAGCGTATAAGACACCGTCTTTTCTTTTCCATTAATGATGAGCTTAAAACTGACTTTTTCCAGGAGCTTTTCAGGCATGCCTTTTTCGTAGTGCAGAACGACAGACTCCCGGCCCCCAACTTACCCGCGCATTTAGATACCGTCGACTCAACCTTTAACGGTTTGAAAAGCTCACCAGATTCGGAGTAGTGCTCCAGAAGCACCGACTCGGGTATCACCTCTACGCCGGACTCATCACTCAAATTGAAGCTTAAAAATGATTTTCTCCAGGTCGATTCCGGCGTTCCTTAATGACTATTGTACACATCGTTCAAATGCGTAATCTCGACCAAATCGCTAAATCGACTGCCTGCGTTTACTTTATAACGAGTGCTGTAAAACTCGTACTGGTTGCCATCATTGTCAGCATACTTATTTTTATAGGGAACAGGTGACCCATCCCGCTTTACGGCATAGTTGTAATGCCCGCAACCAGCGAGCAATAAAGAGGCCAGAGCTGTCAAAATTATTAGTCGTTTCATAATAGGGTTGTGAAATTTGCCAGCGTGGTCACCGACCAAATGGAACGGGAAGCTCAGGTAAGAGAAGGTGCAAGCATCGCCTACGACGTTTCACAACAAACTGATGTAAGCACCCAAAAAGGGTCCGCTGTGGTTCAGAATACGGCCGCAACCATGCTCCTGGGGGAGCCAATTTAGAAAGTGCTCCCCCGTTCTTTAATAGAGCGAACCATAACCGAACTAGCCTTGCGAATTTCCCCATGCAGTTCGTCGTCAATTTTGACAATTCCCATAGCAGCTCCTGAATATATGATATGTATATAAATCACATATTCGAAATGAATTCACGAACCTCATCAGTCTTTAATGGCCTCACTAAACGAGCCACTTCATTGCCATTGTGCAGGAGTATCAAAGTCGGCCAAAGCTTTACCTTGAACGCACGTCCCAGTGGTTTGCCCTTGCCGTCGTATATTTTAATATGACGTAGCCCTGAATATTCAGTTACTGCTTCTTTTATCGCAGAACTTGCCGCCTGACAATGTCCACACCAGGGCGCGCCAAACTCAAGTACAACGTCACCGGATAACTCGCCAGTTTGTTCAAAGGTAAACGCTTCTTCCGCGTAATCGGAGTTAGAGCCAATATCGTCGATTTTCATCCCATTTACTCCTCACCAAGCTCGGACATTCGCAATAGCTGACTACTACGACGCACAGTCAGAACATCAACCTGATCTTTGATGCTGTAAATAACCCGATACGATCCAAATATCAGCTCCCTGATGCGAGATGAGCCCACCTCAGGAACCATGCGTCCACTTTTAGGAAAATCAGCTAACCGCTCAACCGTGGCAAATAAATCATCAACCCAATGTACCGCAGCCGCCGGATTATCTTCTGCAATATACCAAGCAATGTCCTCTACACGCTCCAGCGCAAGCGGGGACCAGATAATCTTCATTGAGCAAGCCTACTCAAAACCCGAGCCTTCGCATCTTCATGCGAAATACCATTCCCGGAAGCAATCTGTTCTTCCGCCTTGTACACCTCTTCTAGTATTTCCAGACGTTGTTGCATCTTCTCATATTCGTGAACATCCACCAGCACTGCAACGCCTCGACCTCTTTGTGTCAGCACCATAGGGCGACGGGTTTCATGAAGCTGCTTTACGAATGTGGCTACCCCTGCACGAAATTCAGACAGAGGGCGGATATCTTCATCTACTCGAACCCTTGACATGGAAATCACCTCAGTACTTTTTAATGTACATCAAAGAGTACAATAGGACTTGAAAGCAAGCAAGGTATCTGTGGGAAGAACCAACGCTCGGCTAAAGAGATGCCTGAGCCAAATTAAGCAACTTGTTAAGCTCCTTTTCAGACCAGTTCTCCAGTTCAAGAACTGCAGCGTAGGGGTCTCCAGGAATTCCCATAACCCGACAAATAGCAGGTTCTGTTTTGAGACCGCTTTCTTTAAGTTGCCGTATCCTGTCGATGAACTCATTGCCCCCGATTTTTACAAGGCGTTTCATCACTTGATAATGGCGAAATGCAGCCTGCGACTCCAATGGCGTTTTTGACGCATAGACTTCAATTAAAAATTGGTTACAGTGAAACTGACCTAAAGCGTGATCTTTGCGTGGGCGCATGCTGTAAGCTTCATAGCCGGAATATGCCGATTCAAATGTCTCAATAAACGCTTCTTGTTCCTGGTACGTACAAACGATATCGATGTCGCTTTCTCTCGTATCCAGAGAAACAAATATCGTACTAACAACTTCCGGCGAATATGCGTTGAGTTTGATCAGAACTCCTGATTCTTCTAACGCTTTGTTGGCGCGCGCTATTTTGCTATTCATTCCAGCCTATTGTTATATTTTTTTGATTTAAACACATAGAACCTAAATATTAGAGCCTGAAGCGTAGCCCAGCCCGAGAAGTAGAACCCACCCGATACTGCGAAATATTGCACCATCCCAATTACCCATTAACGCTGACTACTGGTGAAATATAACGCCGCGTTCTGCGGAAATACAGGAGCCTCAGCGAATAAATTTTCCGTAGTAGCGTTGTTAGTCTCACAACCCAAATACCACTTCAAACTTCTCTCCGTTGTTTAACCTTTCCAATCCTGAGTACAAACTTTTAGTATGCATTGGTTCAACAGCTACTCTTGATGCTTGGTAGTATTTAACACTTGTATTTGGAAAGTCGCTTAGAAAAAAAATGGATTTAACTTTTGCCAGGTCGTCCTCTGTTATCTCTATATTTTCAAGTAAAAAAGGTTTGCGATAGTCAACTTTAATACCTGTTCCTTCAATAAACCAGGCTGGCAATTGCGTAAGCTCTGCAAAAAGGTCAGTTCTGTGCCTCACCTCTGCATGAACAAATTCATGCGCTATCACGTCCGTGTTAAGCCCCTTAGGACCTAGAAATATGCACTCTCTAAAGAACCCTGATGTTTGCATACCCGTTGGATTAAAGCCAAAACTGGAGTACTTATTCTTAGTTGTAGCAATGATTCTTGGTGAAGATATAGGCTTACCATAAACATTTGACACTCTTTCGATTGCATCATCTATTGCTTCTACCAAGTTCGATTTCTGTGCTTCGTCGAGGCTGTCATCAACATAGAGGTTTGTTGAAGTCTGAGAAAAATGTGTCTGCCCGATCATTTCGCATGCTATCGCCCCCTTTTTAAAGAAGATAAAAGACGCAAAAAGAAGCAATATAAAAACAGATAAAAGAATTTTAAATATTCGCACAAACTTTCCTTGTGAAACTAACGCCGCAATCACGCGCTTGTCGCGTGCATTGCCTTGTTAAGTTTGAGCACCATAGGCTGATAAACCAAGCCTGCCGATTCGCCCACTTCGCCACTGCACTCAAACCCATAATTTTCATAAGCGGTCACTGAAGATAGCGACGCGCTGACGGTAACAGTTTCAACTCTCGCATGATTCAAGGCGGATATAAGCAGCTTTCTTCCAATCCCACTTTTCTGGGATTCCGGACGAATAAAAAGCATCGCAACATGGCGACCTTACTTTAACTCGATGACACCTTCGACATTTTCATTGTTCTGAGCAACCAACATCAAGTTATCGCCTTTCATTCTATCGAGGAATGCATCGCGCGCAGCGATACTCAAAAAGGTTGTAATCCCCTCATCAGACAATGTGCCTGCAACAGACTGTGAAAAAGAATCCCTGCAAATTGCACTTACAGCTTCAAGGTCCTTCTCTTCCATCTTCCTGATAATCATCCATGTCTCCCAAAAACTTACCATTTATATACTGCGCATGCTCATTTACGCTATAACCCGTGCGCAATATCTAACTTTAATTATTTATTATGTATCTGACATTAAATGAGTTAATTAGCCGATACAACAATAAATGAGCAATAATACTGATAAAAATGAGCGTTAGGTTAAACTAGGACTAAAGGTAAAATCGTTTCTCAAAAAGCCCTATGCGAGGCACACCATGAACTTAACTAAAATTAATTACATAGAACTTCCGGCGCGGAGCCTTGAAGCAACCAAGCGCTTCTTTCAGCAAGCTTTTGGCTGGGAGTTTGTGGACTACGGTCCAGAATACGCTGCTATTCAAAATGCCGGAATTGATGGCGGCTTTTACCAATCCGACTTAGTTGCTCAAACGTCGAGCGGCAGTGCGCTGGTGGTTTTATACAGCAAAGACCTTGAGCAAAGCCTGAAAAGTGTCGAGGATGCAGGCGGTAAAATCCTCAAACCTATATTTGATTTTCCCGGTGGTCGACGCTTTCAATTTACTTGCCCTAGCGGCAACGAATACGCAGTATGGTCAGAATAATCGAAAAGCCGACACTGGGCGCAATTTTCGATAAACGCCTATCAGGCAAAATCTTTCAGCCTGAGATGACCCTCTATTGAATCGGCAAGCGCTTTAGGCACCTCATGTTCAGTGGCTAACTCCCGCCACTGAGACACCGCGTTTATCACACCATCAATAATTGCATCTATTTCTTTGCGCTCTACCCGCGGGAGCTGAACGTCCGCCAGCGCATAAAAGTCAGCACGAGTATGCCCGCTGCGCTTGCCATTTAAAGACATCCAGTGCTGCTCTACCCAGGGGTTTCCGGGTTTGTAGCTAAAGGCAACGTCGTAAGCCGGGCTTAACCGCCATTGCTTGTCCTCCAGCATAAAACCAAAGTTCTTAGAGTGATCATCGTGGTTGGTCGCTACATGGTTAAAGACCATACGGCGAAACAAGTCTATAGCGTCCGCCCGTGGCAACCTTAGCTGGCGGGCAACCTGAAACAGCTCTTCATAAGAAAACGCACCAATGTCATGATAGTTCACGTGCTTAATAGCCGTAAGCGTTTGAATATGCCTTTTCTCATTGCCTATTCTGTCAAAGCGCTTGGTCACAAAATGGCGTCGGTTGCCTTCATCCAGCAGGTGGCATGGCATCATATGAATGCCGGCTTGCGTGGCCATTAAGTAATACACATACTCCATGGCACCGTAACCGAGCGGGTCGCCAAAGGTTTGCTGAGAAGGGTCGCGCTCCTTTACTCCGTCAAACTTCAGCAAGTAATGCTCAAAGCCTTCGGGCACAAGCCCCTGCCCTGAACGAACCTGACTAAAGTCCTTATTAAACGCCAGCACCGCTTTCGGCCTTGCGCCACCGGCGCTGGTGCCAACCGCTAATAAGGCCTGCATCATTTCTTTGTCTGCCGCGTCGTCAAAGTGTGTTCGCTGACGAAATCCCTTTCGTGCATCCAGTACTTCCTGCGCTAGTCTCATTAAGCTCTCAAGCTCTATATCTTTATTTTTTGCGTTGGTTTGATTCTTACGCGCAGGGTGATACTCAAGAGCGCCCATCCCCCGCTCGCCGGTATACTGAAGCCGCTCAAGCGGGCTCAGAGGCTCGGTGCGATCAGGCTGTTGCGCAACCCATTGGTTCAGTACCGCATTACCAAAGTCGTCGGGCAAAGAATCCGCCAGCATACCCGGCAGGCCTCTGAAGGTATCCCAATTTAACCCCGGAAAGGAGTAAATTCTTCCTTTCTCGGCGGGCATGGTTAAAGGCGCCAGCGGAATGTCTTTTTCGACAAATTCAGATAAGTACTCGAACCGCGCCGCCGTGTCGCCCTTGTTATAACTTAAGGCACCGACAGGCTCGCCTTTGTAGCGAACTTCAATGGTATTAATCACCAGTCCAGCTCCTCATTGTCAGCAGGTTTCACACGTGTTTTACCGCTCGCTCGTTTCTTCTGTTTGGTGCTACTTTTGAGTAGTTGCACAGGAGAAACGCCCTCGTCCGGGAATGCGGCCAGTAGATTGTCGATATGACCCAAAGCCTGAAGAATGGCGACATAAGTCGGTAAGGTGCTTTTACCACCCTCGGCAGATTTAACGGCATTCAGTGAGACATTCGCTAAGGTAGCTAAGTCCTCCTGAGTTAAGTCCTGGTTCAGTCGATACTGCCTGACTCGCTGACCAATGATTGCTGAAACACGCTCAGAATCCATATAAAGAACCTTAAATAGGCTTTAAACTAATAATTAGAGTGTAGCAGACTATTTAGAGGACGTAATTGTTTTTATATAAAAGACTTTATATGGACTTTAAATTTAATGGTTAACGATAAAAATCTTTAAAAGGGCTATTGGTGGTTTTGGTGTTTGGTGTTTGGTGTTTCTCTCGATTACCTGCTAACCAACCTTGGAAGTTCGAATTTCACTCAGGGCTAAACTGATGAGTGCCCCACCAATAATTGAAACAAAAATTAATAGTGAACTACCTACTTGCTCATTAATGACTTGTCCATATCGTTGCCCAAGCTCAACAAAACTTAGTGCGTAACTGGAGCCGAGTAAAACAATTAGTAATGAGCCAAATAAGAGTTTCCAGGGCTTCTTGCTCGTTCCAATATTTAAGAAAAGCGCCAAACCGATAACCGGAGCAAACCCGAAAAGGAATGGGAACCAAAATTCCATATCTCAACCTCCTTATTGCCAATTTTATTCTTGTGCTTTATTCAAACTCACTGTTTTCATTTCTCCTCACAGGATGTAAGACCCTCCTATCTTGTCTCTTACTTAGAGGGTATCTAAAAATGCATCGCCATTTCAGTACCTTTGCTATCCCTATCAATTATTTCGGGAAGTATCCCTCTCTCGCCATCAAGCGTATTAGCGATAAACAAACACATCATAGCATCCATAATATGGTCTCTAGCCAGCCCTTTCCTTGGGTATTTTGCAAGCGTACGTTAGTAGATTTCTTTAGCGCCATTGATTTACTGGTCAAGCAATCTTAGTCGCTCCTCAATACCCTCCGAGCTTTTCTTCTTCATCGCGATGATTACCTGAGCCTTTGAAGGCTTCGTCAGAGGATGGCTATGCTTCCCGCCTCCACCAACTGAGTAAATTCGGATTCATACCGATTTCTATAGCAGCCTGACAGCAATTCACCCCCAGTTTTTTTTCAGAGCGACGGCTTCGCGTTTAAACTCTAGGCTGTAATTTTTTCGTTTTTTTCATAAACACTCCTTATGGGCACATATGGCCTCGTTTTGGATGTGTCGTAAAATCTGGGTAGAACCCAAACGCCAATATTTTAACTTAGAGATAGAAGTTAGTGGTAAACCCACTCCTTTATTTCTCCAAAGATAGATTTTATACCTTGTTCGATATCTGAAGTGTCATCTATATACAATACCTTTAAGTTCTTCTCCGCCCTAGAGCATGCTACATAGACAAGATGCCTTGTATTTTCGATATCCTTCTTGGTATCTTCATCTGTGAACCGCTCCATGCAGCTATGCTCGTCTAGGGCGATAAACTCGAAATATTTTTTAAACTTTCCCTTTCCTTGATGACTGCCGCCAAAATTGTGGCCCATGATTACTGCAACATTTTCGTATTCCTCACCTTTAGTGCTGTGATAAGTGCGATAGGTAATGTCTTTGTCTAATTTCTGGTTGACAAAATCAGCCCATATACGCCACTTTCCAATCTCAATACCTAGAATAGAGTTCACTCGATCAATTTCTTCATCAGATATAGCATTTGATTCATCGTCGGAGATTTCGTTACTATTAGAATCAATACTTGTATCACTTGGAAACGTAGGGGCAATCATTAGATCTAGAATCTGAGCTCTTATCATACTTTCAATAGACGGATAGGTATCCAAATCAGATTTTGCGGGTCCTAAACAGCTCTCTATGTATTCTTTAACGCCAAGATGGTCTTTCTGAGATTCATATAGATCCGACATGTTTTTTATTAAGTCATGTAAGGTATTTGGTTTTATAGATCTTATATTATTAATTAATTCGTTCGCTGATTTAAAACTCAAATTTTTAACTGACCGCTCAAAAATATCATGGTAAGTAGACTTGCTATTATTTATATTATTAAACTTAGTCACTATCCTTAGAATTAATCGAATCACAGGGTGTAACTTATTCAAATCGTTAGATAGCAGCTTATTTTTTATATCGTCAAAATATATGTTGTCAGCGGAGCTTACTGCATCATATATATCTCCAAACCCATTTAATTGACACATTAGTTTATTGGTTAGAACCAAGCATGTTATCTTAGATTTTGGAGCGGATTTTCTAAGGTCCTCTTTATATTCTTCCAAAAAGTGGGGTACGCTTTCTAACTCCTCTTTACTTGACTTGTTATTTAATTTGTAAAAC
Organism: Idiomarina sp. PL1-037; assembly: GCF_034422975.1. Lineage (NCBI taxonomy): Bacteria > Pseudomonadati > Pseudomonadota > Gammaproteobacteria > Alteromonadales > Idiomarinaceae > Idiomarina > Idiomarina sp. PL1-037. The sequence goes on from NZ_CP139873.1 coordinate 2,239,304, forward strand.
TCAACTAACCCTTTTGACTTAGATTTATCTAAGCGAGATTGTTCTATTCCGTCGGTTCTAATTTTATTGATAATGCCAATAATTTGTTCATGTGATCTTCTATTAAACTCATGCTTTATTCTCACCAGCCCTTGATGAAGGGTGGCAAGGTTTCCTCCTACTCCATCCTCATAAATATTCTGGGACGAATCTCCGAAATAACCGACAACCCAGTCTCTTTTGTGCTTTTCTGAGTGTTCATGTATTAATTTCAAAATAGATATAACATTCTCCGAGGTGTCTTGATATTCGTCAATGAAGAAGTAGGGAGATCTATCCAAAATTAGCTGCCTGAGCACTGGGTAGCCTTGGACCAACTGAAGTGAATACTCTAGCAGAGTATCATGGCTAAACTTCATTATATAGAGCCTATCTACATTGTAGTTGCTATCATACTCCACAAGTGTGTAGCCTGGCTCTTTATTCGTTATCTTCTGACTACACGCTTTGAGTCGTTTTAATGTGTAAATCTTACTAGCTAACTGTCTAAAATTACTAACATTCTTTAACCATCTTTTTACATTTTCTTCCCCAAACTCCTCGTAGTATATTTTATACTCCTCTTTTAGCTCTTTCGACTTAAGGTTTCTTGTTCGATAGTAAGTATTCTTAGATTCGTATATAAACGTATCCAAAATTCGCCGTTCTTCATCGCTTAGTGATGTGTAAAAAATCAGCTTTTTTATGTCGGGATTAGATAGCTCTGTTTCTATCAACTGAATCTCATCTTTAATCTTACGATGGTGAAGCTCTATGAGTTGAGGCTGATGATTTTGAATCAGATTCCATAGCATTTCATGAATAGTAGACACCGCTAGTACATCAGAGCTCCCTATTCTGTTCTTTATTTCATTAGCAGCTACGTTTGTATAAGTTACGCATGAAACGATTTGGTTGTTTCTTCTAAGCTGCAAGAATTTTTTTCTCAGTATGTAATCTATTATATTTACTAAGGCATGGGTTTTTCCGGCTCCTGCCCCCGCTTGAAAGTAGAAGCTTTTGAATTGGTCAATACACTCTATAAGTTTGTAGTTAACGTCTAAATCCTGAGTCATTTTATTCTCGCTTTACTTTTCAGTTCTTCTTGAAGGAGTAAGTTTTTCTTTGAGCCATTTGAAGCCATCCATAATATAATCTGGTAATTTTGGTGCTTTATCTATGCCTTGAACTATACTTCTATATAATATTTCACTCGTAAATTCATTTTTATCTCTCGCTAGCTTTGACTGAAGCTTATAAGAGGAATTAATAATATTTTTTTTATCCCTTGTCTCACCTAAAATGTCACTATATATTTTAGGCTTGATATTTTCTAGTGAAGAGTTAACTATCGAATTATCATAATTAGTTAATATAAAAGACTCTTCAAGGCTAGTGGCATAATAACCATGTATCTTTGAGCATTGGAAAACTACTTTAAAGTTTTCACGTTCATAGTACTTAATGTTATCTAGATTTTTTCCATTCTGATTAAAAGTTATTATTGTATTATTTGTTGTTTCTCTTCCTTGTAATGAGGAAATTTGTTTGTAATCGTGGCTATTATTGTCACTGGCTCCTTTCTTGTGTCCGCATAAATCACAATCTCTATTGTTGGCTTTATGCTTCTGGCCGATTTCACAGGCTCTTCTTTTAATATCTATATCGGTAATAACTAACGTGGGAATTTTAAGTGTTCTTACTAAAGGAAAGTAGACGTGCGCATGTGCGCCATTAATGTTAAATATACAGATGTAGTTATTTCTCAGGTCTTGGTCATTGTCAATGTAGAATTTTAATAATGCCTCTTCAGTGGCACCTTCAACAAAAACTACAGCGTCAGCGAAAAATATTTCAGAGACCTTATATTTTATATGCTTTTGCAGAAATACCAAGTCATCTGAACTGAAACTGAATTGTTGTCCTCTATTTTTAATTACTCTGTCATTCAATTTTATAGAAGAAACTTTTCTTTCTTTTGTTGATAAGTAATTTATATTGTTAAAGGAGTTAGAGCTATGTATTTTACTGTTTACTATATGAGAGGAATGAGTCGTGATTATTATTTGGCAGTTTAAAGACTTCTTTTCATCAGAATTTTCATTTGCAATCTCCAAAGCTCTTTGAACAGCAGCATCTATTCTTTTTATGAAGAACTCTTGCATTTGCGGATGCATAAAAGCTTCGGGTTCTTCGATGAATAGGAGGTTTATTCGGCTATTTTGGCTTCCTGATTTGTAACTATCAATATAATGTATTATCTCTCCAATTATATTTAGTAAGTTTACATATCCAAGTCCAAACTGTTCTTCTGGGATTAAGTCCTCATCGTCCGAGAAGTTATACTTTATTAATCCTTTGACTATTCTTTCATATGTAACATTTCCTGTTAAACCTAGATCTACTTTGTTAGTGTTCTCTATTTCTCTTAAAACTTTAGATACATTTTTATTTTTTCCATTGACAGTTTGTGTTAGATTTTCGTTTACCTTTTCAATTTCTTCACTTAACTTGTCTTTAGATTCTTTATCGTTATCGAACTGAAACTTTATTATTTTATTGAATACCTCCGTCAGAACATCATCTTTTAAGTGACGGTTAGCTTTGATTTCTCGTAAGTTTATAAGGTCCTTGAACTGAAATTTCTTGCTTTCCTGCCCGTATGAGTTTAGTAACTTAGTTTTGAATAGATTTTTTTTGTGTGTTTCAAAGTCAAAAAAATCGGACTCTTGATTTAGGAGACTTTCGAACATGCTTATTAGTTTCGATTCCTCAAGCTTTTTTTCCTTGTAAAACTTTATTAGCTTTTGAACTGCTTCTAAGTAAGCCAAAGATTCAGATATTACTATTTTTACTGATATTTCAACCTCTTTTTGAGGATTCTCGCTGTTTTCTATAGTTACAAACTCATCTAGGTTGGCTATTAAGTCATTGCTTCCTGTTTCGATATGGGCCACTAAAGTAAACGAAAGCTCTGGTAGGTTTTTTACGTTAAAGTTACTCTTTTTATAACTATCTAATAAGCTTTTTATGTAGCTAATATTGAAATCAGCGGCTCGAGGCTGTCGGTTTTCGCATATAAGCTTTAAAGCGTTTGCTATAGTTGTTTTGCCTGAATTATTTTTCCCAATGATTAAAGTCGTTGATGCGGCGACATCAGACGTCGCATCAACTTTTTCGTCTTCAGGTCGAATTGCGTTAGGTTCGACAAAGAATATAGTGTTTCTTCTACTTCCAAATTTACGGTAGTTTTCGATTTTAAAGCTTGTTAAATGCATTTTCAGAGCTCTCTCGTCTATTTATGTGCCCATGCTAATATCAGAAGAGCTATACTAGGTAGTAGCTCTAAACTCACACTATGAATTAAGTCATAAATAAATTGCAAGGAAACGTTACTTTTTTTTCGCTATCATCTTTTCGTTCGGTTTCTATGAGCAAAGGTTAGGGAGGTATTCGTTGAAAAATATATCAGAGAGTCAAGTTATAGCTGTTGAACCTTTGCTTAATTGCAATAATTAGAACTTTTTTATATTTGGAGCTGCTTTAGCCCTAGTAGTTGATGCCCTTTTATGTACCCTTCTCGATGCGTCAAAATTTTACTTGCGATACTTTCGTCTACGTGAGTACCCGCTCTTTGCACTAAACAGTCAGTGCTTAAACGAATCGCGGACATGCCCGAGTCATTATTCGACAGTTTCGTTGATTCACTGAATCACATCTTCGACTGGACGACTAGAGGATTCATCAACTGGAATCCTTCCACCGAATATTGTACCGTTCTCACTTGCCATCTTAGCTGTCGTAATATTTAAACTAGAGCCAATACTTAGCTTGAAAGGTCGATTAGCGGTCGACATGCCACAAAGTGGTTCGCCAAACGAACGAACATTAGCTTTATCCTTAAAAGCGACTAATAACGCATCGCCTGAGCTTACCGCCCATTCGCTACTTAAGACTGCTATTGGCATGTTTACATCTCCCACTAGAGGTTTTTCAATTCCAATAATAAACTGATTATTGAGGAAATTTTGTCCATCATATGTCCCCCAACCAGTCTTGGAGCCATCAGGTTTTACAAAGTAGCCATGAATTCCATTGCTATGGCTATGAGGTGTCTATCAAATCAGTGGCGATTCACTTTAAGCCGGAATATTGTCGACAATATAGTAAGAATAACCTAACTTTATTTAAAATAATCAAAATTAAAGAGTATATTGTCGACAAATTAACTAAATCGAAATATTATGCTTTTCAACTTCTTTGGGACTTTGAATTCAATCTTGATTGTAGTCAGCTTGGTTGGTGTTTTCTCTCAGGTACGGACAATTTGGTCACGGAAAAAAGGCAACTTGAATAGAAGATCAACTGAAGCCCTCTCTCTTAATAAGTTTTTCGTGAGCTTTTTGGCTTACTACTCTTTCTTCGTATATGGCATGTCAATAGAGCCTTTTAATCACTTCATTGTCTGGCCGAGATTGTCTGCGGCTCTGCTAGTAGCTGTTATTTTGTATGAAATATGGTTTGACCGGAAAACGGCTGCTCCTCTAACTTTCTTTATTTTAGCGATTTTCCTGCTCGCATCAGGAGCTTTTTTCGGACTGACAGCAGGCACTTACGAAGATGAAGGACGTCATTTAATGACGATAATGATTGTTGTCATTACCATCTTTCTTGCGCAAGGTTATACTCATCAGATCATCCAAGTTCTGAAATTGGGCAGTACCGGCGCTTTAGATATCAAGATGAGTCAATTCATTTTGCTTATGGATATGTCGACAATAGCATTTGCTTTTGCCATGGGACTCGAAGATGGTTGGCCTCTACTACTGCTAGCGACAGTTAGTGCCTGTACCAAACTAATTATTCTCTACCTTTTTCGTTGGGCCAGGACAAGCTTGTCAGCAGAAAGAAGGCGCCAGACCGCGTAGCGGACTATTAATAGTAATAAAAAAAGCCCGCTAAAAGCGGGCTCCAAAGTCATGTCAGTGATGCATCGAACCTGACGTGAACGTCAGGCTCCCCATCTACCGATACTCTTCAATGCTCGGGCATGAACACATCAGGTTACGGTCGCCAAATACATCATCAATACGGTTAACGGTTGGCCAGAATTTGTCGTAGCCAACAGCTTCAACCGGATAGGTTGCTGTTTTTCTATCGTATGGTCGGTCCCATTCTGCATCGGTAATGTCGGCTAGCGTATGCGGTGCATTCACCAGTGGGTTGTTGTCTTTTGGCCATTCACCGGCGGCTACTTTCTCGGCTTCGGCTTTAATGCTAACCAAAGCTTCAATAAAGCGGTCCAGCTCAGCCTTAGACTCAGACTCGGTCGGCTCAACCATAATGGTACCCGCTACCGGGAAGCTCATGGTTGGCGAATGGAAGCCGTAGTCCTGCAAGCGCTTAGCTACATCAATTTCAGCAATGCCGGCAGCGTCTTTCATTGGGCGCAAGTCGATAATGCACTCGTGCGCAACACGGTTGTTGCGACCACGATACAAGATTTTGAAGTGCTCACTCAGCTTCTCAGCCAGGTAGTTGGCGTTCAAAATAGCGGTTTCTGAGGCTTCACGTAAGCCGCGTCCGCCCATCATGGCAATGTACATCCATGAAATGGTCAGAATGCTGGCACTACCAAACTGCGCAGCAGATACCGCGCCGTTGCCTGCTTTAGGCCCGTCAATATTCACAATGGAGTGGTTTGGCAGGAACTCAGCCAAATGCTGCTTCACGCCAATGGGACCCATACCCGGGCCGCCTCCACCGTGCGGAATACAGAAAGTTTTGTGCAGGTTCAGGTGCGATACGTCAGAACCAATGTAACCCGGTGAGGTTACGCCAACCTGTGCGTTCATGTTGGCGCCGTCCATGTAAACCTGACCGCCATAGCTGTGAACCAGGTCACAAATGTCTTTAATGCCTTCTTCATAAACACCGTGGGTAGACGGGTAAGTGACCATAATGCACGACAGGTTCTCGCCGGCTTCTTCAGCTTTCGCTTTTAAGTCGTCCATATCCACGTTGCCGTGCTTGTCACAGTCAACGACCACCACTTTCATGTTCATCATCTGAGCTGAAGCCGGGTTGGTACCGTGTGCAGAGCTCGGAATAAGGCAAATGTCGCGGTGCCCGTCGCCGCGGCTTTCATGGTACTTCTGAATAGCCAGCAGGCCTGCGTACTCGCCCTGCGCACCGGAGTTCGGCTGCATAGACATAGCGTCGTAACCGGTTACATCAATTAACCACTCAGACAAAGTAGAAACCAACTCGTAATAGCCTTCCGCCTGCTCTGCCGGGCAGAACGGATGCAACTGACCAAACTCAGGCCAGGTCACCGGAATCATCTCGGCGGTGGCGTTCAGCTTCATGGTGCATGAGCCCAGAGAAATCATTGAGTGGTTCAGGGCTAAGTCTTTGTTTTCCAGCTTTTTGATGTAACGCAGCATTTCGGTTTCAGAGTGATACTCGTTAAATACCGGGTGCTGTAAATACTGAGAAGTACGCACTAAGTCAGCAGGGATAGATTCCACGTCACCGCCAGCAACACGGCTGTCCAGTACGTCGATGTCTAAACCGTGGTTGTCGCCAAACAGCGCGGCAAATAAGTTTTCAACGTCATCACGCGTTTTGGCTTCGTCAAGGCTGATACCAAATACGCCTTCGCCGTCAACGCGTAGGTTAAGACCCAGCGCTTTGCTGCGCGCCAATACGTCTGCGGCGTTTTCTTTCATTTCAAAGGTTAAGGTGTCAAACCAGTGGCTGTTCACCAGCTTCACACCTTTGTCCTGCATACCTGACGCGACAATGTCGGTTAAACGGTGAATGCGGTTGGCAATACGACGCAAGCCTTCCGGGCCATGATACACAGCGTAAAACGACGCCATGTTCGCCAGCAGCACCTGCGCGGTACAAATGTTTGAGTTCGCTTTTTCGCGGCGTATGTGTTGCTCACGAGTCTGCATAGCCATACGCAATGCAGGGCGTCCGCGCGAATCTTTAGAAACCCCAATAATACGACCTGGCAATGAGCGCTTAAACTTGTCGCGGGTAGCGAAGAACGCGGCGTGAGGACCACCATAGCCCATTGGTACACCAAAACGCTGAGCGTTACCGAACACCATGTCCGCGCCCATTTCGCCCGGTGACTTCACCATTAACAGGCTCATTAAGTCAGAAGCAACGGCGACAATGGCCTTTTTCTCCTGCAACTCACCAATTAACTGTTCAATGTTGTGCAACTGGCCTTGTTTGTCCGGGTATTGCAACAGTGCGCCAAACACATCGTGGTCAGAGGCTTCACGCGCCGGTCCGACAATAATGTCGAAACCAAAGTATTCGGCACGGGTTTTCACCACGTCAATGGTTTGCGTGTAAACGTTGTCGGCAATGAAAAACGCGTTGGACTTTTTGTTCTTAGAAACCCGCTTCGCCATCGCCATAGCTTCGGCGGCGGCAGTGGCTTCGTCCAGCAGTGAGGCGCTGGCTAAATCCAGGCCGGTTAAGTCCATAGTCATTTGCTGGAAGTTAAGCAGCGCTTCTAAACGGCCCTGAGCAATTTCCGGCTGATACGGCGTGTACGCGGTGTACCAACCCGGGTTTTCCAGCACGTTACGCAAAATAACGTTCGGCACTACGGTGTCGTAGTAACCCATACCAATGTACGAGGTACAAATTTGGTTCTTTTTCGCGATGTTTTTAAGACGAGCCAGAGCTTCGCGTTCAGTTTGCGGCTCCCCTGTTTGCAGGAACGGTTCACGAAGAATCGCACCAGGCACAGTGTCTTTGGTTAATGCTTCTAAAGAATCTACACCCAGCTCAGCCAGCATGGCTTTTTGTTCATCAGCGCCTGGGCCAATATGGCGGCTAATGAATTCATCGTGGTGCTCTAATTGCGTCAGGGTAGTACTGCTCATTTGACTCAGCCTCGTACATTTATCGGAAATTTATCGAAAACTTATCGGATACAAAAAACAATGAACCCCGGCTAAATTCCGGGGCTCAGGACGCTCTGTGTCATTGGTGCTATGCGCCAATGGCCTCAGTCCTCGTCTATTGAAGCCTCGTAAGCATTTGCGTCCAGCAAGTTGTCCAGCTCGCTGCTGTCATCTGCTTTTATACGGAATAACCAGCCGTCACCGTAAGGGTCGTTGTTGACGGTTTCAGGCGCGTCTTCCAGGTCTTCGTTAACCGCAACCACTTCACCGGTCATTGGTGCGTAGATGTCTGACGCCGCTTTTACAGATTCAGCTACAGCGATGTCGTCGCCTGTTGCCACTTTGTCACCTACGTCAGGTAACTCAACAAACACCATGTCGCCAAGAAGCTCCTGCGCATGCTCAGAGATACCTACAGTAAAGGTACCGTCGCCCTCGTCACGAACCCACTCGTGAGTTGATGCGTATTTCAGATCTGCTGGAATATTGCTCATTTTACTTTCCTTCTAACCGGCGTAGCCGGAATGTATTGAATCTTGTTCGATTATAAAACAGATTGACCGTTTCTGACGAAACCTGGCTTAACTACCTTCACCGGCATTTGTTTTTTACGCATTTCCACTTCCGCTGTATCACCAACACTTGATGGAACGCGAGCCATTGCAACTGAGAAACCAAGTGTAGGCGAGAATGTACCAGAAGTGATGATACCTTCGCCACCCTCAACGGTTACTTTTTGACCGTGACGCAGTACACCTTTCTCTTCCATCACAAGGCCAACTAACTTGTCGTGACCTTCAGCTTTTTTCTGCTCTAATGCTTTACGACCAATGAAGTCGCGATCAGCCGGTTCAAACGCTACGCTCCAGCCCATATTGGCTTCCAGCGGCGTGATGTTCTCATCCATGTCCTGACCATACAGATTCATGCCAGCTTCTAAACGCAGTGTATCACGAGCACCCAGTCCACAAGGAGCAACCTCGGCTTTTAGCAAGTCATTCCAAAGGGCTTCAAGCCGCTCGGCCGGAACCACAATTTCGTAGCCTTTTTCGCCGGTATAACCTGTGGTCGCAATAAAGTAATCGCCAACGTCTTTACCCACAAAAGGCTTCATGCCGTCAATTTCTGCGTACTGCTCTGCGGTTAATACGTTTTGAATTTTGTCAGCGGCTTTAGGGCCCTGCAGCGCCAACATACCCATGTCGTCACGCTCTTTGGTGGTGACATCAAAATCGGCCGCAACTTTTTCAATCCATGCCAGGTCGCGGTCACGGGTGGCTGAGTTAACAACCATGCGATAAGCAGTTTCTGAGAAGAAATACACAATAAGGTCATCAATAACACCGCCGTTTTCATTCAACATGCTGGTGTATTGTGCTTTGCCTTCGGTTTTTAGCTTGACAACGTCGTTAGCCAGCAGGTAACGCAAAAACGCCTGAGCCTGAGGGCCTTCTACGTCAACAATGGTCATGTGCGACACATCGAAAACACCGCAGTCACGGCGTACAGCATGGTGCTCTTCAATTTGTGAGCCGTAGTTCAGCGGCATGTCCCAGCCGTGAAAATCAACCATCTTTGCACCCGCTTTTACGTGTGCTTCGTACAGTGGCGTTCTGCTACCCATACCGTGTTCCTTTTCTGTTCACTTTATGTGCGTGTGTATGGGCGCAAATTATAGGCGTGATTCGTTTAAACTTAAAATCAATAATGCTTATAATAGTATTATTTTTTCAAATACCCAGTAATGACTTTATAAAGCGAACCAATGAAACATTTATCCTTAGAAGCCTTACGCAGTTTTAGTGCGGTGATTGAGCTGGGCAGTATGACACTTGCCGGCGAACGCATGGGGCGTTCTCAGCCAGCTATTAGTTTGCAGCTTAAAAAGCTGGAGCAGCAACTGGGCGTTGAATTGCTAACCCGCCAGGGCAACGGCTTTGCCCTTACTGCCGACGGTGACGTGCTGTTTGACTACGCACAGAGAATGTTAGCACTGAATGACCAGGCCTGGGCGCAGTTCGAGCCGCAACAGGTTAGCGGTAAAGTGCGGCTGGGCATTACCAGTGAATTCGCGTCCAGTCTGTTGCCCAAAGTATTGGGGCAGTTTGCTCAGGTTTACCCACAGGTTACGCTGCAGGTGACTTCCGCGTTGAGTAAAGACTTACTGTCCGGGCTAGGGCAGCAGTTTGATATTATTCTGGCACTGCGCGAACAGACCAATAAAAGCGATGTACTGATTCAGCGCGAAGAGCTGGTTTGGGTGGGCTCCCCCGCATTGGTTGAACAGCCCAGCTTGCCTTTAGTTGTGGCTCCGGAAGGATGCATTTACCGCCGCCGTGCCGAACAGAGCCTGCAACGGATACATCAGCCCTACAGAATCACCTACACCAATACAGACTTCTCAGGGCTTACCGCCGCACTGCACAGCAGTTTGGGAATAACCGTACTGGCCCGCAGTACGGTACCAGACAGTGTTTCGGTAATTGATGCGCTTGCCAATGGGAAAAAATTGCCAGCCCCGGGTTCAGTCAACGTCATTATGCGCCTGGCCGGCGGCGCTTCAAGCGCGGCTTCTCAATTAGCGGATTATCTGAAAGCCCGAATTTGAACACCTCACCTGACGTGAACGTCAGGCTTTTATCTACATCTGGTGGGTGCTGAGCCGCTGAGATAGGTGGCGCTTATGGTTGGTACCTATTGGTCAGGGAGTGTGCGGCGCCATGGATGGCGACGCCCAAGCCCTACAGGGACGTATTCACGGGCGTCTCCCTGACCAATAGGTGCCAACCACAGCCGCCTAGCTCTGGGGGTCAGTGCCCAGCGCGATTTCGGCTAGCTTGCGTTTTAAAAAGGTGAGTTTGTTTGGCAGTGCGAAAGCCAGTGCGCGTAGGCCTTTCACTACTGGGTTTGCTGTGCCGAAACCGCGTTTGAACGTTTCCATTGCGGCTATCATTAACTGAGCGTCGGCTTTGCGCTCGCGCTGATACGCACTCAAGGAACGGTGCAATTGCGCCAGCGAAGATAAATCCACACCCTCAACTTTCTCGGTTAAGGCTTTCACGTCACCAAAACCTAAGTTCGCGCCCTGCCCGGCCAACGGGTGAATAGTGTGAGCCGCGTCACCAGCCAAGACAATACGATGCTGATACCATTGGCGGGCGTACTGCATTCTAAGCGGAAAGGCTTTTATATCAGACACACACTCACAGGCACCTAATACCCGCCCTGACTCTGTTTCCACCTGTTTTGCAAAGCGCTCAGGCGGCTCATCAAGCAATTTTCTGGCAAGATCTTCATCGGCAGACCAGACAATAGAAGCCGTATGAGAGTCAGGCGTTGGCAGAAGCGCCAGCGGCCCGGTGGGTAAAAACACCTGACGTGCCACACCATTATGCGGTTGTTCCGTGCGAATGTTCGCCACAATGCCTTGCTGTCCGTAGTCCCAGAAAGAAATTGGTAACTCAGCATACTGACGCACTTTCGAGCGACCACCGTCGGCACCAATTATAAGATCAGCTGACAGTAACCACTCACCAACTTCTATTTCCGCGGGGTGAGACTCATCACCGGCGTGAACCATTGTCCACTCCTGAGTCTGTAAAATCTCAACACCGGCCTGTTCGGCACATTGCCACAAGAAGTGCTCCACAACATTGTTTTCAACAATAGCGCCTAAATCTGCGGCGTTAATTTCCTTTGCTGAAAACTCAATATGAGCGGGGCTGTCTTTGTCCCACACTTGCATGCTCTGGTAGGGGCCACTTCGGTGTTCCTGCACTAAAGGCCAGGCACCGCAGTCTTTTAATACGCTGCGACTGCGATCATTCAACGCACTCACCCGTAAAGCCAGCTCTTCAGAAAGCTCAGGTTGCGAATGCCTTTCCAGCACCATCACTCGCCGGTTCTGCTGAGCCAGGCGTATCGCCAGACTCAGGCCAATCATGCCGCCACCGACAATCACAACATCTAACTTTTTGCGTTTCATGGTCATGGTTGCATCCCCATGGTTAAGCGTGCAAAGGCGGATTTCAGAGGCGAACAATGCTGCAGTAACATCAGCGCACTGTTGCGACCCAAAACGGTGGGTAAATAATGGTTGGAGAAACCACGCACCAGGCCGTCGGTCAGCTTAATAATGGCCTGATAGTCGCGTTCGCGGTTCTGCTCGTAGCCTTGTAAAACGCGGAAATTGCCGGGGTCATCGGTTGTTGCCAGTACTTCACACAACACTTCGGTATCCCGCAGGCCCAGATTAAACCCCTGTCCGGCTATGGGGTGTAAGGCATGCGAGGCGTTACCAATAATGACACTGCGGTGATGGGTTGAGCGTTTAGCCCGGCGTAAAATGAGAGGATAAAAAACCCGCTTCGACACTCCGGTAAATAAGCCTGCACGGTAGCCAAAGGCCTGCTGACAACGGTGTAAAAATTCGGTATCTGACCATTGTTCGGCGGCTTCACGCTGCTTTTCGGTAAAGCTCCACACCAATGAGGCCTGCGAATTCTGCATAGGTAACAAAGCAATGGGTCCGGCTTCGGTAAAACGCTCAAAAGCCCAGCCATCTAAGGGCTGTTTCATGTCTAAGGTGGCAATGCAGCCAAACTGACCGTAGTCGTAGGTATCAGATTTTAACTCAAGCTGCTCGCGCACTAACGAGTTCTGGCCATCGGCGCCAATCAGCAACTTAGTCTGCAATTTCTGCGCGTTATCCAGAGTGAGTTCAACGTAATCCTGCCGCTGTTTCAGCGACTCCAGTCGCACACCGGACAACCAGTTTAAATTAGGCTGTTTCTGGCAACTCAGGTATAGGTTATTCACCAGCTCTGAAGCGGAAACCACGCGCCCCAGCGCCTCAACTTTTTCATGTTCCGCGTGTAATTCGGCTGCGCCGGCAAAACCACGATCAGAAATATGAATGTGTTTTATCGGCGTGCTGTCAATGCCATCGAGCGCGCCAAGGCTTTGTAAGCGCTTTGCTGAGGCAGCTGCCAGCGCAATAATGCGTTTGTCAGCAGGCGGGCCTTCGGCGCGTGGTTCACACACCACAATACGCCAGTCCGGCCGCTGCTGCGCCAGCATTAAGCCGGTTAAGGCACCCACTAAGCTGCCTCCGGCTATAACCACATCAGCCTGAGTTACTGGCTTTTCATCCATTCTTCAATCTCTTCAATGGTTTTCGGTACGCCCGCGGTCATGTTGTCAAAGCCATCGGCTGTTACTACCAGGTCATCTTCAATGCGAATGCCAATGCCGCGCCACTTTTCATCAACCTCGGCGTCTTCCGGAATATAAATGCCCGGTTCTACCGTCAGTACCATGCCCGGCTTAAAGGAAACCGGCTCGCCTTCACTGTTGCGATAGCGACCCACATCGTGAACGTCCAGACCCAGCCAGTGACCTAATCCGTGAATAAAGTAGGTTTTCCAGCGCTGCTCTTTAAAGTTCTCTTCGGCATCACCGGTTAAAATACCCAACTCGGTAAGACCGTCGCTAATCACCCGCGCTGCGGCTTCGCTCGCCTTAACCAGATTACTGCCGGGTTTTATTTCAGCAAAGGCGGCCTGCTGAGCTTTCAGCACTAAGTTGTAAAGTATGCTTTGTGGCTCACTGAACTTGCCATTCACCGGGAAAGTACGGGTAATATCGGCGGCATAGCCCTGATATTCGGCACCGGCATCCACTAATAGCAAATCGCCGTCGTGCAGTACGTCGCGGTTGTCGGTGTAATGCAAAATGCAGGCGTTTGCACCGCCGCCACTAATAATGCCATAGGCCGGATGCAAAGCGCCGTTCATAGCAAACTCGTGATGCAACTCCGCCGCTACCTGATACTCATGCTTTCCGTCTTCAACAAAACGCATAATGCGACGAAACGCTCCCGAACTGATGCGTGCCGCTTCTTTCATGACTGCAATTTCTGCGTCGGACTTAATTAAACGCATGGCATCCAGGTTAGGCCTCAAGTCAGACAAGCTCTGAGGCGCCAGCTTGCCGCTTCGTCTGGCTTTAACACTCACTTCGTCACGAGCTTCACTGACTAACTCGGCCAGTATTGAATCTTCACCCATAGGGTAAAAAACCGATTCAATGCCCTGCAACAATTCGGGTAAGCGCTCGGGCAAAGTATCCAGGTCTTCTGCGCTGTCGACACCTAAGGCTTCAACGGCATTTTCATACCCCAGACGCAAGCCATGCCAGACTTCGTGCTTTGGGTCTTTGTCCTGACAGAATAAAACACTGCGTGGGTTGCTGTCGTTGATCAGCAGCAAGACAGCGTCCGGTTCGTTAAAACCGGTTAAATAGAAAAAGTCGCTGTTTTGCCGGAACGGAAACTCGGTATCGTTGCTACGGGTAACTTCGCTGCTGGCGGCAACCAATGCCAGTGAATTTGCCGGCAACAATTGCAATAACTGCTGCCGGCGCTGGTTAAATTCGTCCTGCGGAATAACGTCTTTCATCAACGACCTCAACTCCGTCAGTAATTAATGTAAAGTTTTGGGCGGCTGGTTCGCGGGCTGCTCTTTTCGGCCTAACTCGGTGTAGCACATCATGGCTGAAACACGCAGATACTCGACAATTTCGGTGTAGGCTCGTTCTTCTTCCTCATCACCATCGTCAGTAAATTCTATTTTTGCCAGCTCGACCATGTCTTCAATGGCTTCTTTTAAGTCACCACTTAAGTTGGTCATATTTTCCTGGTTCACACCGTAGCCCACTAAAAAGGCATTGACCCAACCAGCCAGTGCGCTTAATCGGTCAGATAACGGCGTTGTGTCTTCAGGTAATAGTAAGCGGTAGCCTAAGTCCTCGTCGCCCAGCGAGTGCTCAATTTCTTCGGCCTGTTGCTGCAGCAAATTCTCCAGCTCGACAGGCAAGCCCTGGCCGTCGTATGCCAGGTCTGACATTAATATCATTAATTCATTGCTTTTGGCGTCGCTACCGGTGGCTATTAGCCCGGTTAACATGCCCTGCACTTCCGACGCACTGGGCGTCATATCGTATTGTGCGTAAAGCTCAACTAAACGGTCATAATTAAAACGTGTCGACATTCACATTCTGCCTTTGGTTAATCTTGCCCTAATCCTAACACTGGCTTTACGTAATCGCTAGCTGACAAACACCGGTAGCTCATGCCATAATGCCCTTATCAACGCTGTTGAGTCAGTTGCAAGGAGTCTTTGAATGGCCGCAAAAACCATGGATATAAAATTACTGGAACGTAACTACAAAGTAGCCTGTCCGGTTGGTCAGGAAAGTGCGTTACAGCATGCGGCAGATGCGCTTAACGAAAGGCTTGAAAAAACCAAGGAGCGGACCCAACTGACTAACGTGGAACAGATAGCAGTAATGACAGCTCTGAACTTGTGTCATGAATGGATTCAGGATCAGAATGAACAATCTGCAAAAACTGCTAAACTGGAAGAGAAAATTCAGTTGCTTCAGGCAACCATTGAACAGGCTATGAGTGAGCAACGCTCACAACGTAACCGTTAACGGTCAACCTAAAGCAACATTGTAAACCTTTTGCGGTTTCCTGGGGTGTTTGCCAGCAGGCTTATGTCCCTGAGCCGATGCTTGTATTAAAAGGGGATCACTGGCCTGCCATGAGCAAGCCCGGCTTGAACCGGGAAGCCTACGGCAGATACCATTTGCTCCCCGCCTTGAACCAATGGGTTCAAGGGCTACAGCCAGCAGCGGCACCTTGGGAAGCCACCCTTATTTTTCGCGATCCGCCTTTTCCTCAGCAACAATGGCTTTAACGTCCTGCAACAGTTGCTGAGCATCGAAAATAATACCGTCCTTAATGGTGTACTGGATGCCTTCAGTGCGCATGGGCTGGTTATTGTCATTTAGTTTGAAATGCCCGGTGCCGTACAGCACTTTAAAGTTATCCATCGGGTTTTCATTCACAATGACCATATCGGCTTTTTTACCAATGGCCACTGAACCAATCTCGTCTTCCATGTTCAGTGCTTCGGCACCTGCCAGGCTGGCCGCATGAATAACCTCTAACGCGTTTAGACCCGCTTCGCGCAGTAACTCCAGCTCGCGAATGTAACCAAAACCGTAAATTTTGTAGATGTACCCGGCGTCAGAACCCACCGTAATGCGACCGCCGTTGGCGTGGTAGTCTTTTAAGAAGGCCATCCACTTCTGGTAATTCTTTTTCCAGGCAATTTCGTTGTCCGTGGTCCAGTCAAACCAGTACGAACCATGTGCATAGCGGCTGGGTTCAAAAAAGTCCCATAACCGTGGCAGAGTATATTCGTCGTGCCATATGGCCTGGCGCTCACGCATTAAGTCACGCGAGGCTTCGTAAATGGTTAAGGTGGGGTTAATGGTGAAATCCAGTTCAATGAGTTCGTCACGCACCGCGTTCCATTTTTCAGAGCCCGGCTCTGCCGCCGGCTTCCATAAACGCCCGGCTTCTTCAAAACGGTTTTGCTCGTTGTTGTAGTTATAATCTGCCGGGTAGTCCTGCACGCGCTGCTCTTCAAACAAAGCCTCCGGCAAACCATACCAGTGCTCCATTGAAGTTAGGCCCAGGCGCGCCGAATCCAGTGCGCTCATTGACATCACATTCAGTTGCGCGTGATGCATCATAGTGCCTAAGCCCTGCTCGTTGGCTTCGTCCAGCGCCGCTTCCATCACCTTACGCGAGGCACCGAAAAACTTAATGCCTTTTGCGCCCTGGTCTTTTATATACCGAACCCACTCGCGCGCCTGTTCGCCATTATAAATGGGTTTATCCCAGCCTTGTCCGAAACCAACGTAGGGAATAATTCGCGGCGACGTAATGCGGTTGTCCGCAGCGCGTTCTTCATGCCACTGAACCCAGTCCAGACCGTTAAAGCTGCCCGGCTCACGAATGGTGGTAATACCATGTCCTAACCATAGCTTCAGCACGTATTCCGCCGGAATGCCTTTTGCCGAGCCGCCAATGTGCGCGTGCATATCGACAAAGCCCGGTAAAATATATTGTCCGCTCACATCCAGTTCTTTGTCGTTTGCGCCCGCTTCAGGCCGCCCTTCCGGCTTAATTGGCACGCCTGGGTTACCCACGCTGACAATATTCACGATACGATCGTTCTCAATGACAATATCCACCGGGCCAAATGGCGGCGCACCTTCACCGTTAATTAATGTGCCGCCACGTAAAATAAGGCGTTCGTATGGACCTTCGCCACGGTCACGTTCCGGGGCTTTTGGTGGTGCTTGCACAGCATAGGCTGCAACCGTAAAGGCCATAGCAACCATGGCTAAAGCTATCGTTTTTATCGTTTTCATCGGTTATCCTCAGGATATTCTTCAGCGTTTAACTCAAAGCAGACTCTAGCATGACCCGACAGAACCTTAGACGCAAGTTACAGCAGATTCGCCGCAATTTACCCGCCGAACAGCAACAGACGGCAGCGCACGATGTTGCCAACAGACTGCAGCAGTGTTTAAGCCATCTGCAACCAGCGCAAACCACAGTAGCCGTCTATAAAAGTTTTGACGGTGAACTGCCAACCGCTCCGGTTATTGAAAAGCTGTGGCAACTGGAGTTTCACACCGTTTTGCCGGTGCTTCACCCGTTTGCTAAAGGTCATTTGCTGTTTTTACGCTATACTCCTGATACCCCTATGACGCTGAACAAGTACGGTATTCAGGAGCCCGAATTAAACGTACAGAACGTGGTGCCACTATCGGATATTCAGATACTACTTATGCCTCTTGTCGGATTCGATCAAAACGGAAACCGGCTGGGTATGGGCGGCGGCTATTATGATCGTACTCTGGCTCAATGGCATAACGGTTATCAACCCAACTTATCACCTATAGGGTTAAGCTATAACGAACAACAGCTTGAAAGGATTCCTGCCGAAAGCTGGGACATTCCATTACCGGAAGTGATCACACCGGCAAAGCACTGGCGTTTCTGAAGTAAAGAAACGTCGATAAAAACCAACAAATTCCTTATACTGGCGCATAAAAAACAAACGGAGAAAAACGCTCATGTCAGGCAACGCTGATGCACTCAAAAAAGCGGCAGCAGAAGCTGCTATGCAATACATTGAAGACGGCACTGTGGTCGGAGTCGGCACCGGCTCAACGGTAAACTTTTTTATCGATGCACTGGCCGAACGAAAGCATGACATAGAAGGCGCGGTATCCAGTTCTGAAGCCTCAACGGAGCGCTTGAAGTCTCACGGCATTGAAGTGTTTGAGCTTAACTCAGTTGTGGAGGTGCCCGTTTACGTAGACGGAGCTGACGAAATTACTGAGCACGGCCAAATGATTAAAGGCGGCGGTGGTGCATTAACCCGCGAGAAAATTATTGCCGCCGTAGCCAGGAAGTTTGTTTGCGTTGCAGATGAAAGCAAAATGGTTGGCCGCCTGGGTCAATTCCCGGTACCGGTTGAAGTGATTCCTATGGCGCGCTCTTACGTTGCCCGTGAAATTGTGAAACTGGGCGGCGACCCGGTGTGGCGTCAGGGTTTTACCACCGACAACGGCAACTGGATCCTCGACGTGCATAACTTCGATATTATGGAGCCAATGAAACTTGAAGCTGAGCTGAATAATATTGTCGGCGTGGTCACTAACGGACTGTTTGCCCAGCGTGGCGCTGATATCGCTTTAATTGCTCGTGAAGACGGAGTACAAACCCTGAAGGTAAGTGGCTAATGCAGATATCACTGGCAAAAGACAAAATCAAAGTTTTGCTGCTGGAAGGCGTTCACGAAAGCGCCATTCAGCTGTTTCGGCATCATGGCTACCATAATCTGGAAATTCTGCAGACGTCGTTGAATGAAGACGAGCTGTGCGAAAAAATTAAAGACGCTCATATTCTTGGTATACGCTCACGCAGCCAGTTAAATGACCGAGTGTTTGCCGCTGCCGAAAAGCTCATTGCCGTGGGTTGCTTTTGCATTGGTACCAATCAGGTTGACTTAGGAGCGGCGAAAAAGCACGGTGTTATTGTTTTTAATGCGCCTTTTTCAAATACCCGCAGTGTTGCTGAGCTGGTTTTAGCCGAAGTTATTATGTTGTTACGCGGCATTCCGGAAAAAAATGCTGTAGCTCACGAAGGCGGCTGGCTGAAGTCAGCTAAGCAGTCTTATGAGGCACGCGGAAAGATACTGGGCATCGTCGGCTATGGTCATATCGGCAGCCAGCTCAGTGTTCTGGCCGAGCAACTCGGTATGCACATTCGTTACTTTGATATTGAAGACAAACTGCCCATGGGCAATGCTCAGTCCGTTCCCACTCTGGACGACTTGCTGGCACAGGCCGACATCATCACTTTGCACGTGCCGGAAAATGAGCAAACTCAGTGGATGATAGGCCGCCGCCAAATTGAGCGTATGAAGCCAGGCAGCCTGCTGATTAACGCGTCGCGCGGAACCGTTGTGGACATCGACGCTCTTGCCGAAGCCTTGTCGTCACGGCACCTTGCCGGCGCAGCTATTGATGTGTTCCCGGTTGAACCCAAAGGCAACAGCGATGAATTCCTGTCCCCTTTGCGCGGCCTGAAAAACTGTCTGTTAACCCCCCACATTGGCGGTTCAACCTTAGAAGCTCAGGAAAACATTGGCGTTGAAGTGGCCGGAAAGCTGGTGCGTTATTCCGATAACGGCTCTACTCTTTCTGCGGTGAACTTCCCTGAAGTTAGCCTGCCGACACACGCAACAGCGCAACGCCTACTGCATATTCATAAAAACCAGCCGGGTATGCTAAACGCCATTAACCGCATTATCAGTGACAACGAAATTAACGTGGTAGGTCAGTACTTACAAACGGATGAGGACGTTGGCTACGTGGTGATGGACATCGACAGCGATAACGGTGCCGATGTATTGCAGCAACTGAAAGACATTCCGGGCACGATTCGCGCCCGGCGCTTATTCTAGTCTTTTTTACCCATAACCGTGCGTTCCATGCTCTCTGGTGAGACATGGCGCACGTCTTTGCCTTTCACAAAGAAGATAATGTACTCGGCAATATTCTGACAACGGTCACCAATACGCTCTAAAGAACGTGCAGACCAAAGAACATTCATGATTTTTGGAATAGAGCGAGAGTCTTCCATCATGTAAGTCATAAGCTGACGTGTCAGCGCCTCATATTGACGGTCAGCCTGTTCGTCCTGTTGATGCACGTCGTAAGCCGATTCAAGATCCATGCGCGCAAAAGCGTCCAGAACTTTATGCAACATGCTTAATACTTGCTGTCCAAGGTTCTCCAGACTCACCAACAGCTGCTGCTGATCGTTGTTGAAGCTTTCTTTTGCAACCTTAGCAATGCGTTCAGCTTCATCACCAATACGCTCTAAATCAGCAATGGTTTTGATAATAGCAATAACCAGACGCAGGTCACTGGCAGCCGGTTGACGCTTAGCAATAATATGCACGCACTCTTCGTCAATCTGCACTTCCAGCTTATTGACTTTATGGTCACTGCTCAGTACTTTTTCGGCCAGCTCGGCGTCGCCTTTCTGAATTGCAAGCAACGCATCCTGCAGCTGTTTTTCAACTAAGCCCCCCATGCTCAATACACGGTTACGCACAGCCTCAAGTTCCTCGTTGAACTTGCCGGAAATGTGCTTGTTCATATTCATCTTATCCATGACACTCTCCTTAACCGTAACGACCGGTAATATAATCTTCTGTTTGCTTCTCAGACGGGGTCGTAAACAGAGTATCAGTATCGGCGTACTCAATCAGTTTACCCATATACAAAAATGCGGTCTGGTCTGAGACACGAGCAGCCTGCTGCATGTTATGCGTAACAATTACCACCGTATATTTGTCTTTCAAATCGGTGATCAGTTCTTCAATGGTCAAAGTAGAAATAGGATCCAAAGCAGACGTTGGTTCGTCCAACAAAAGAATTTCCGGTTCAATGGCAATAGAGCGCGCGATAACCACTCGCTGCTGCTGACCGCCCGACAAGCTAAACGCACTAGCGTTTAACCGGTCTTTTACTTCATCCCATAAGGCCGCGCCGCGCAAGGACTTTTCCACCGCTTCATCCAGTACACGTTTGTCTTTTACACCCTGTAAGCGTAGACCATAAACCACATTCTCATAAATAGATTTAGGGAATGGATTCGGGCGCTGGAATACCATACCTACGCGGCGACGCAGAGCAGCAACATCAACATTTTTGTCGTAGATATTGTGGCCGTGCATATCAATCTGACCCTCGATACGACAAATTTCGACGAGATCGTTCATGCGGTTAATGCAGCGCAAAAGCGTTGATTTACCACAGCCCGATGGCCCGATAAACGCCGTTACACGGTTATTGGGAATTCGCATAGAAATATTGTGCAACGCCTGATCTTCACCGTAGTAAAGACTCAGGTCTTTAATATCTAAAGCAGTCTGTTCTGCTGGCAAGTTGTGTAAGTCCAGCTTTTCTAAGTTGCTTGTACTCGGATTTACCGAAATCATAAGTTCAGACCTTTTCGCTAATTCATCAAAACTTTCATGCTCAACTTTAGTGCTCAAGTGAGCGGTATTTTTCACGTAAGTGGTTACGCACGCCAATGGCCGTTAAATTCAAACCAACAATAATGGTGATCAGCAAGAATGACGTGGCGTAAACCAACGGCCGGGCTGCCTCGACGTTCGGGCTCTGGAAGCCTACGTCGTAAATATGGAAGCCCAGGTGCATAAATTTTCTATCCAGATGGAAGTAAGGGAAGTTTCCGTCCACCGGCAGCATAGGTGCCGATTTAACGACCCCAACCAGCATCAGTGGTGCAACCTCACCAGCTGCCCTGGCGACCGCGAGAATCAGACCGGTCATAATAGCCGGTGATGCCATCGGCAGAACAATACGCCAAATGGTTTCCCACTTCGTTGCACCCAAAGACAAGCTGCCTTCACGCAATGCTGGTGGGATTCGCGAAAGTCCCTCCTCGGTCGCAACAATCACCACAGGCAATGTCAATATCGCCAGAGTAACAGCAGACCATAAAACGCCCGGCGTACCAAAAGTCGGATTCGGTAAGGCTTCGGGGTAGAAAATTTGATCGAGACTACCACCCACCATATAAACAAAGAAGCCTAGACCAAATACGCCGTAAACAATCGACGGTACCCCGGCGAGGTTAATGACAGCAATACGAATTAATTTAGTGACGGCATTTTTGCCCGCGTATTCATGTAAGTAGACGGCCGCAATAACACCAAACGGAGCGACAATAACGGACATTAACAGCACCATAAATACGGTACCGAAAATCGCAGGGAACACCCCGCCTTCGGTATTCGCTTCGCGAGGTGGCTCTGACACAAATTTGCCAATTTGTTGGAAAAAGTGGCCCAGTTTGGCAAAAAAGCCCATGTCATTAGGAAAGTTAACGTCCAGCACCCGGTACATAGGCACTTTGATTTCCTCACCACGCATATCGCGCATGATCAGCGAATCGCGTCCCGCTTTATCACGAAGTGCAAACAGCTCTTTCTCATACTCCAGATACTGACTCTGCAACTCTTCACGACGGCGTTCAATGTCGTTTATCGCTTCTTCAGTCAGAGTACCGCTAAGCTCAAGGCCACGGCGTTGCAGGTTCAATTGCGTTAACTCATAATTAATAGCGCCAATTTCACCTTCCTGCAGTGCCATTGCTTGTTCATTCAGCTCGACTGCTCGTTCCATACGTTGAAACAGCTCTTCTCGCAAGTTGCCTTCTGTCGCAACTTGCTCCCCCTGCTGCTCAATCGCAACTGGATAGCCATAGAAGTTGCCATCTTTGGTGCGCTCAATAACCGCCAGTTCAGCCGGTGTTTCATCGCTGCGAATCGCCGGCCCTAACACCCAGGCAAAATCGAGAGGTACGTACTCACGGTTACCAATTTTCATCAGGTAACGAGTCACTTCCTCTTCTTCGTAACCATCCATGATGGTACCCGAGTTACTGACTCGTGATATCGGCACCGACTCGCTCTCATAAATTTCACCAATGAGCGTGCGGGTTGAACCGTCAGCCTGTTCGATCGACATTTCATGAATGGCGGCGGGCCAGAAAAACGACAATCCACGCCAGCCAATCATTATGACCAATCCGATAACCGCAATCAGGCTGATACTGACTGAACCGGCGGTTAACCAGATCCAGGGCTTTCCGGACTTAAACCATGTATTCATTGAATTAAACCTCTGTTCCGGAATTACATCGAGCTGTATTTGTCGCGCAGACGTTGGCGGACAAATTCAGCAATGGTGTTAAAGAAAAAGGTAAATATGAACAGCACAAAGGCTGCCAGGAACAAGATTCGGTAGTGTGAACTGCCAACCTCCGACTCCGGCATCTCGACCGCTATATTTGCAGACAAGGTGCGCATACCTTCGAAGATATTCCAGTCCATGATGGGTGTGTTACCAGTAGCCATCAGAACAATCATGGTTTCACCTACGGCACGCCCAAGCCCCATCATAACTGCCGAGAAAATTCCCGGGCTGGCTGTTAGCAGCACCACTTTAGTCAAGGTTTGCCATGGTGTAGCGCCCAGCGCCAGCGAACCATTCGATAAATGTTTCGGTACACTGAATACGGCGTCTTCCGCAATTGAGAAAATGGTCGGAATAACCGCAAAGCCCATCGCTATACCAACAACCAGCGAGTTACGTTGGTCAAAGGTTATACCAAGCTCATTGGTTAAATAGCCACGCACATTGCCATCGAACAACACTTGCTCAACCCAGGGGCTAAGGCCAAACGATAACCACCCGACCAAAATAACGATAGGTATGAGCAGTAAAGCCGCACGTCCGTCGGTAACGGTGTTACGAATATGGGATGGTAACTTCGACCACAGGAATGCAGTCAATATAATTGCTGACGGCACCAGCAGAAAAACGGCTATCAGGCCCGGAAGATACCTCTCAATTATCGGCGCCAGCCAAAGACCCGCCAAAAAGCCGAGAATAACCGTCGGTAAGGCTTCCATGATTTCAACGGTCGGTTTGACGTATTTTCGTACCGACGGAGACATAAAGTACGCCGTATAAACCGCTGCGGCCAAACCAATAGGCACAGCAAACAGCATTGCATACGCTGCGGCTTTGATGGTACCAAAAGCAATGGGGACCAAGCTGTATTTAGCTTCGAAGTCATCGGAACCAGAGGTCGACTGCCAGGTGTAGTCAGGCTCAGGGTATCCTTCATACCAGACTTCCTGCCACATAGCGCTCCAGGTAACCTCGGGGTGTTCGTTCTTAATATCAAACACACTGAAGCGATCACCACTTTGCATAATCAGGTAGTTGGCACGTGGGTCGACCATGACATGCTCTAAACTCGCCTCGAGAGGATTCCCCCGGTACAAGTCCGCCTCTGATGTCGTATAGAATATACCCAGTTCCCCATTTTCTGAAACGGTATAAAAAGTACGCCGATAGTATTCAACTTCAATATCTTTAACCGGCGAGCCAGCATCAAATGAGCGAATGTATTGATATTGACGACCTTCATCTGTCGATACCTGGAACCACTGTGTTACCAGCCCGGTATCATGAGTCACCAATATAGAGCTTGCTCCGGCCATTAAATAGAGGCCCGTGGCATTACCCTGCTCACGCGCATTAACCAGCATTAATTCACGCTCACTTACCTGACCTGAAATTCCGACATCGAATACATGAATTCGGTTACCGCGACGCGCCATAACCTGGCGTAAGTCCGGGGTGACAATTAAGTCATCGATAGTACCGTTTAGCGTCACTTTATGAAAAACCGGCTTTAATGTCGTTTCGCCAGTCATAAAGTTTTCTTCTGCTGCGTACTTAGTAATAAGCAGATTATTGCCGCCCTGCACAGCAGCAAACATCATGGTGTCACCGTCACTCTCGTAAGCCAGTTTTTCTAAAGCCTGACCACTTTCATCGACAACTAATGGTTCGCCATTATTCAATACCTCCACACGCGGCGTTATCGTGCGCTCAAGTGTGCCTTTTTCAGGGTCTTCAGCAAAAGACACTTTAAATTTAGGCTGAGCCACCATCGCTGTACCGTCGCTCAGACCGTATGCGTACTGCTTGTTGACCGGCAGAGTACTGGCAAAGCTGGTTATTTTGTCATCAGGGACCACTTCTTTTGAGTCGATGATATCGCCAGCCTTGCGCTTAACGATGGACTTATCAGCCAGTGCGAAGAACTCAAATTTCCCCGATTTCATTAGACGGTAGCCAATTTCGGCCTGCTCTTCCATGCCAAGTGCTTCTACATCATCACTGTTTGGCAATGAAAAGCTCTGTTCCTCTTTTAAGGAAACCGACTCGAAAATAGGCTGAACAACATAAAGCAGATAGAAAAAGATAAGCAACAGCGCTACCAGCACCATAATGCCACCTAAAGTGACACCATAGCGAGCGGCACGATCTTTAAATAGTCGTCCCCGGTTAGCGGCTAATTGTTGAGCTGACAGTGATGCCATCAGAAACCTCAGGTTTGAATACGCGTTACTAAAATTCTGCAAACAGTTTAGTTGAAAAATATGACAGTATTGTTACACCACTGTCATATTTTCTTAATAATGCAGTAATAGTTATAAAAAAGCCGGTAGCAAGCTACCGGCCATTCAGTTTTTAGAGAAAATTATTCTAAGCCAAGCTTCTTCAGTTCAGCTTCTACCACCGCATTTGGCAATCCGATGTAACCGTCTTTATTGACGATATCCTGACCTGTTTTTGACAAAATCATGCGTAGGAATTCACCTTCTGCTTTGCCCAGAGGTTTCGTCGGGTGCTTATTCACGTAAATGTAAAGGAAGCGAGCTAATGGGTACTGACCTGCCAACGCATTCTCAGGTGTCGCGCCAATAAATTCCTGACCTTCAGCTTTCGCGATAGGTACCGCTTTAACGCCTGACGTCACATAACCAATACCGGAATAACCAATCGCATTAATTGAAGTTGAGACTGACTGCACAACAGACGCTGAGCCTGGTTGCTCGTTCACATT
This sequence comes from Idiomarina sp. PL1-037, assembly GCF_034422975.1. Classification (NCBI taxonomy): domain Bacteria; kingdom Pseudomonadati; phylum Pseudomonadota; class Gammaproteobacteria; order Alteromonadales; family Idiomarinaceae; genus Idiomarina; species Idiomarina sp. PL1-037. The sequence goes on from NZ_CP139873.1 coordinate 2,265,215, forward strand.
TGAACGAAAATCGCCGTCACATAACCCCACTTCTTTAAAGTAACCGTAGGTGCCGGATACTGAGTTACGGCCATAAAGCTGTAAGTCACGATTCGTCCACTCACCTTCCATACCCAGGTCGCCCCAACGGTTCACTTGCTCGTTCAAGCCACATTTGCGAGTTGATGAGAATATTGCATCAACTTCTGGAATAGTCAGTCCTTCAATTGGGTTATCTTTGTGTACGAATACCGCCAGCGCATCAATGGCAACGCGGACCGGAGTTGGCTTGTAACCGTGGCGTTTTTCAAAAGATTCGATTTCTTTTGACTTCATTGCACGACTCATAGGACCGAAGTTTGACGTACCTTCAGTTAAGGCCGGAGGCGCTGTTGAAGAACCAGCCGCCTGAACCTGAATGTTCACGCTTGGGTAGTTGCGCTTAAACTCTTCACTCCAGAAGGTCACCATATTAGCTAAGGTATCAGAACCAACTGAAGATAAGTTGCCTGATAAACCGCTGACTTTTTCGTATTCTGGTAAATCGTCAGTTGCCGCAGCTAACGAGCTAAACGCCAGTGAACCCGCAACCACTAAACCGGTTAATGTTTTGTTCAAAGTTGATTGAAACATAGTGTATTCACCTCTAAAGGTTATTGAACTGTTTTCGAATTGTGGTCAGTTTAAGACGGTTATGTGACAGCTTTATGACAATATGAAAATTTTATGACTAGCTGACTAATAGTCCACTCGGTATTCGAAATGAAAAACGACTGCCCTTTTCCAGCGAGCTATTAATGTCCAATTGCGAGTTGTGATGTTCTATTGCGTGCTTCACTATCGACAGCCCCAAACCAGTACCGCCACTGGCACTGTTGCGATCATCCTCAACCCGGTAGAAACGTTCGGTAAGGCGCGGCAAGTGTTCTGCAGCAATGCCTTTACCATTATCTTTCACGCTAAACTCAACGCCGCCGGCTATGGTTTTCCAGGTGACTTTTATTTCACCGCCGTCGGGTGTGTAATTAATGGCGTTCGTTATTAAGTTCTGCATCGCACTGCGCAGCAAGTTTTCTTTGCCGTAAACCCGTACAGGTGCAACGTCAAACTCAATCTTATGTTGTTTCGTTTCATTTAAACGCTTCGCTTCAGACTCTAACTGCTCTAGCAAAGCTGGCGTATCAACTTCGTGGTCAAAGACATCGTTGCTTGGCGTTTCCATGCGCGACAACGTGAGCAGTTGATCGACCAGGTTGGCCATGCGGGTACTTTGGGCATTCATGTTTTCGACTGCTTTTTTCAGCATGGCTGGCGGCGTCTGTTGCGGCTCATCCATCATTTCCAGATAACCCTGCAATACTGTCAGCGGCGTTTTCAGTTCGTGAGACACGTTTGCCACAAACTCACGACGTAAGTTCTCCAGTCGCTTTACCTGAGTTACGTCACGGGCAACCAGAAGAAACTGGTCTTCGCTGTACGGCATAATGCGAATTTCAATGTCCAGACTTTCACGAATGGGCGAAGGGATCGTCAGTTCTTCTTCAAAATTACCGGCGTTCAGGAAGGCATAGAATTCAGGGTGTCGAATCAGGTTAGATAACCGCTGTCCGGCATCGTCTGGCCAACGCAAACCGAAATAAAACTGCGCCAGCTTATTACTCCACAGCAATGCACCGTCGGCACGGAACACAATAGCAGCGTCAGGCAAAGCTTCAGCCGCTTCACGAAAACGTCGTAATAAGCGAGCTAAAGATTTACGTCTTTTCTGACTGCGTCGCTGCGAGCGATAAATACCATCGTAAATATAAGACCAACTGCCCGGCGCAGACGGCGGCATTAAAGTGCGACTTTGCCACAACCATTTAATGAGCTTTTGCTGATAGTAATAATGCCAGCAAACCAGTCCTAATAACGCCAAAGCCATGACCGGCCAGAACAGGTCAAACAGCCAGCCAATAAATAAAAAAGGCAGCAGGAATAAGGCAAGATGAGTTAATGACTGCCAGTTAGAGTAGTTCCTGTCCATATTAAATCAGCCTGAGCTTAGCGACTTGAAAAACGATAGCCAACTCCCCGAACCGTTTGAATCAAACGGTCGTAACCATGTTCGGTCAGGGCTTTACGCAGACGACGGATATGAACATCGACCGTCCGGTCTTCAACATACACGTTAGTACCCCAAACGTGGTCCAGCAGCTGTTCACGGCTGTATACCCGCTCCGGGTGTGTCATAAAAAAGTGCAATAACTTAAACTCGGTCGGCCCCATGTCGATGCCTTTGTCGTCGACCGAAATACGGTGCGAGACTGGATCGAGTTTTAAACCTTCAACTTCCAGCGGTTCATCGAGCACGGTTGGTGCAACGCGGCGAAAAACGGCGCGCATGCGGGCCATCAGCTCTTTTGGAGAAAAAGGTTTGGTAATATAGTCATCAGCGCCGACTTCCAGGCCTTTCACTTTATCCTCTTCCTCGCCTCGTGCCGTGAGCATAATAATGGGGATATTGCGGGTGAAATCATCGCCTTTAATTTTTTTTGCCAGTTGCAGACCCGAACCGCCCGGAAGCATCCAGTCCAGTAACACCATGTCTGGGTATGGTTCAGCAATTTTATCGACAGCAGCGTCAAAGTCGTTGGCTTCCACAGCTTGATAACCGTGTTGTTCCATAACAAAGCTCAACATCTCACGAATAGGCGCTTCATCTTCAACTATTAGAATTCTACGTGACATGCATTGTTTCCCTAATATGAACTGATGCTTCAATTATTACGAAAGAATATGACACTTTTATGAATCTAGACACATCTCTGTCAAATTTCTTATATCAATGCGCAGAGAGTAACTGTAATAATTGGTAAACAATGGGTAAGGAAACAAAGGCAAATAAGATGCCGTAACCGACCATAGCCGCCGACAAACGCGGCGCCAGCCCAGCCATAATAGCCACTGCGCCTGCTGTTATCATAGGCGGCATGGCACTTTCAAAAATAGTGACCTGAACCAGAGTACTGTCAAAACCGAAGCCATACAACAAGCCAACGGTAATAAGAGGCATTAAGACCAACTTAGTCAGTAAACCGATAGTTAATGGCGTTTTACTGCCCTTAGGCAAACGGAATTTCAACTGAAAACCTACCGCTATCATAATGACCGGCACTAATGTCACCGCCAACGAATCAATGAGCCGCTGAAAAACTTCCGGATAAACCAGAGACTTTGTTAACAACGCAATAATTAGCGCAATAAAAGGCGGAAACGTCACAATTTGACGGGTAACACTGGCCACTGTGGGTTTATCGTCCTGTTCACGGTACAAAGCGATAACAATGGTCGAGTAAATTGCCAGACCAAAAAAGGAACCAAACTGGTCGTACAGTAATCCGTAGACAATGGCGTCACTGCCGTAGAAGGCTTCTATCATTGGGAAACCAAAAAACGAGGTATTGCCCAATGGCACACAAATAAGTAATGCGCCGACCACTTCCCGAGGCCATTTAAAGGCTCGCCCTAACAACCATATGAAAACAGCACTAAAGACTAAAAGAACCCAGGGAATAACAACTGGGATCAGCAGATCAGTGGAAAACTCCAGAGCCGGAACTTTACTGAATATAACGCCGGGCAAGGCAGCGTAGATAACATAGAGATTAAGAACTTGCGCGGTATTTTCCGGGCACTTGCCGGTACGCTTCAGGATAAAACCAATGAGTAAGTAGAGCCCCAATACAGCGAGGTTGATCATAGCGTACAGATAGGTTGAGAGTGACCGCTATAGTGTAGCCTGACAAAAAGTGTCAGGCTACTTTTGTGTTTTTCTTTAGAAGAAAGCGATTACCAGGAAAAGTCGTGGCGAATGCCGACTGCAACAAAGTCCTGCTCTACGCCTGGGTTTGCACCACAACCGCGGGTTGAGTAAGACGCGATGTCGCATTCACGGCCGGTGTACCAGGCATAAACGCGAGTGTCACCGCTGAAGAAGTAATCGGCACCAACGGAAATTGACGCGTCGCTGTCGCTGTCATCATCTATTGCCTGATACTGTGCTTTAAAAACCCAGTTCTCATAAGGATGGGCAGCGCTGATTAAGAAGCCGTCAGAATCATTTGAGCCATTAATGGTTTCAAACTGCTGCAGAACCACACCAACACGGGTTTTTCCAAATTTAGTCGCGCCCGTTAGCTGAATAATGTCATAGCTATCCACATCGCGGTCAATAGCCAATGCTGCGTAGTAATTGGTTTTCTTTAGTTTGCTGTCACCGTATAACAAGCCAAAAGAATAGCCGTCATCAACATTGTCATTTTCTGACGCTACGTAAGTAACGCCAAAACTAAAACCTTTGTAAGACGGTGAGTAATAAGTCAGAGTGTTATCCGCTCGATTTTCACCCTTGAATAAACTTTTTAAGTCAGCTTCATAATCTTTAAATGCATCCACAGATCCCTGCGAATCTTTTAAAAACGTATCGTAACGGCCAATCATCACTTTACCAAAATTGCCGCGCAATCCGACAACCTGGTTCCGGTTAGTTACTGCGTCTTTTTCATCATCGGAGTCGGCTAAATCAACGCCAAATTCAATTTGATAAAAGACTTCTAAATCAGACTCCAGTTCACTGGCACCTTTGAAACCAAAACGCGATGAGTTACTTACTACCTCTGTTTCTGAACCAAAACCATCGTCACTACTCTGGAACGAAACATTTGCCCGACCGTAAACCGTTAAACTGTCATCATTATTAGCGAAAGCCGAAAAACTGGCTGCGGTGGCAGCAATCAGTAACGGAACCGAGTATTTATTCATCATTATCTTCACCCAAAAACGTTAAAACTGTATAAATTTCGCGCACATTATAATGAATGAAAAAATTATTACAGTTATTTTTCGTTTTTTAGTCAATCAAATGACATTGTTGTTGGAATAAGGTTATAAATACTCGTTTATTGTAAGCTTGCCATTTGCTGTTGCTGCTTATGCTGACTTTTCGCGTATTTAAGCCATTGTTTGGCTGAGCGTTCCGCTCCTTCAATTTCCGCTGCCTGCTCAAAAGACTCAATCGCCTGCTCATAATGTTTTAAGTTCAGTTGCGCCATTCCTTCAGCCAGATACAAATTACCCTCGTTATCCAGCTCACCTTTATTAAAGGCCTGTTTAGCGTATTCCACCGCTTTTTCATTATTATCCAGAGCCAGATACAACTGAGCTATTTGTGCTGCAAAGTTTCCGTGCTCAACCTTTTCTGACGCTTTCTTGTAGGCGCTAATGGCTTTTTCATTTTCTTTCGCCTGAGTATAGGCCTGAGCCATAAATTTCAAGTTATCGACAGAGGCATCAACTTTGCCTTTCGACATGGCTTCCTGCATGCTTTCTGCTGCTTTATACGGTAACTCATTGAAATAGTATGCCTGCGCTAACTGACGCCATTCACTACCCGTTTCAATAAAACCTTGCTGATGTGCTGCTTCCAGCACCGCCAGCTGTTTCGCATCCTGTTCTAACTGCGCGTAAACACCGGCCAGCTGCACCCAGTACTCCGGCTTGCTGTAACTGGTCACTAAACGCTCCATGACTTTGGCAACCTGATCCGGCTGCTCCAGCTCGTAGTGCAATGCGCGTTTTAAAATCAGCCAGTTTTCATCGGGTATTTTATTTTTCGCATCAACCGAGGCAATGGCTTTATCAATAAGAGGCAGAGCTTCGCGGTGTTTATCGGCCTGATAATAAGCCTGTGCTTTTAACACCCAGGCTTTACCCATTTCATCTTCTTCGGCAAGGCCTTCCCATTGGTCTAAAAAGCCAATTGCACGTTGGAACTGGCCATCACTTAAGGCCAGCTGAGCCAAACTGAACAAGGTGCTTTTCTCCAGCGACTCAGGAATAGGAGACTCTTTGACCACCTTTTCAAAGTAGTTGATCGCTTCCTTGGTATTGCCCTGTTCGTAATACATGAAACCGTAAAAGTTCCACATCATGGCGCGCTCGTAGCTGTTCATGCTATCCGCTTTTTCTGCCACTTCACCCAGTATCGAAATACCTTCGGCAAGGTTACCGTTATCGGCCTGTTCCTGCGCCCGGGCTAGTTGTCCGTACACTTTTTCCCGTAACGCCGGAACCCGCTCAGTTTGTTGTGCCAGCACCGGATGGGCAAAGGCCAGCCAGCAAACGCAAGCCGCAAAAGCAATGAATTTAAATTTCATAAGTCACCCAATCAGTTCATTTCAAAGGTCATGCGGTTGCGGACACCATCCACTTCTACCGCTTCACCATCAATAACCCGAGGTTTGTATTTAAATTTCAGAACGGCATCCATTGCGGCCTGATCGAAAATTCCTTCAGGTTCGGCTTCTACCACGACCGGGTCACGCACCGAACCCTGCTTTGTTACAGTAAACTCCACCACCACATAACCTTCTATACCACGCTGCAAAGCCCGGCGAGGGTAAGCTGCCTGAACCTTCACAATAGGCAGATACTCACCGTCGCTTGCTTGCAGCGACATGCCATTGCCAATGTCTGCGCCGCTGTCCATATTGGCCGAAAAGTCATAACCTGAGCCGCCATCAGTTTCCGCAATATCATTGTTCATTTGCGGCTGAGGCATATCCTCTGGTGGCTGCTCGGGTTCCGGAGGGCGTTCAGGCTTGCGCTCCTTTTCCTGCACCTCTTCAGGCTCAGGCGTGCGCACAAAGTCCAGCACGCTGCCTCGCGGCGGTTCGCTCATTGCCCCTTCGCCACCACTGATCAAAGACTGCATCAGGTAAAACAAACCAATGGTGACAAAAGCTGCAACCAGTAATGCTGCCAGGAATCTCATCATTTACTCTTCATCCGTTGCTACAGAAACGTCGTAAACCCCCGCCGAGCGGGCTGCATCCATTACCTTAATTAACACCCGGGTGTTTGACTCCTGGTCCGCCTGAATCACCACAGACCCCTGCGGGTTTTCCGCGTACAAACGTTCGATGTTGGCCTGCACTGCCCGTACATCCACCTGGCGCTTATCAATCCAAATTTCGTTGCTTTCGCTTATCGCGATTAAAATATTGGCACGATCTTTCTGCACAGCAGTAGCGGCATCAGGGCGATTCACATCAATACCGGCTTCTTTCACGAAAGAAGCCGTGACAATGAAGAAAATCAACATAATGAACACCACATCCAGCATGGGGGTCATATCGATAGCACTTTCTTCTTCTTCAATTAAATTGGCAAAATGCTGCTTCATAATCCTGTCCTCGACATCACCTTAGTGACGTTCCAATAAAATTTTGTCTTCCAGCTTCATGCGCTCGCGACGTGTGGTTCGTTGCAACCAGGTCGCGGCAAACACACCCGACAAAGCGCCAACCATACCCGCCATGGTCGGAATGGTGGCTTTTGAAACACCCGACGCCATGGAGCGGGCACTACCGGTTCCGGTCACAGCCATCACATCAAACACTTCAATCATGCCGGTTACGGTACCCATCAGCCCCAGCAGTGGGCACAGTGCAACTAACGCTTTTATCACCGGTAAGTTTCCACCTAATGCCAGGCTTACGCGGGAAATCATTGCCTGCCGAATTTGCTCTGCATTCCAGGACGACTTGTCTTCCCGTTCCTGCCAGCGTTTACGTACGTCCTTCACACAAGCGCGGTGGCCATTAAGGTAATAAAAAATGCGTTCAAGAATCATCAGCCACATGGTAAAAATGAGGATTCCGATGACCAGCAGAACTTGTCCGCCGGCCTCGATGAAATCTCTAATCGCATTACTGAATTCAATGAGGAATAACACGGTTACTCTCCTCGCTCAGACCGCTCCGCGATAATGCCGGATGCTTGTTCCTGCAGTATATGAATCAGGTTTTTGCTACGCGTATGCAACGTCGCGAACAGTAACGTCATTGGAATCGCAACCACCAGACCCAGTACCGTTGTTACCAGGGCTTGCGAAATACCGCCCGCCATCAGTTTCGGGTCACCCGTACCAAACAAGGTAATGGCCTGGAAGGTTTTGATCATACCGGTTACGGTTCCCAGCAAACCCATTAGCGGTGCGACGACTGAAATAATCTTAATGAACGTCAGGTTGCGGGTAATCTTAGGCACTTCCCGTAAAATACCTTCGCTCAATTTAAGCTCGAGAGTTTCGGTATCTGCCTGTGGGTATTTATCCTTAATGAGCATAACGCGGCCCAGCGGGTTATCGTCACTTGGCTTGTCTTTTTTCAGCTGACGTTTCACTTTGTTACCCAGCAGCATCAGTGAAACAAAACGTTCCAGCGCAAACAGCAGACCGATAGCACCCAAGGCTAAAATGATGTAACCAACGGTTCCGCCCTGATCGACACGCTCACCCAGGCTTGGCGCCTGAACTAACAGACTCAGGATTGAGCCACCGGTGGGATCAAGACCAAAAGTCACAATACCGCTATCAGTTTTCTGAATGTCTTCTGCAGTACCCAGATAACGACCCGCCGGCTGACGTATCAGTTCGGCAACCGAACCGGTTTCACCAACGCGTTCCAGATACTTGCCGTCTGCAACCAGGTTGAATGCACCAACCCGAACCACTTCTTTTTCTGACTTATCGCCGTTTGCTGCGGTAACCTGAGTGGTAAATTCAGCAACTTTTCCGGATTCGGTCATTTCCTGTTGCAAGGCAAACCAGACGCTTTCTATGTCTTCAATAGAAGCCAGCTTGGACGAGGAGCCCATACGTTCAGCAAGTTCTGATAAATTCTCGGCACGCCCGGGGTACTGAGCCGAAATAACCGAATTATCAAAACTGCTGGAGGCATCGTTAGCAACCTGCTGCAACACACCGAACAGCTCTTTAAGTGAACCCATGCGCTGTGTAAGGGTATCGCTTAAATTGCCAAGGTCGGTCTCATTTTGTTCAAACTGAGTTTCCAGTTGCTCCGCCCGTTGTTCCAGACGATTGCGCTCGGCAATGGCGTCTTCCAGCATGGCTTTTTGTTCTTGCTCTTTTTCACGAAAGCGCTGTTCACGCTCTTTATTGTTCTCTGACTGTGAGAACTTGCCCTGTTGCAGTTGCTGTAAAAGCTCATCTAAATTAATGGGTTCCTGCGGAACCGGTGCTGCCAAAGCCGCACCAGAAGTGATGGCCAGTAGCGTTACTGAGAACCATTTTGCAATCTGCTTACTTAATCTCATGGCTATCATTCCTTATTGGCCGCTGCCGTTGTTAGTAGAACTGGTCGATTTATTTGCGAACAGCGGCATCATCAGTAAATCTGGGGCCAGTTGTTTTCTGGCAATACGAATAGCTTCGTCAATTTCAGGTAAGTGCTTACTATCAAGCTCTTCCCAGCTGCGCGTTTGTTGGTTCCATAACCCCAAATGCTGACCGTCGCGGGTTTTATAAATTAAGGCGACACGGCCAACACGCAGGAAGGTAACGTCTTGTTGCTGACCATCAATTTCGTGTTCGGCGGTATAAGCTTCAATGTTGCGACCATATTCAGCTTCTATCTGGTAAGCTTCCATAACCCGGCGGAACTTCTCAGAGACATCGACGTTGGCTCTTTCCATCAGGTCGTTCAGCTGCTGTAAGCGTTCACTTCGCTCGGTCTGCAAGAACGGTGCGTCTAATTCAACAAAAGACTCAAGCGAGTCAATCATCCGCAACATTAATGGGGTAATTTGGCGCTCGACATAACTGACTTGATCAATAGAGTTATTAATGTCGCTTTTTTCGCTTTCCTGGCTATCGATTTGCTGCTCGACTTGCGCGGTATAAACCTTTAACCCATCAATTTCTTTCATGATGCGTTTATACTGTTGCAGTCGTTCCTGCATATCATCGGAAATTTGGTCTATAGTCAGCTGCGACTGACGGGCAGACTCATTAATAGAGGATGCCTGCTCGACCACAGGTTCCAGTGTGTCCTGTTGCGAATAAGCCGGAGCCGCGACTAAGGCTGCAACAGCTAAAGCGCCAGCAGAAGTAATTAACTTCATAAGTTATGACCTTTGTGAATTAATTTGTGGCGACTCTAGTGACTTTTCGTGACAGCTTAATGACTGTAATATGTCATTTTTGTGTCAGTGCTTTTAATTGGCCGGATTGCTTTATTGCGTTATTTCAGTCAATGAATTAGTTTATCCCTATCTATACAACTCGTTGACCTCAGTCTATGGCAATTAAAAGTATTTCATCCTCCTTATTAACTCGTGTGCTTTCCGTCTACTTTTTGTTGACGTTAATTGTGACCGCGATACAAATTGGGGCTGAATACTTTGACACTAAGCGGGTACTGATTGCCGAACTGCAGAACCAGCAAAGCACCTTTAATGGCTCCCTGACGCGTTCGCTTTGGGAGTTCAATAGCAATCAAATTGATACCATTGCCGACGGCCTTATTAGTATTCCCGCTATTGCCGGTGTTCTTATTCGCGACGATGCCGGTAATATTTTGGTGCAGCTGGGCGAAACCACAGCCATGAGCGACTTACCTGATGACAATAGCGAAGGGGCTCTTCTGCCAGAACGTAAGGGCATTTTCGGCTACTACGATTCACTCATATTTGAATTTTCCGGTCACTCCACCAAAGTGGGTGATGTTAGCCTGTTTACGTCCCGCGACATTGCTATTGACCGCATTAAAGTGAGCCTTGCCTTTATTATCGGTAACGCCATTATTAAAAGTCTCTTCCTTATTGTGCTTTTCACTATTGCTTTTAACCGCATGCTGAACCGGCCACTCAGTGACTTAACTCAGCAAATTAAAGGCTTCCGGCTGGATAACTTAGAACGCTCCAGAATTCGCTTAGCTGACCAGCACAACAATGAACTGGTGCTGGTAGAGCAGGCCTATAACCAGCTGCTGGATAATATTGAGGAATATCAGTCGGACCTGGACCGAACCCAGAAAAAGCTCAAAGCGGCTAACCGTCAACTTGACGAGCAAAATGCCATTCTTGAACAGGAAGTGGCGCGCAAAACCTCCAGTTTAAGTCAGGTTATGCTTGACCTTGAACAACGTAAAAACGAGCTGGAAATGCGTCAGGAGAAACTGGAGCGCGAAGTTGGCCAGCGCCGCGCAATTGAAAATACACTGCGTCAGTCTAACCAGCGGCTGGAGTCTTCACTGAATAACTTGCGTGAAACTCAGCAGCAACTTATAGAATCGGAAAAAATGGCGTCGCTGGGCGGGCTGGTTGCCGGTATTACGCACGACGTGAATACGCCCATAGGCATTAGCGTTACAGCGTCTTCTTATTTACGCGAGAAGCTCGACACTCTCGATCAGTCGCTGCTTAATAAAGAACTGACGCAGACGCAGCTGAAGAAGTTTATAGAGGAAGGTCGCGAAAGCCTTAATTTACTGGACAGTAACCTGCATCGCGCGTCTGATCTTATTAGCAGCTTTAAACAAGTAGCGGTCGACCAGGCGTCAGACGCTATCCGCGACATTAATCTGAAAAGCTATATCGAAGATTTAGTTCAGTCCTTGCAGCCTCACCTTAAAAAGACCAACCATCAGGTGCGTCTTGAATGTGCCGATGACATTTTCATACGCTGCCCGGCCGGCGCGTTATCGCAGATTTTCACAAATCTGATTCTTAACTCGCTACGCCACGCCTTTGACGGGATTAGTCAGGGGCTTATGGTCATTTCTATCCGGCTTGAGGGTGAGACCCTTCAGGTTCACTATTCAGATAATGGTAATGGTTTATCTGAGACTCAGCTTAAACGGCTATTCGACCCCTTCTTTACCACGAAAAGAGACCAGGGTGGCAGCGGCCTGGGTACGCATATTGTCCGAAACCTGGTCACTCAGACACTGTCTGGTGAAATCAGCGCTGAAAGCGAACCCGGCAAAGGTTTAAGCTATTTCTTTTCTTTTTCTGTACAGGTTTTAAACTGACAGCTCTGCCCTAACGGGCTACAATCCCTGCCCTTATTTTTGTTTTTTGTTGCGACAGGAACGCTTACCTATGTGGTTTAAAAATCTTCGTTTTTATCAATTCAGCGAAACCTTTTCTCTGCCTGATGATTTCTCTGAGCAATTAGCTGAGCACAGCTTTCATCCCTGTTCGCGTTCGGATCAAAGCTCATTTGGCTGGTGTTCGCCTTTTGGCGCAGACAATGAAGTACTAACCCACAGCCTGGGTAATTGCTGGCTGCTGTGTGCCAAACGAGAAGAAAAAGTACTTCCCAGCACGGTTGTTAACGCCCAGCTGGATGAAAAGGTACGCCAAATCAGTGAAGCCGAAGGCCGCTCGGTGCCTCGCAAAGAAAAACAAAACTTAAAAGAAGACTTAATTCACCAGCTTCTGCCACAGGCATTCAGCCGTTTTCGCCAAAGCTGGGGTTACATCGACCTCGACCGCCAAATTATTGCTGTTGATGAGTCAGCAGCCAATAAAGCCGAAGACTTTTTAGGCCTGTTACGCTCATCCGTCGGCTCGTTACCTGTACGCCCGGTAAGCCCGAATGACGCAGTTGAAACTTATCTTACGGCCTGGTTACAAAATGCTGAATTGCCAAACCCATTCGAGTTTGGTGATGAAGCAGAACTGCGTTCACCACAAGCGGACGGCGGCATTATTCGCTGCAAGCAGGAAGACTTAACCCGAGAGGATATTCACGCACACCTGGCTGGTGGCAAGCAAGTCACTCGTTTGGGTCTGGTATGGCAGGAAAACTTAGAGTTTATTATCGAGTCGGATATGGCGTTAAAACGAGTTAAGCCAACAGACCGCCTGCTCGACGCCAAAGACGATTTAGTTGACCCTAGCCCGGAAGAAAAAATCGACGCCGACTTTGCACTGGTGAGCGCTGAAGTCGGGCTTTTGTTTGACGATTTAAAGAAAGCGTTTGGCTAAGACAGCAAATCCAGCATTTGGCGGTAGGATTTCTGCACAGACTCCTGCTGCCAAAAATCATCGGTCTTGATGACCCCCAGCATTTGATACTCAACCAGAGTCACACTGTCCTTGCCAGGTTTCACGTTTCCGGTTAACAAAGCAGCCAAATGCACAATGTCACAATAGTTCACGGTTATCGCATCGTTTAAGGTCATTCTGCCACTGTAATAGTGAGGCGGCACCTGCACTAAGTTTGGCGTAAACTGCCAATAACTGAGAATATTACTGCCTAAAGTTGAGCTGAACTGGGTAATACACTCTTTAATAAAAGAAGGATTGGCAAAGCTGTCTTCAAACTCATTGGCCATATGCAAAATTGGAGCAACGCCAATGCGCGACACCATCCCAGCTAACAGCGCCACGTCCTGATGCAATCGGTGGCCAATGCCTCTGCGTTGTAAGTCTTCGGTTATAACAACGGCTGCCGCGGCAATTTCTCTGCTTTCGACAATAAACTTCCGGGAAAACATTTGCACTATGTCATTACCCGGTTTGAATACCTGTTCCATAGCCATCGCGAGTGCCAGTGTCCGAATGCGCCGCATACCAATACGAGTTAACGCCTGCATTAAGCTTTCGGCTTTATTTCTGCCGCCAAGGTAAGCACTGTTGGCCAGGCGAATAAGCCGCGCTGTCAAAACGGTATCTTGCTGGATAATATGACTGAGGTCGTGCAGGTTGCAGTCTGGATCCATGGTGGCATTACGCACTTGCTCTGCCGTTTCAGGTAAGCCGGGAAGTTTTAATTCATCACGTCTGAGTCGCTCGTCAATTAGCAGGTAGAGTGCATTTTGCGATGACATTTTAGTTCCTTATTATTATGGTTTTCTTGCTTCTGAAAAAGCTTGGAAGTAGATTAACAGAACTTTACAACAACTCAATTTTTAGAAACGTCCTATTATGAAAAAAACACTGTTTAGCTTAGCACCACTTGCGCTGGTTTTAATGGGTTGCAGCGAGCCTCAAACCACCACACAAAGCCCTGATAGCGGACAAAAAGGTCACTACGAATTAGTTGCGGGGACAGAACAAAGACTGGATATTTACACGCCCTACCAACTAAAAACAGACCTGTCGCATTTATCAGGCGAGCAGAAAAAAATGGTTGGTTTACTCATAGACGCGTCAAAAATTATGGACAACCTGTTTTGGCAGCAGGCGTTTTCGGGTGAAAAACAGGAGCTTTTAAACCAAGTGGAAGAAAAAGCCCGCGAGTTTACTGTTATTAACTACGGACCATGGGATAGGCTAAACAATAACCAGCCTTTCTTAACCGGTTTTGAAGACAAACCGGCAGGCGCCAACTTTTACCCTGCCGACATGACCAAAACGGAATTTGAAAACGCAGAGCTTGCGGACAAAGACAGCTTATACACCTTGTTGCGTCGCGACGATGAAGGCGAATTAAAAACAGTTGCCTACTCAGAAGCTTATAAAGAGTCTTTGACTAAAGCTGCTGATTTACTGCGTGAAGCTGCTGATTTAGCAGAAAACGACGATTTCTCAGAGTACCTGCGTTTGCGCGCCGATGCCTTTTTAAGTAATGAGTATCAACCTTCCGATATGGCCTGGATGGACATGACAGGTAACGATATTGATGTGGTTATCGGTCCTATTGAGAATTATGAAGACCATTTATTTGGTTACAAAACCGCTTTTGAATCTTACGTGTTAATAAAAGATAAAGCCTGGAGCCAACGTCTGGAAAAGTATGCTCAATACTTGCCGCAATTGCAGGAAGGTCTGCCGGTTGAGTCGGCTTACAAAGCAGAAAAACCCGGTGCTAATGCTCAGCTAAACGCATACGATGTGGTGTATTATGCCGGTCATTCAAATGCTGGCAGTAAAACCATTGCTATTAACCTGCCTAACGACGAAGAAGTTCAGTTAGAAAAAGGTACACGTCGCCTGCAACTTAAAAACGCCATGCAAGCTAAGTTCGATAAAATTCTGGTGCCAATTGCCGAACAGCTCATTGTACCCGAGCAACGTGAAGACATTACCTTCAACGCCTTTTTTGCCAACACCATGTTTCACGAAGTGGCTCACGGCTTAGGCATTAAAAATACTCTGAATGACAAAGGCACCGTGCGCTCAGCGTTAAAAGAACACGCTTCGGCTTTAGAAGAAGGCAAAGCCGATATTCTGGGTTTGTACATGGTGACTCAGTTATTCGAACAAGGCGTTCTAGCCGAAGGCGAACTGAAAGACTACTACACCACCTTTATGGCCAGTATTTTCCGCTCCGTTCGTTTTGGGGCCTCAAGTGCGCACGGCAAAGCCAACATGATCCGCTTTAACTACTTTGCTGACGCAGGTGCCTTTGAGCGTAACGCCAGCGGCCAATACGCCATTAATATGGAAAAAATGCGTGGCGCTATGAACAGCCTGTCGGAAAAAATTCTGACACTGCAAGGCGACGGCGATTACAACGGCGTAGCTGAACTAGTCGCAACGCTAGGCGTTGTCAGCCCACAGCTAAAAGCCGATTTAGACAAACTGACCGACGCCGGCATACCGGTTGACGTCACCTTTGACCAAGGCAAAGAGGTGCTGGGGCTGTAGCCTGGGCGCTAACGGGACAGGTTGCTCACTTTTTTCGCTTGAACATTGAGCCCCTTGTGACGGAGACGCTACGAGTTCATCCATGAACGCTTGACGAAGGCCATCCTTGGCCTTCGACACTCCGCCACAAGGGGCTCAACATTCATAACGCTTAAAGTGAGCAACCTGCCCTATCTACATCTGCGAGATCCAGCCTGGCATTGATATTAGGATAGGGACTGAAACAGGAGCGCGTACGACGGTTACAGCGGACCACGGTGGAGGTGTGCAGCGCCACGGATGGCGCTGCCCAAGCCCTACAGGGATGTATTCACGGGCGTCCTCCACAATGGTTCTTGTAACCTCAGCGCTCTTGGTTCAGTCCCTATCCTGTTGCACCTTCCACATATTCGATCTACCATATATATGAAATATCGAATATATAGTGATACCCATGACCACGAAGGTTCTGTTTCTCTGTACGGCCAACTCGGCTCGCTCTTTAATAGCCGAAGCCATTTTGCGACAGTTTGGTAATGATGAACTGGAAGTTTACAGTGCTGGCACTGAACCAACCCAGCCTGAACCTAAAGCTATTGAAGCGCTGCAAGCCCTTGGGATTAGTACCGAAGGGTTATGCTCAAAGACCATCTCAGATTTAAGCATTGATGAATTTGATTACGTTATCAGCCTGTGTGACCGCGCCCGCTCTGAATGCCAGCTACAATACAAAGAAAATCACTTTATCGCCTGGAACTTCCCCGATCCGGTAAACAGTAAAAAGCCCAATGCCTTTAAGAAGACCGCTCATGAACTGAGTGAGCGTATCAAAATGTTTTTGCTCATTTTGCGCAAAAACATTGGCAACCCGCATTTATTTAATGCACCGGAAGATTTCTTCAAAATTATGTCGGACCCGCTACGTTTAACCATGATAAGCCTGTTAGCAAAACACCAAGAACTGTGTGTATGCGAGTTTGTTGATGCTACCGCCATGTCGCAGCCTAAGGTTTCGCGCCATTTGGCACAGCTACGCGAATACGGCCTATTGATTGACCGCAAAAACCAACGCTGGGTTTACTACCAGCTGAATCCGGCACTGCCTGACTGGATGCGTAAAATCATTATCACCACCGCCGACTATAATCCCCAACTGATAAAGGACATCGATAATGGGTGTGTTTGAACGTTTTCTCTCTGCCTGGGTAGCTTTAGCTATTATTGCCGGAACCGCCCTGGGCAGCTTCTTCCCTAGCGTTTTCGAATGGCTTTCAGCTTTTGAATTTGCTCAGGTTAACTTAATTATTGCAGTACTTATCTGGCTGATGATTTACCCGGTCATGGTGCAGGTGAACTTTGCTGCTATCACGCAAATAGCGAAAGAGCCCAAAGGTTTAATTCTGACGGTTATCATTAACTGGCTGGTGAAACCTTTTACCATGGCCTTGGTGGGCTGGCTATTCTTCAAAGGTATATTTGCCGACTTTATTGAGCCCGAAACTGCAAATGAATACCTGGCCGGAGTCATTTTATTAGGGGTTGCGCCCTGTACTGCCATGGTTTTTATCTGGAGCCAGCTGACCAAAGGCGACGCTAACTACACGCTGGTACAAGTGTCGGTTAACGATATTATTATGATTTTCGCCTTTGCGCCTATTGCCGCCTTGTTACTCGGTGTTACAGATATTATTGTGCCCTGGCAAACCCTGCTATTAAGTGTGGGGCTCTATGTTATTGCCCCGCTTATTGCCGGATTTATAACGCGTCAGTACATTACACGCTCAAATTCAGACAGTGATAAAGCACTCGCGAACTTTGATCAGAACATGAAACCCTGGTCAATCGTCGGTCTGCTTCTGACCGTGGTACTGCTGTTTGGGTTTCAGGCCGAAGTTCTACTGAGCCGTCCGCTGGATATCGCCATGATTGCTACGCCATTATTGGTACAGACGTACGGCGTTTTTGCTATTACCTTTATTATTGCGTTACTCATTAAGCTGCCCCACCGCATTGCGGCTCCGGCCTGCTTAATTGGTACCTCAAACTTTTTCGAACTGGCCGTTGCTGTAGCTATTTCATTATTTGGTTTGCAGTCCGGTGCAGCGTTAGCCACGGTTGTTGGTGTGCTGGTAGAAGTACCGGTGATGCTCTCATTAGTCTGGTTCGCGAATAAAACCAAACACTGGTTTGCATCAAGTTAAGGCGTGGAGTGTCGAAGGCCAAGGATGGCCTTCGTCAAGCCCTCATGGATGAGCTTGTAGCGTCTCCGCCATAGGGGGCGCAATGCTTAAGCGAAACAAGACAGCAAACTCCCCCCGAGCCCTATAGCAGGCAGGTAAGAGATACACAAAAGGAGTCTTTTATGACTATTAAGGTTGGAATTAACGGTTTGGGTCGTATTGGTCGTTTGGCGCTTCGCGTAGCATGGGAAAACCCTGATCTGGAAATTGCTCAGGTGAATGACCCGGGCGCTGATGCGGCTACTTTTGCCCATTTACTGAATTTTGACTCGGTACATGGTCGCTGGGGTTATGAAGCCGAAGGTCAGGACAACGCCATTCAAATTGGTGATGAACGCATAACTTTCACTCAACACAAAACCATTGCTGACAATGACTGGAGTGGTTGTGATGTGGTTCTGGAAGCCTCCGGCAAGATGAAAACAGTGAAAGTGCTCAACGATTACCTGTCACAGGGCGTTAAGCGCGTGGTGGTTTCAGCTCCGGTCAAAGAGCCCGGCGCGCTGAACATTGTTTTGGGCGTTAATGATCACCTTTACGACCCTGAGAAGCATCAAATACTCACCGCTGCATCCTGCACCACCAACTGTCTGGCACCTGTGGTCAAAGTACTACAGGACAAAATTGGTATTAAGCATGCGTCAATTACCACCATTCATGATTTAACCAATACGCAGACCATTCTGGACGCGCCGCACAAAGACTTACGGCGCGCACGCGCCTGTGGCATGAGCTTAATTCCGACATCCACCGGTTCGGCAACCGCCATTGTGGAGATTTTCCCGGAACTTAAGGACAAAATTGACGGACACGCGGTACGTGTACCTCTAGCAAACGCGTCATTAACCGACTGCGTGTTCGAGGTGGAAAAAGCCACTTCTGTTGAAGAAATTAATGGCTGGATGAAAGAGGCTTCTGAAGGCGAACTCAAAGACATTCTTGGCTATGAAAAGCGACCGTTAGTATCAATAGATTACAAAACCGACCCTCGCTCCAGCATTGTGGATGCGCTGTCGACCAAGGTTATTAACGGCACGCACGTGAAAATTTATGCCTGGTACGACAATGAATGGGGTTATGCCAACCGCGCGGTTGAACTGGTCGAAAAGGTCGGCTAATGCTGAGTCAGCTGTCGCCGGCTATACGCCAATACTTAATTGTTACGGGTAACTACTGGGCTTTTACCCTGACCGACGGCGCACTGCGCATGCTGGTGGTGCTGCACTTCCACCAGTTGGGTTACAGTGCGCTTGAAGTGGCTATGTTGTTCCTGTTCTACGAGTTTTTCGGCATAGTCACCAACTTATTTGGTGGCTGGCTGGGGGCTCGTTGGGGGCTCAATCGCACCATGAACATTGGGCTCGGTATACAGATTGTGGCGCTTGCCATGCTGCTTGTACCGGGTTCTATGCTCACCGTCATTTGGGTGATGGCCGCACAGGCGTTGTCTGGCATTGCCAAAGACCTCAATAAAATGAGCGCCAAAAGCACCATTAAACTGCTGGTGCCGGACGACAAACAAGGCCAGCTATATAAGTGGGTCGCCATACTAACCGGTTCAAAAAACACCTTAAAAGGCGTTGGCTTTTTCCTTGGTGGCTTGTTGCTTACCTTAATTGGCTTCCAGGGTGCCGTGCTCTCCATGGCGGTTATGCTCAGCCTGGTCTGGGTAGCCAGTTTAATTTTCCTGAAAAAAGAGTCGGGTAAGGCCAAATTCAAGCCTAAGTTTAAGGACATTTTATCGAAAAGCCGACCTATCAATATTTTATCGGGCGCTCGCTTTTTACTCTTTGGTGCCCGCGACGTCTGGTTTGTGGTTGCCTTACCCGTGTTCTTAGCCAGCCAGCTGGACTGGAACCACTGGCAAGTCGGCAGCTTTTTGGCCTTGTGGGTTATTGGCTACGGTTTTGTGCAAAGCATTGCGCCTAAATTCACAAAAACGGGCAATGATGTACCGAAAACTCAGGCTGTTATATGGAATGCGCTACTGACTCTTAGCCCTCTAGCGCTTGCTCTGGCACTTTGGCAGGGCTTACCCGTTACCCAGAGCATTATTATTGGCTTAGGGCTGTTCGGCATTCTGTTTGCCATTAATTCGTCGTTGCACAGTTACCTTATTGTCTCTTACTCACGCGCCGACGGTGTGTCTTTGGACGTAGGCTTTTACTACATGGCCAACGCCGCCGGGCGTCTATTGGGTACCGTTTTATCCGGTTGGGTGTATCAGCAATGGGGCCTGGTTGCTTGCCTAATGATATCAACGCTGTTATTGCTATTATCCACAGCCGCTATTAGTTTTTTACCAGCGCGGGATTCAGTTAAGGAGGAACCACAATGAAATATTTAGTGTTTTTAGGCACGGTACGTGACAGCACTCCACCCAAACCAGCCAGGTTGGGCGAACGTGTAGCAAAGGCCTGCGTTAATTACCTGGAGCAAAGCTTCGATAACGCAGAAGTCGAACTTATTGACCCTTTAGATTACTCATTTGACGATGTTTTTAAGCCACATTTTTCATACCATGAAAAAGACGTTCCCGAGCAATTGGACGCCCTGGCTAAAAAAATAGAAGCCGCCGATGCTTACGTGGTGGTCAGCCCTGAGTACAACCACTCCATGAGTCCTGCCTTAGCAAATTTACTGAACCACTTCGGTGCGTCGTTGTACTCTTATAAACCCAGTGCCATTGTGACTTACTCAGCTGGTCAGTGGGGCGGCGTTCGCGCGGCGGTTAATATGCGTACCTTCTTGTCTGAATTAGGCTGCCTGCCGGTATCCGCTATGATCCACGTGCCTAAAGCGCAAACCGTGTTTGAGGAAAACGGCAAATTCACTCAGGAGGTTGAAGACACTGAGCGCTGGATCCAATATTTCGGCCGCACTCTGAATCAGTTATTCTGGTGGGCCGAGGCGGCACAAAAGCAACGCGAAGCGCTGAACCCGCGCAAGCTGGTCAGCGATTTTAAAAGTGACCCGTCACAACGCAATGCACCAGACAGCAACCGAAAATAATTTTTTCGGTTGTAGTTGGCACATTTTATGCTAAAATTCGCGCTCTTTTTTTGACCAGCCTCAAACTATAAGGAGCCACCTACGTGCTGACGCGTATTACGCCACCCTAGCCGTCACTTTCCTGTCACAGGTGCGCAGTAGGCTGTTCACTGCTTTTCTGGCCATTCCGGCCGCTTTATATTTACTATTAAAATTTGGTGTTATCTATCTATGTTGAAGTCTATCCAGCAGAACTGGTTTTCTAATATACGTGGTGATTTGTTGTCAGGTATTGTGGTCGCTTTAGCGCTTATTCCTGAAGCCATCGCATTCTCTATCATCGCCGGCGTTGACCCTAAAGTGGGCCTCTATGCCTCTTTCTGTATTGCCGTTGTTATTGCCTTTACCGGCGGTCGTCCGGGGATGATATCTGCCGCAACCGGTGCTATGGCGTTACTTATGGCGTCGCTGGTCAAAGAGCATGGGCTTGAGTACTTGCTAGCGGCCACCCTACTGACCGGGTTGCTGCAAATTGCTGCCGGCTACCTTAAACTGGACGAACTGATGCGCTTTGTCTCGCGTTCGGTGGTCACCGGTTTCGTAAATGCTCTGGCCATTCTTATTTTTATGGCGCAGTTGCCTGAACTGACAAACGTCACCTGGCATGTGTATGCCATGACCGTAGCTGGCCTCGCCATTATTTACGGTTTTCCTTATGTTCCCGTTATTGGGAAAATACTGCCCTCTCCGCTGATTTGTATTGTATCCCTAACTATCGTCGCCGTATTCTTAGGTTTGGATATTCGTACCGTTGGTGATATGGGTAAATTGCCGGACACCCTGCCTATTTTCCTGTGGCCTGACGTTCCATTAAACTTCGAAACCTTAGCCATTATCTTCCCTTACTCGGCAGCGCTTGCCGTAGTGGGTTTACTTGAGTCCATGATGACAGCGACTATTGTCGACGACTTAACCGATACCCCCAGCGATAAAAACCGCGAATGTAAAGGTCAGGGCGTTGCTAATATCGGCGCAGGTCTGTTAGGCGGTATGGCCGGTTGCGCTATGATTGGTCAGTCGATTATCAATGTGAAATCAGGTGGTCGCACGCGGTTGTCTACATTAGCTGCCGGTATATTCCTGCTGATTATGGTTCTGGTTCTGGACAAGCTGCTGGTACAAATTCCTATGGCGGCGCTGGTTGCCGTAATGATCATGGTCTCTATAGGTACCTTTAGCTGGAGTTCCATTAAGAACTTAAGGAAACATCCGCTGTCCACCAATATTGTCATGGTTGCAACAGTTGCGGTCGTTGTCGCAACGCATAACCTGGCTTATGGTGTATTGGTTGGTGTGCTGCTGGCCGCTATGTTCTTTGCGAACAAAATTGGACATTACCTTTACATTAAGTCGGAGATTGACTCTGACGGCATAAAACGCACTTATCGGGTCATTGGTCAGGTATTTTTCAGTTCATCTGAAAAGTTTCTTGGCGCATTTGATTTCAAAGAAGGGGTTGAGCAGGTTGTCATCGACCTCAGCCAGGCCCATTTCTGGGATATCACCGCCGTCGATGCTCTTGACCGTGCTGTAGTAAAATTCCGCCGTGAAGGTGCTGAAGTGGAAGTAATAGGGCTTAATGAAGCCAGCGCGACCATCGTTGACCGCTTTGGCGTACATGATAAACCCGACGCTGTTGATAAGCTGATGGGCGGACACTAATGGAAAAGGATTCAATAATGAAACATGTTGTTGCTTGTATTGATGGTTCTGCGTCAACTCAATCTGTTTGTGATTACGCCAGTTGGGCGGCCTTACGCTTAGAAACGCCTTTGACGCTTTTTCATGTTCTGGACGAAGCACGTTACCCGACCGAAACCAATATGACCGGAAACATCGGCTTAGGCAGCCGGGAGGCTTTGCTTGCGCAGCTAGCAGAACTTGATCAGCAACGCAGCAAGTTGGCCTTAGAACAAGGCCATCACATGTTGGAAAGTGCAAAATTGCGCGCCGCCCAAAGTGGTGTTGAACAGGTTAATTTACGCCAGCGACACGGCGACTTAGCGGAATCCTTGTTAGAAATAGAGGATTCCATGAGACTGCTTGTTATGGGTCTTCATGGCGAAGAAACTACCCGTACCAACCGTGTCGGAAGCCAACTTGAGACCGTTGTAAGAACCATGCACAGACCGATTCTGGTCGCACCTGAGGAATTTACTGAGCCTAAAAACGTGATGTTAGCATTCGACGGCAGTGATTCCTCCCGTAAAGGTATTCGCATGCTTGCGGAAAGCCCAATATTCAGAGGCCTTCCGTTACATTTGGTTATGGTCGGCGCTGATACAAACGACAGCCGCGCATCCATCGAAGCGGCCTCTAACCACTTGCGAGAGCTGGGACATGACTCGCGGTTTGAAATACGCTCGGGCGAAGTTGAGCCTGCACTTCATGCGTACCAGGAAGAGCATAATATTGATCTTCTGGTCATGGGAGCTTATGGTCATTCACGTATTCGTCAGTTTTTAGTAGGCAGCACCACAACCAGCCTGCTACAGACAACTAACTCCGCTTTATTGCTGCTACGTTAATTGCAGCAGACAAGACGATTTCAAGGAAAATAACATGACGCCAGACTGGGAAGAGTTTGACCTCGATGACCGCTTAATAGCGGTTCTTCGCGATGCCGAACTGAACAAACCAGCAAAAGTACAACAGCAAAGTATTCCTGCCGCTCTGGATGGTCGCGATCTACTTATTAGCGCACCAACCGGAACAGGTAAAACTTTGGCTTTCCTGCTGCCGGCACTGCAACATTTGCTGGATTTCCCGCGTCAGCAACCGGGACCAGCTCGTATACTGGTGCTGGCACCAACGCGCGAACTGGCTGAACAAATTCATGAGCAGGCAAAACAGTTTGAGGGCAAAACCGGATTAACCTCTGTGGTTGTTACCGGAGGCATCAACTATGGTTCGCAGCTGTCGGTATTAGAGAAGACACACGACATACTGGTAGCGACTCCTGGGCGACTTATGGATTTGCTCGAAGCCGAGCAATACAACCTGGAAGGCATTGAATGGCTCATTATTGATGAAGCCGACCGCATGCTGGATATGGGGTTTGCCGCAACAGTAAAAGAAATGGCATTGCAGGCACGTCATCGCCAGCAGTCGTTATTACTTTCGGCAACGTTAAACAGTTCTGGCGTTATTAAGTTTTCCCGCGAGTTATTAACTGAGCCCGAATACATTGATGTGCAGCCACCTAAACGTGAGCGCGGTAAAATTCTTCAATGGGCTCATTTAGCGGATACCGATGAACATAAGCGCAAACTGTTAATGAGTGTGCTTCAAACGCACCCTGGCCGGCAGTTTGTCTTTGTCAGAACGCGTGAGCGCGTGGAGCTTATTGCAAACTTTCTGCGCAGCCAGTTTGGTACCGGCCGTAAAATTGTGACGCTACGGGGTGATATGCCACAAAGCGATCGCCAGCGCATTATGAATGAGCTTAAGCAAACGACAGACATTACCTTAGTAGCTACTGATGTTGCAGCGCGAGGACTGGATGTAGACGACATTACTTTGGTAGTTAACTACGACTTACCTAAACAGGCTGACGTTTATCTACACCGTATTGGGCGCACAGCCCGTGGCGGACAAAAAGGAACGGCTATATCACTGGTAGAAGCGCACGATGCTCTATTACTGGGGCGTGTCGAGCGTTACCTGGACGCCAAACTCGACAGGCGGACAATTGAAGGATTAAAGCCTCAATATAAATTTCCATCGACTGAAAAGTCCCGGTCGAAGAAAAAAGTGAAAAAGAAAACGGATAAAAAGAAGAAGTCGCGTTAACGCGGCTTCTTGCTTAATAAATGGTGCAAAATAAAGTAAGCAACAACCCCACTGGCATCCGCTAACCAATCGTAAACATCAGCACTACGCCCGGGCGCATAAGACTGGGCTATTTCTATTAATAAGCCATAACAAACTAAAATCAGTAGCGACAGTTTAACTGACAATGCAAACGCTCTGTGAAAGGTTAGTGCCAGAACAAAGAAGATGCCAAAGTGAACCAGCTTATCCAGATGCGGAATGCTCTGAGCTCCGGCACTTGGGAATTGCCACAAAAAGAGAAAGGTGGCTGTCGATAACACAATTAAAAAAAGGGCTCTTGCCAGCATAGTTTCCTTCTCTCTTATTTAGGGCTTATAAACCGATACGTTGTTATAACCACTTTCGTGCAATAACAAGGCTTGCATCCGACTCATAATGCCTTGATCACAGAACAGCAAGTATTCCCGGCTTTGATCCAGTTCAGCAAACTGAGTGGCTAGCTTAAAAAATGGAATTTCAATAACCTCGGCTGTTACTGACAAAGGCGCTGCTTCAATTTCTTCCGCGTTTCGAATATCTATGATGGTTGTCTGGCTACTGAGTTCCGTTGTGGTATCCGGCAGTGCCAGTTCTGCGTCTGTTTGCGTCGCTATATCCTGCATGCTCAGTACGTTTGCCGCCTGAACCACCTGCTCCAGTAAATCTTTGTTAAGCTTCGCTTCTTCGGCTTCGATAACCGCCGGAATGGCTTTAACTGTGGGCTTATTAGAAATAACACCGCAATATTCAGGAATGGATTTAGCCAATGGCTCGGTGCCAATGCGCTTTGCTTCGTCCACAATTTCCTGTTTGTCTTTGGTTATTAACGGGCGTAAAACCAAAGCAGACGTAGCCTGATCAATTACCCTCAGGTTAGACAGAGTCTGGCTGGACACCTGCCCCATAGCTTCACCAGTGACCAACGCTTGCGCTTTGACATAACGAGCAACTTTATCCGCAGCCCGCAGCATTTGCCGTTTTAATACCACGCCCATCTGACCGTTATCCACGTTTGTCAGAATGTCGTCAACAATAGGGGCAAAATCAACACTGATAAACTTAATGGGGTGCGAGGAGCTGTAACGCTTCCACAAGTAATAGGCTATTTGGCGAACCGCCAGCTCGTGGGCGTCACCACCTAAATTAAAGAAGCAAAAGTGAGTTCGTGCACCGCGCCGGATAAACTCATAGGTTGCAACGCCGGAATCGAAACCACCACTTAACAATGACAGTACGGTTTCCTGAGTAGGAATGGGAAAACCACCTAAGCCGTTAATTCGTTCACCGACCAAATGCACAATCTGGTTAGTAATTTGCAGCGCAATGTCCAGGTCCGGATTAGAAAGTTTTACAGAAGTATCCGGAGCTCGCTCCAGCAAATAGCCACCCACATAACGTTCTAACTGCTGTGAATTAAACTCGTGATGACCTTTACGTTTAACCCGCACAGCAAAGCTTTTACCCGGTAAGCGCTTTAACCAGTGTTCACCAACTAATTCGGCAATCGCCTCAAAATCGGTTAGTGGCCTCTCTATAACTTCTGCAAACCAGGAAATACCGGGAGTGCTTTGTAAAATGTCATTGATTTCACTACGCACCGCCGCGTCATCACCACGAGCTGAGACTTCGATGCGATCCCACAACCATTTGACGTATATCGAGTCGTCGACCGGAGCCAGAATTTTACGCAGGTTATTGGTCAGTACTTTACCGTGACGCTTACGAACAGAACGGCTTTTTATGGTAATTTCAGCGTGCAGGCGAACAACAAACTTCATAGCAAAATCGTCAAGTCTTTAGGAAAGTGCGCAATTATACGTGTCCTGCCCGGCAGAAACCAGCGCTCAGTCGATAACATCAACGGGGTCTGATTCTGCCGCCTTACCCTGCATGACCGATATTTCAACGCGACGGTTTCGCTTACGGTTCTCTTCCGAGTTATTCGGTACCAGCGGTTTTGTGTCGGAGTACCCCATCACCACCAGCCGCTCTTCGTTAAAGTCATCCACTTTCAGCATTTCTTCTGCAACCGCAACCGCCCGCTTACTGGAAAGGTCCCAGCGTGACGAGTAAATTTCAGATACCAGGCGCTCGTTGTCGCTGTGACCCGAAATGGTCACCTCACCGGGAATATCTTTCAGTGCCCCGGCAACTTGCTGAATAATAGGCCGGAACTGCGGCTGTAAAAATGCCGAGCCCTCTGGGAATGAGCCTTGTTCGCGTATGCGAATAATAATTTGCTGCCCGTGCTGCTCAAGCTCAATCGTGCCGGCTTTAATCTCATTCTCAAGCTGTCGCTCGATACGACGCATAAGCTCCTCGGATACTTGCGTCATAGCCTCGGTGTTTTCCGCTTCGGCCTCTTTTTGGTCTTCCGCGCTGTCGGACTCCTGTCCGCCACGCTCAGTTTGCTGACCACCGGCAAAGTCAGACTCCCCCTCCTGGAACTCAAGCATCTGCTGCGTCATTTCCACGGTCTGCTGCTGGATAGTTTCAATGGGCGTTGGCTCCGGCCGTCCGGGCCGGAACTCCTGGGCAATAACACTGGTGCCTTTCGGTATGTCTTTGACTTCTATTTTATTTTGTACACCCAAAGCGTATTTCATTGAACCCGCTATTTGCTTAAACTTCAGCACGTCCATTTCGGAGAAAGCCAGCAAAAGCACGAAAAAGCACATGAGCAAAGTCATGAGATCGGCAAAGGTTGCCATCCACATAGGCAGTCCCGGGGGCGGACAGTTGCAGTCCTCTTCTTCTTCGTCTCTGACTTTCTCTGAGGCCATAACTACTCGTCCTCATCCTCATTGCCAATACGCTTAGATTCCGCTAAATAATTACGTAAAATACCTTCAATGACTCGAGGGTTCTGACCGTCCTGAATGCCTAAAATGGCGTCCAGTATCAATTGTCGGTTCAACTTTTCCTGTTCAGCACGCAACAACAGTTTATTCGCAATAGGGATGGCAATAACGTTAGCTAAAAAGGCGCCATAAAGCGTTGTTAACAAAGCAACGGCCATCGCTGGCCCTATCGCTTTAGGGTCATCCATATTAGACAGCATAGCCACCAGACCAATCAGGGTACCAATCATACCCATAGCTGGCGCTACATCGCTCAGTACTTTGAATACCCGGGCCCCTTCTTCATGGCGGGCAAAACTCATTTTTATGTCTTTCGACAAGGTTTGCCGGACAACTTCGGCATCATGGCCGTCAACCAGCATGTCTACGCCTTTACGAAAGAATTTATTCGGAATTTCTGCTTCTTCAAGCGCCAGAAACCCCCCTTTACGCGCAGAGTCGGCCATCTCAACAGCAGTATCAATAAGCTCTTGTGGATGTTCAATCTTAAAGAAAAACGCTTTAACGACCACCTTTCCCGTGCCCAGAAACTGGCTCAGAGAAAAGTTTGCTAAGGTTATAAATAATGAACCGCCGAAGACGATAAAGAACGATTGAGTCTCTAAAAACAGGGTTATGTCCCCACCCAGAACCATAGCAACGATGACAAAGCCGATGGCCCCTATAATTCCTAAGAGCGTTGCTATATCCACTCAGCCTTCCTCCCCGATTTGAGTTTTCATTTATGCTGTTGTGCTCATTCTTAAACAATCGCGTCGCGCTTACAAGCGACATCTGTTCATCTTACACAGGAATAATGAGATCATCGGCTGACATTCCGGATTCTTTATCGGATAATTAACTTTCATTCTAGTAGCAATGCAGCTCATTACAGATTTTAAGGCAGACTCAGCTATGGCAGACGAACAGAAACAGCAATCCTTTGAACAAGCTCTGGAGCAGTTAGAACAGCTGGTTAATGAACTGGAACAAGGCGACTTGCCGCTTGAACAATCGCTGAAGAAATTCGAACAAGCCATTGCCTTGTCACGGTCCAGCCAGCAGCAGTTGCAGCAAGCCGAGCAAAAAGTGACAACCTTACTGGCCGAGCAGCAATCTGGAAATGATGAAAGCAATGGAGAACTGATGTGACGATTAACTCGTTAACAGCAGAAACACGAGAACAAGTCGATACCTTCTTAAAGCAAACGCTTGCGCAGTTAACCCTGAATTCGCGTCTGAGTCAGGCAATGCAGCACGGTGTGTTAATGGGCGGAAAACGTATTCGCCCTTACCTGCTAATGAGCGTTGCCGACATTTGTGGCGCCAATAAAAATGATGCTCTGCGAGCCGCTGCCGCAGTTGAGTTGATACACGCGTATTCGTTAATTCATGACGATTTGCCAGCAATGGACGATGACGACTTACGCCGTGGTCAGCCAACTTGCCACATTGCTTACGACGAGGCGACAGCCATTTTAGCCGGAGATGCGCTACAGACACTGGCTTTTGAAGTCTTAACCGAAAGCCGTATGGAACAATTGCCCAGTGAACGGCAACTGCAATTGGTTCAGGTACTGGCTAAAGCCAGCGGTGCCCGAGGAATGTGTGCAGGTCAGGCAATCGACTTACAGGCAACAGCAAAACGTCTTACCGAAAGTGCGCTGGAGCAAATGCATTTAAGTAAAACCGGTGCATTGATAACAGCCGCCGCCACTATGGGTGTGTTGTGCGGCAATGACAATTCACAACCATGGCGGGAAAAGTTTGAGCAGTTCGCTCATTACCTGGGGCTGGCATTTCAAGTACAGGATGATATCCTCGACGTAACAGGTAACACTGAAGCTCTGGGGAAACCTCAGGGGTCAGATACCGCGTCTGAAAAGTCAACTTATGTGCGTTTGCTTGGTATAGAAGGTGCTCAGCAACGCCTGCAAAACTTACATCATAAAGCACTACAGTCGTTAAGCGATATCCCTTACAATACAGACAGACTTGAACAATTTTCCGACTTGCTGTTAAAGCGGGACCACTAACTGAATGACTCAACAATATCCGTTACTTGATAAAATTAATTCCCCCGCTGACCTGCGCCGTTTACCACGGACGCAATTGCCGGAACTGTGCGCAGAAATCAGACAGTTTTTATTAACCTCAGTGAGCCAAAGCAGCGGCCATCTGGCGTCAGGTTTAGGCACCGTAGAACTCACGGTTGCCCTGCATTATGTATATCACACACCAGAGGATAAGCTGGTTTGGGACGTTGGCCATCAGGCTTACCCACATAAAATTCTGACCGGGCGTAAACAGCGGTTGCACTCTATTCGTCAAAAAGACGGGCTTCATCCTTTCCCCTGGCGTGAAGAAAGTGAATACGATGTCCTCTCAGTCGGGCATTCAAGTACGTCTATATCAGCAGCTTTAGGAATGGCGGTTGCAGCACAAAGACAAAGCCTGCGACAGAAAGTTGTCTCTATTATCGGTGACGGTGCAATGACCGCCGGTATGGCATTTGAAGCCATGAATCATGCTGGTGATATAAAACCGGATATGCTGGTCGTACTGAACGACAATGACATGTCTATTTCAGAAAACGTTGGTGCTCTGAACCATCATTTTGCCCGCTTATTGTCAGGTCGCTTTTATACCTCATTGCGGGAAGGCAGCAAAAAATTACTCAGCCCGCTCCCTCATATTCGCCATTTTGCCAGCCGTGCCGAAGAGCACATGAAGGGCATGATGGCACCAGGTACCATTTTTGAAGAGCTGGGATTCAATTACATCGGTCCGATAGACGGTCATGATGTCGATACCCTGGTTGAAACCTTATCGAACATGCGCAGTTTAGGCGGTCCGCAATTGCTGCACATTGTGACGCAAAAAGGCAAAGGTTACCGACCTGCGGAGAAAGATCCGATTGGTTACCATGGCGTGCCAAAGTTTGATCCTGCGGAGTCTAGCCTGCCTCAGAAAGCACCAGGCATTCCCAGCTATTCTGAAATTTTTGGTCAATGGCTGTGCGATACCGCGCGTAATGACAAGTCACTCATGGCAATAACACCAGCCATGCGTGAAGGCTCTGGTATGGTGACGTTTTCACAGCAATTTCCACAACAGTACTTCGATGTTGCTATTGCTGAGCAGCACAGTGTGACTTACGCAGCGGGTCTGGCTATTTCAGGACTTAAGCCTGTTGTCGCCATTTACTCCACCTTTTTACAGCGCGGTTACGATCAGCTCATTCACGATGTCGCTTTGCAAAACCTTGATGTGCTCTTTGCCATTGACCGCGCCGGTATCGTTGGCGCAGATGGACCAACCCACCAGGGTGCCTTTGATTTAAGCTACCTGCGCTGCATACCCAATATGATAGTCATGGCCCCCAGTAATGAACAAGAGTGTCTGGACATGCTAACCACTGGCTACCAGCACAGAGGCCCGGCAGCGGTTCGTTACCCTCGTGGAGCCGGCGTTGGCCTGGAGGTTCGTCAGGGTAAAGTTATTGAGATAGGAAAAGCTCAAACCCTTACACAGGGACAGAATATTGCTTTCCTTAATTTTGGTACCCTGCTGCCTGAGGTAGAAGCCGCGGCAACCAAATTTAATGCCACCGTCGTTGATATGCGTTTCGTAAAACCTCTGGACACTGCTTGTCTGGACCAGTTAATGACAACCCATTCAGTGCTGGTAACCGTAGAGGAAAACGTCATAACAGGCGGTGCAGGCAGTGCCGTGAGCGAATACATTGCCCGTCAGGAAGCAAGCCCGAAAGTGTTAACAATAGGCTTACCGGACGAATTTATTAAACACGGTTCGCAAGGTGAAGTTCGTGCCGAACTGGGCCTGGATGCTGCAGGTATTGAACGTCAGGTGAATGACTTTACTAAGAAAAATTGAAGTATGATAAGGTCAGGTTTGCTTTAGCCAAGCAGACCTGACAACCACCAGCCTAAATGCAGTATTACTGCCGAGAAAATCCCCGCCAGCACGTCATCCATCATAATACCGTTACCGCCGCTTAGCTTTTTATCTGCCCAGCCAATTGGGCCGGGTTTCCAGATATCAAAAATGCGAAACAACACAAACGCCGCCAGCAACCAAAAAGGCTCTACAGGCAGTGCGAACATAGCGACAGCATAGCCAACTATCTCATCCCAAACTATTGAAGGGTGGTCGTGCTCACCCATGGCCTTAGCGGTATACTGACATATCCAAATACCGGCCAGCGTCATTATCACCAGAGCCAGCAGATATTCCCACCAGTTAAGTGAAGCTAATAAAAAAACGGCCGGAATTCCAATAAGGGTTCCAAAAGTACCCGGCGCTTTGGGAGCAAGACCGGAGCCAAAGCCCAACGCAAGCCAGTGTATGGGGTTACACCATGAAAGTTTCGCATGAGACATGGGCTTGCGGCTCCTTTAGCGTCTTATTTAGTGGCTTCGTTCTGTGGAAAATGATTAAAGCTGCTATAACCTTCAGCCAACAACCAGTCTTCACCATTATAGCGCAGCTGAATGTCACCGGGCTCACCGTTCGCTACGCGACCGATACACACCGGCCGGGTCTTAAGGTGCGTGGTTAATGTTTCCATACGCCCCCGATGTTCCTCGGGTAAAGTAAAGCAAAGCTCGTAGTCGTCTCCGGCGGTCAAAGCCAAAGCAAGTGCGTCATCCACCTTAAGGGTTTCGGTTAACGCCAGCGACAGGGGCAGCTTTTCCAGTTCCAGTTGCGCCTGAGTGCCGGCTTCTTTCATTAGATGTCTTAAGTCGGCCAGAAGACCGTCAGAAACATCAATGCAGGAGCTTGAGACGCCCCGCAGGCTTTGTCCTAAAGCGACCCTGGGAGTGGGGTAATGCAGTCGTTCTATTACCTGCTGCAAATGTCGTCCGGTCGCGCTCACTTTATTCTGCGTAACCTGCAAGCCCAGGCCCGCATCACCCAAAGAGCCGCTGACGTAAATCCAGTCGCCCGCCTTTGCCCCGGAACGCGGTATCGCGCTACCCGAGGGCAGCTGACCATGAGCTGTAATGGTTATTGTCAGCGGGCCTTTGGTTGTGTCGCCCCCAATTAACTGGCAGTCGTAATAACCGCAAATTTCATCCAGGCCACCACTAAATTCCTGAAGCCAGTCTTCATCCATACTAGGAAGCGTCAAGGCCAGATTAATCCAGCATGGTTGCGCCCCCATAGCTGCCAGGTCGCTTAAATTGACAGCAACACTTTTATGACCAATAGCACGGGGTGGTGTGGTCATATCAAAATGCACACCTTCTACCAACGTATCGGTAACAATGACCAGGTCATGCTCAGGCATTGGCCGGACAACAGCGCCGTCATCTCCAATGCCCATAGCAACATCGCCCCGTTTTGCGGAGCGATGAGTGAAGTATTCATTAATGAGCGAAAATTCATCGCGGGGCATAAGTTACTGCCTGGTTGGGCGGAGAGTGTCTACAGCTTTATCGAGTACACCGTTGACAAAACGATGGCTTTCGTCGGCACCAAAAGATTTAGCCAGTTCTATTGCTTCGTTAATAGCCACTTTATAAGGAACATCAACGCGTTCACGCAATTCATAAGCAGCCAACCTAAGAACCGCCAGTTCAATCGGGTCAAGCTCTTTAATCGGCCTGTCTAAAAATGGTCCCAGCGCTTCGTCCAGTGCCCGGCAATGCCCGCCAACACCACGAAGTAACTCTAAAAAGTAGTCAACGTCCACTTTGCTGGTGTCATTTTCTGTTAAAAATTGAGCCTCAATATCGCTAAAGCTATTTTGCGATAATTGCCATGAGTAAATTGCTTGCACGGCCAACTTACGGGCCTTTCTTCTTGCTGCGGGTTTCATTTGAAGTATCTCAGAGTTGTTTCAGTACATTGACCATTTCAAGCGCGCTTAATGCGGCTTCCGAGCCTTTATTTCCGGCTTTAGAGCCACTGCGCTCAATGGCTTGTTCCAGCGTATCTGTGGTAATAACGCCAAATGCGACAGGTAAATCAAACTCGGTCGCAACCCGGCCTAAACCACTATTACATTCACCGGCAACAAACTCGAAGTGTGGTGTACCACCGCGAATAACCGCACCGACCGCAATAATTGCGTCGTATTTACCAGAGCTGGCCAGACGTTTCGCTGTTACCGGCATTTCATAAGCACCAGGAACACGCACAACGGTTATATCGTCGTCCGCTACTTCACCGTAATGCTTTAATGTCTGCACAGCACCGTCTAATAAGCTTTCAACCATAAAATGGTTAAAGCGAGAAACGATAATGGCAAACTTTTTACCAGCCGCGTTTATTCCACCTTCAATTACCTGCATGAGTTTTCCTTATTAACCGTTCGTTAATTGCGCGCGATCATAGCACAATGTGGGGCTATTTGCGTGAAATTGAGTAGGAGAAATACCTTTCCTGGGCATCTAAGTCACGACCCAGCGAGCGGGCACTGCTACTTTCCAGTAGCTGCAAAGCTGTTTCGTTATTTTCTGATACCGGAAACAGCACTTGCCGCCAGGGCCAACTTGCTTCCAGCCAGTCTTTTAAAAGCACAAAAAAATCATTATGTAAGTTATCGTCAATGGCCGATTCTAAAAGCCACCAACTGACTTCAGCGTTATACGCATTACGTGAAATGCCATTTTTTTCTTGTCTACTGGCAGCTACCGGTACCATATAGACAGCACCAATAATCGACTTATCTTCCTTATCAATCACCAAATAAGTAAAAGCCGTTTGCGCTTTAGCCTGTTCCAGATGGTAATTCACCATGGTTTCGTTTTGCTGAGATGTACTTTTTTCTGACGGCCAGGACCAGCCCAGGCGCTCATAAAGCCACCTCTGCGAGGTCATATAGCTGTGGAAGAAACGAGCAGTGTCGGAGCGTTTAATGGGGCGGATAATTAAGCTGTCACCCTCAGCGTATTCAGGAACAGCCCATTCTTTTTGCCAGAAGTCTGCCGCTGCTGCCGCATTAAATAGCGGCAGTATCGACATGAGCAGAAAAATGCGAAGCAGCATTTTCAACACGCTTCTCCATGCTTACCCTGCGCATGCTCGAAATACGATTTAACCCTGGCAAGCTCTTTTTCCAGTTCGTCGCCAATCATTAGTGCTGGGCCTATATCAATGGCTTTGCGCGCATAATCAAAAGCAATAGGAACAACTGGGACACGAGCTTGTTGTGCCATGTGCAAAAAGCCTTTTTTCCACTCTTTTACGCGCTTTCTTGTGCCTTCCGGAGTTATCACTAAAATCAGTTCATTTTTTTCGCGAAACTCTCTCACCATATTACCTACAACACCATTCGCACTGCTTCTGTCTATAGGAAGCCCACCCAGTTTGGTTAACAAACCTTTCAGTGGAAAGCGGAACAAGCTGCTCTTTGCCAAGTAGTTAAGCTTTAAGCCCATAGCCAACATGACGCAGGCCCCAACCGGAAAGTCCCAGTTAGATGTGTGCGGCGCAACCGGAAGAATCGCCTTTCTTACGTGAGGCATTTCGCCATTAATTTTCCAACCGCCCAATACGCGTAAGCCAAAGCGACCCACCCAACGTAAAAAGCGGTTCTGGGTAACAGGGAATTCGCCTTTAACGAATTCCGGGATTACTTGTTTATCGGTCATAAAATTACTTTAGTACCTGTCTTATTTCGCGTAACTTTTCTTTCACTCGCTGAATATTTTCAGGTCCCATGCGCAGTAATTGCTTTTGCGCTGCCGGTAAGGACTCATAAGAATCGTTAGCGAAAGTATACATAACGCTATCATCTTCTACCTGAACCAGCCCTTCTGGCACCGGCGTTTCAAGCATGACATTAATGGCTTCCAATAAGGTGTCATCAAAATCTGACTCCGGATAGCCAATTTCGGCGTAAGCTTCCTGTACTAATGGCTTAAACAAGTCATAATTTTCCGCCAGCGCACCAGGTTGCAGGCTCACAAACCAGTCCACTAGAGTGTCGTATCGACGATAGCTGTTTTCGTCAATATAAAGCTCACCATCAACCTCCAACACACTAAAGCGACCGTCGGGGCGCTGAACAATCGTGCGTTCACGAACAACGCTGCCATTACTGATGTTATCCATCAGCACAACTGCGTCGCGAATAATCTGAGAGCTTTTTAATGGACGAATGTTGACGTCGGTTGAATCTAGATTCTGAAGCACCGTCGGTGTGCTATTGTCCAGCTCCGGTAAAGCAATAGGTTCCGGCTCAGGTTCAGCCTGCTCTTGTTCCGGTTCAGACTCTGGTTCGGTTGGAACCGGTTCTGGCTCAACTTCAGGCTCAGGTTCTTCAGACGCTTCTTCATACCCCTCAACCTGAACTTCGGTTGATTGTTGTTGATCAACCTTTACCGTTTCGGTTTGTTGCTTCTTGTCTTCAGAAGCCGGCAGCCACCACCATACTATGGCAGCGATAACCGCTAACACAATAAGCGTAACAACAACCCAAGTCGTTTTTCGACTTGCTTCTTCTGTTGCCGTTGATGTTTCAACCTGGTCGTCACTCATTGTGCGCTCCTTTATTTTTGCTCAGCACGACAAAAAACCAATTGTTTATCGCTGGACATAGCTTCATTAAAACTATAGCCATTTGCATCAAATTCTTTTAAATCAGACACGGATTTTGGCTTTTGGTTCAGGATAAATCGCGCCATTAGCCCCCTTGCCTTCTTGGCATAAAAACTAATGACCTTATATTGACCATTTTTTTCATCCTTAAACACGGGAGTAATCACGTCCGCATTGAGCTCTTTTGGCTTGACCGCCGAGAAATACTCATTGGAAGCTAAATTCACTAAAGTTGAGCTACCCAGCTCAGCCAGGTCATCATTGAGCGTCTGCGTAATGGTATCGCCCCAGTATTCATACAGGTTTTTGCCTTTAGGGTTATCCAGCTTGGTCCCCATTTCCAGTCGGTACGGCTGCATCAAGTCCAGAGGACGTAAAACACCATAAAGACCAGACAAAATCCGCAACTGCTTTTGTGCCGTATCAATGGCCTCTGAATTCAGGCTGGCAGCATCTAAACCAGTATAGACGTCACCATT
Source organism: Idiomarina sp. PL1-037 (assembly GCF_034422975.1). Lineage (NCBI taxonomy): Bacteria > Pseudomonadati > Pseudomonadota > Gammaproteobacteria > Alteromonadales > Idiomarinaceae > Idiomarina > Idiomarina sp. PL1-037. The sequence goes on from NZ_CP139873.1 coordinate 2,301,611, forward strand.
AAATGCAAACATGGCCGGACGTGCATTATCTTCATTAAAAGGCCGTTGCCACTCCTGAAAGCGAGCAGCATTCAAGCCCGCTAGCTTGTCGCTAATTTTCATTAGCGACCCCAGTTGTTGCGGGCTTAATTGCCGACAAACCTCAACCAGTTCCTCCGCGTTATCCAGCAAACGTGACTGAGTAGCATTCAGTTCCGGCAAGTCACTTTCGTAATCCAGGTTTTTAGCAGGTGAAACAACGGCCAACATGTCTATGCACTCCATTCAAATTATACCGTAAGACTAGTTCAGCGGATCTTGATCCGCGCCTTCTTTTTCCACTTCTGGTGGCATTAAGTCTTCACGACTCACACCAAATTTCAGTGCGACGGTACTGGCGATATAAATGGATGAATAGGTACCAATAACCACACCAAATAACAGCGCCGTAGCAAAACCATGAATTAATGGTCCACCCAGGAAGAATAAGGTCAATAACACCAGTATCGTTGTCAACGAGGTCACTATTGTACGGCTTAATGTGTCGGTTAGTGCCCGATTGACGGTTTGAATTGGCGTCAATTTAGCAAACTTACGGAAGGTTTCGCGAATACGGTCACAAACCACCACCGTATCGTTAATTGAGTAACCGATAACCGCCAGTAAGGCCGCTAAAACCGTTAGGTCAAACTCTAACTGCAATATGGAGAATAACCCTAAGGTTAAAATGACATCGTGCGCTAGTGCTGCTACAGCACCCACGGCTAAACGCCACTCAAAACGCATCGCAATGTAGAGTAAAATACAAATAAGAGCGGTTAGCATCGCCAGCCCGCCCTGCTCGATAAATTCGTCGCCCACATTTGGGCCAACAAATTCGATACGACGCATTTCAACGGTCTGATCAAACTCGGCACGCAACGACTCGAGTATTGTAGTACCCAATTGCTCAGCTTTAACCCCTTCACGAGGTTCCGGTCGAATCAGTATGTCTTCCTGCGACCCGTAGTTCTGCACTACAGCGTCACCGAAATCACTTTCATCTAATGCACCACGAACACGACTTAAATCAGCTGCACTTTCAAATCCAACTTCAAGCAAGGTTCCACCAGTAAAGTCCAACCCAAAGTTGAGCTTGTTAACTGACAGCGAAACGATGGAAGCTACTACCAGTAATGCACTGATAAGACCCATAATTCCGCGGAAGCGCATGAAGGGAAGTCGTTCATCGGTTTTAATTATCTCTTGCATGGCTCCCCCTAAATAGACAGTTTAGACAGCTTTTTGCCGCCCCAAACTGAGTTAACAATGGCACGGGTTCCGACTATCGCAGTAAACATGGACGTTATAATCCCGATAGCAAGAGTGATGGCAAAGCCTTTAATAGGCCCGTTACCAATAGCGAACAAGATAAGCGCTGCAATCAGCGTGGTTACGTTCGCATCGGCAATGGTCGACAAGGCACTGTCATAACCGTGATGAATTGCCTGTTGAGGGCTTCGTTTTGCTTTTATTTCTTCGCGTATACGCTCAAAAATCAGTACGTTAGCATCGACTGCCATACCAACCGTCAGTACAATACCGGCCATACCCGGTAAGGTCAGTGTTGCTCCCGGAATCATCGACATAACACCGATAATAAGAATCAGGTTTGCTGCCAAAGCGCAGTTTGCAACTAAGCCAAACTTTTTGTAGTAAAGCACCATAAAGGCCAGAACTAATACAAAGCCCCAGAAAATAGCCTGGGTACCAGAATCAATGTTCTGCTGACCTAAGCTTGGACCTACAGTACGCTCTTCGACAATTTGAATCGGTGCGATAAGTGCACCGGCGCGAAGTAACAGCGCCAGATTCTGAGCTTCGTTAGCGCCCACTCCAGTAATACGGAAATTGCTACCTAAGCGAGACTGGATTGTTGCCACATTAATAACTTCCGCGTTCTTGGTGAACTGTAAGTTACCTTCAGCGTCGCGCTCGTCTGTGGCTTTATATTCAATAAAGACGGTTGCCATAGGCTGACCAACATTGTCTTTAGTTGCCATAGACATTTTATTACCACCGGCACCATCCAGGGTAATATTAACCTGCGGACGGTTGTACTCGTCGTAACCAACGCCTGCGTTAACAATATGGTCACCAGTCAGAATAACGTCTTCTTTCAGCAATTGAGTCGGACCGTCGCGCATTGGCATTAACTCGCTACCGAAAGGTACCCGACCGTTCTGGGCGTCACGCACATCATTCTCGGAGTCAACCATACGGAACTCCAGCGTTGCTGTAGCTCCTAAAATCTCTTTCGCCCGTGCTGTATCCTGTACCCCCGGCAGCTCTACCACAATGCGATTTGAACCCTGACGCTGAATAAGCGGCTCGGCAACACCTAGCTCGTTAACCCGGTTACGCATAATGGTAATATTCTGAGATACTGCGTAATCACGCGTTTCTGCAAGCTTCTGCTCGCTCATCTGTAGTTGCAGCAGTTGGTTTTCATCGTCTTCCAGCAGCGTATACCCCTGATAACGACCATCCAGATACTCAGCAGCTTCCGCGTAAGCTTCTTCATTACGAAGTTCAATTTCAACCGTCGTATCATTAACGCGTACAGCGCTGTAACGAATACGCTCCTCACGCAGTTCGGCACGAATCGTGTCCTTCATGCCATCGACAATTTTGCGGACGGCTTCGTCCATGTCGATTTCCATTAAGAAATGCACACCACCACGTAAATCCAGCCCTAATTTCATTGGCTGCGCACCAATGCTCTTCAACCACTCAGGAGTTGCAGGAGCAAGGTTCAAAGCGACAATATAATCATCACCTAAACTCTCCAGGATGCTCTCCCGGGCTTTTAACTGCTCATCATCGGAGGTTAGTCGAACTAAGAGTTGCTCTTCTTCTAAAGCAATGCTTTTGGGTTGTATGCCAACGTTTTCCAGACTGCTCTTCACGCGATCCATGGTGCTGGTATCGATGGTCGCATTTCGGTTTGCGGAAATTTGAACTGCTGGATCTTCACCGTAAATGTTTGGCAGCGCATAAAGCGCTGCCATCAATACGACAAAAATAACCAGCAGATTTTTCCACAACGGGTATTTATTTAACACGTCGTGCCCCTGTTTCTAATGTCAGAGATTAGAGAGACTTCATTGTTCCTTTCGGAAGAACGGAAGTCACAGAACCTTTCTGAATGGTTACTTCAAGCTCGTCAGTCAAAGCGATAACGAGAAAGTCTTTGTCTTCGCTTACTTTAGTGATTTTACCGACCAAACCACCTTGAGTCAGCACTTCGTCGCCCTTGCTCAAAGCACCCATCAGCTCTTTATGCTGCTTGACACGTTTTGCTTGTGGACGATAAATCATGAAGTAAAAAATTAACGCAAACATGACCAGCATGAAAATCAGTTCCATACCGCCACTGCTCTGGCCGCCGGCCTCTTGCGCGTATGCTGAGCTAATAAAAAAGTCCATAAAATTCCCTCAGTTAATTTAAATTTATTATTAAATTTTGGATAACCATCTCACGATATGGGGACAGTTACTCCAGAATGCAATTCAATTTTTCTAAGGCGGCTATACTACCAGAAAGTTTAACGCCGCTCAGTATTATCAAATATCATATCCCAAACTTTTAAGCCTGCGCCGTAAACCTATTTGAGACACCTGCAAATCCCACATCATTTTTTCGGTGTCAGAACGGTTCTGCTCATAACTTTTTTTAATCTCTTCTTCGGATAAATCCTGCGCTGTGTGAACCCCTTCAAAACGCTGAATAAGCTGATATACCGATGCCCGGGAGATACCCAAAGTTTTAGCGGTTGCCTGCAGCTCAAACCGGCAGTTGCGCAATGTTTCCAGTAGCTCATCTCGACTAACGCTGTTGGGTTTGCGATGAACACTGGTTTCATCTTCCCAATGGCCGGAGTTGCTCGGCTTAAGCATAGATAAAAGCTGCGGGTCGAGGTGCAATTGCTCTTGCTCGCGGCTATCAATAACGACCTGACGCGCTACATTTCGCAACTGGCGCACATTACCAGGCCAATGGAAGGTCAGCAGCTGGCTCATCAATTCACCGGGAATCTTGACATCATGAGAGCGGTCAGCGTAAAGCTTACGCCACTGCTCACGTACAAAATAATCGAATAACAAACCGATATCTTCACGACGCTCGGTTAATGGCGGGATGAATAACTGATAAGCCGAAAGCTTTTCAATTAACATGGACAGCGTTGAGTTCTCTTCAAAGCCGCCAGAGTCCTGATGACTGGTCAGCATAATACGGCATGTAATTGGCTGCGTTTCTTCTGCACCAACCGGTACAACAGATTTGCTTTGCAGAACAGTATAAAGCAAACGGTGTAAACTCGGCGAGGCATCCTCGATGTCTTCCAGTACAATAGTACCGTCGCCAGCTTGCTCAAAATAGCCAGGTTGTCGGCTACCGCCACGATAACTACCAAACAATTCAGCTTCTGCAACTGCATCGTGTATTGCAGCCAAGTTTACACTAATAAAAGGCTGCTCCCGACGTTCGCTGGCCTGATGAATTGCAAAGGCGGCCTGTTGCTTACCCACTCCGGCAGCACCTCTAATCATAACCGGCAGGTCCATACCGGCCAGTTGAGAAACGCGATCCCGAATGGCTCGAATATCAGAGCTAATACCAAACAGCACATCGTTGTCATCTACCGAGGAATCTTGCAGTGGCAATAATTTTAAAAGTAAAACAATGCGGTGGTTTAGACCAATAACGACACCGTTATCGAGGTCACTTTCTTTCAGAATATATTCGTCCTGAACACCACGCCCGGCAATGGTGACCGTTGTTTTTGTGCTATGCGCTTTTAGCTTAATACGACCACCCGACTCGCGCTGAAAAATGATTGGCGAGCGGCTGATAAATTCATCAAGTAATGCTCTGCCAGCATTACCATTTTTGGCAAATTCTGGCTTTACCCTACTTAGGTAGTCACTCCCTTCACTGTGTAAATCTATTAACGCTGCGCGTTCACCTATCCGCGACCGGTCAGGATGCGCTGCGATCACTAACATGGGAACTCGTTGGTAGCTACTAACGAGATCATCAACTGCATGTTTTGTCGTGTACTCGGTTGCACTCATTCTCGCTGTTCCTTAGCTCAATAGCAGCTTTTAAATTCATGCCATCATAAAATTATGAAGTCCAAATAGCCAATCAATTTATGCTGGGAATCTATAAAGGTTAATGACAAACTAAGTCATACCATTGCTACTTTTTGATGACTCATGGAATTAATATTTTACTGGACGGACCATGCCGGTGTCGCGGTTTTTGCGGTAGCCGGTACGTTATTAGCGTTTCGCAAAAAGATGGATGGTTTTGGTGTACTGGTTTTAGCCTCAGCGACAGCGATTGGTGGCGGTACAACGCGCGATCTCATTCTTGGCTTGCCGGTATTCTGGACCCACGATCCAGTCTATCTATACACCATAATTGTTGCCGCTCTGCTCACCATCATATGGCTGCGATTTAAAGCCTATATTCCCATGAACACACTCATGGTTGCAGATGCTATTGGCCTGGCCTTTTTCGCCACTATGGGCGCGGAGAAAACCCTATCAGCCGGTTTCCCACCCTTTATCGCTATCATCATGGGCACTATATCAGCCTGCTTTGGTGGTATGTTGCGCGATGTTCTGGCGCGCGATATCCCCATGGTTTTGAAAAGCGAACTGTACGCAACCACCTGTCTTATCGGCGCCACCGTCTATGTCGCGCTCGTGCCCTACCAACCTTTAATAGCGCTAGCTGCTGGCATGACCTCAACTTTGCTCATTCGTTTAGGCGCTATCAAGTTTAACTGGTCATTGACGGTTTTTCGTGATCATCAGGATCATTAGTTATGTTGAGCATCGAAGTCACCGTTTTTGCTGCAATTGCTTATTTAACGATTTTGTTTAGCATTGCCTACCGCGGTGACCGTGCTGCATCCAACCGGGTAAAACCCTATCGCTACGCCTTAGCACAGGGAGTGCATTGCACCTCATGGGCTTTTTTTGGAACCATTACCCAATCTGCCTATTACGGTTGGGCTTTTGCGCCAACCTACGCGGGCGCGATTACTGTTTTTATTTTGCTGCACGGCCTACAACTCAAGCTTCTCAATTACGCCAAACACCAAAACATCACATCTATTGCCGATCTAATCGGCACTCGCTACGGTAAATCCCCCGTATTGGCCGGTGTCGTTGCCATTACCGCTTTTATAGCCGTTGTTCCTTATATTTCTCTACAGCTTCGTGCTGTCACCTCAAGCTTCGCTGCTGTTACAGGTTTTGATAACAACCCGTCCTGGCGGTTTGATTTATCTTTTCTGGTTGCTTTAACCATGATCGGATTCGGCTTTCTGTTTGGTACGCGCCGCCTGAGTCTGGCAGAACAACACTCCGGATTGATGGACGCCATAGCCTTCGAGTCTCTGGTAAAGCTTGCTGCATTTATTATTGTCGGTTTATTTGCCAGTTATACCGTATTCGATGGACTGGCCGACCTTTTTCAGACAAGTTTTCAAACCACACATACTCAGGAAGTTCTGGCTGGACGCGAATACGGAGGTTACGTCTTCGTCGTACACATGTTGCTTGGCGGATTGTCGATGTTTTGTCTACCGCGGCAGTTTCATGTCAGCTACGTCGAGAACACCCATTCCGATGAATTAAAAACTGCGCGCTGGGCTTTTCCTTTATACCTTTTTGCTATTAATTTTTTTATATTGCCACTGGCATTAAGTGCTCTACTCCTGGCTCCGGAGCAGGCCAGTCAAGATACCTTTATGCTCGCCATCCCGTTAATAATGGATAGCCCCGGCATCACGCTTGTCGCATTTATTGGCGGTTTGTCAGCAGCCACCAGCATGGTGATTATCGCGCTGCTCGCACTGAGTATTATGCTTTCTAACGACGTTATCATGCCCGTCTGGCTGCGCATGACACGACAAAAGCTCCGACAATTTAGCTTCACACCCACCCGCATTCTCTACATTCGCCGTATGACAATGGTCGTGGTTATGTTGATGGCCTACCTCTATTATCAGGCCACTATCGAATCTATGCCGCTGGTCAATTCAGGGCTACTGTCTCTGGCACTGCTGGCCCAGTTGGCTCCGGCTATCTTAGCCACAGTGGTATGGCGCAACGCCACACAAACAGGCGTATTAGCCGGATTAGCCGTGGGCACAACCTTGTGGTTAACACTGCTACTCATTCCCTCTATCGGGCGCCAGCCGCAAGTTTCAGATATCGATATTGCTAATGGTGTTCTTATAAGCCTTGGTGCAAATTTGGTCTGTTTCTGGCTATTTTCTGTTATCAGCCGAAATGTTCAGGCTGAAACACCTAAACTGGACAACAGCGATAGTTATGTTCAGCAGCCCAGCCTAACCTGGGCTCGTTTGCGTTCTCTTCTTTCACGATTTTATGACGACCAACAACTCGCTTCTATTCAACAGCGCTTACGAATGGACTTACTCACTCCAGAAGGCCAGTCGATGGTCCCTGCACCAATGCTAGTTCGTATCGAGCGTGAACTGTCAGCTGTCATTGGCACTTCAGCCAGCCGGTTACTACTGGACACTGTGTCTGAACAACAGGAGTTTCCTGTATCCCGGGTTGTTGACTGGGCTACGGAAGCTTCCCGCCTTTATCAGTTCAACCGCGAACTGCTGCAGGCATCGGTTGAAAATATTCCACAAGGTATCAGCGTCGTCGATCAGAAACTCAGGTTAGTTGCCTGGAACCGACGTTATCTGGAAATTTTTGCTTATCCTGATGGCTTAGTCCGCTCAGGTATGCCCGTTGAAGAGCTATTACGTTATAACGCCAAACGCGGCCTTCTAAACACCACTGAAAACGGCGATGTTGAAGGTGAAATTCAAAAACGCCTAAATTACTTGCGGGCAGGGAGCACTTATCATTACCAACGACAGCAGGGCGCTCTAACCGTTGAGCTACAGGGGAATCCGATGCCAGGAGGCGGTTTTGTCACCACCTACAGCGATATTACCGAACGAATTGAGGCACAGAAACAGCTGCAGAAAATTAACCAAGAACTGGAAAATCGGGTTGATGAGCGTACCCAACAGCTACTGTCAGCAAAGCAGGCCGAAGAAAGAGCCCATGAGAGTAAATCTCGGTTTTTCACCGCGGTAAGTCACGACTTAATGCAGCCATTTAACGCTGCCAGCTTATTTTGCGAGATGCTGCAGTCCCGGCTTCCAGAGCAACATTTGCCATTGGCACAAAACATTCAACGGTCGCTAGAACATGCTGAAGAGCTGCTCACCATGCTGCTCGACATGACCAAACTGGACACAGGGAACTTACAGCCGGATCACCAACTCTTTTCTGTTGACCAGGCTTTACAGCCCTTAGCTGAACGTTACCAGATGATGGCAAAAGAAAAGCACTTACAGCTTAGCTACCACAAAAGCTCAGCTCTGGTAAACACTGACCGAAAGTTGTTAACGCGCATTGTTCAGAACTTACTTTCTAATGCCCTGCGTTACACTGAGAAGGGCCGAATTGTATTGGGTTTCCGTCGGCACCAAAACTCTTTGACAATCTGTATCATCGATACTGGTGCTGGTATCCCTGAACACAAACAAAAAGAGATATTCCGGGAATTTCATCAATTGCAGTCCAGTGGTGATAATCCCGGACTCGGCCTTGGCCTATCAATTGTAGAGCGAATGTGTCGGCTTTTGAAAATAGATTTGAGTTTGTCCTCCAGCCCCGGGAGAGGAACCGCTTTTAGTCTGACACTGCCTGTAGCTGGCTGGCAGAAAGAACCACAGCCCGTGGCTATTCAAAATTATTCAATTGATGAACAGTTACTCCGAGGTATGCGAGTTCTGGTAATTGATAACGACCCTCAGGTATTGGCGGCGACAGCTGGTCTATTAACTGACTGGGGCGCCGAAACACAGACCGCCGCAGACTTAAGACAGGCGAGCACGCATACCCCCTGCGATCTTATTTTAGCGGATTATCATTTAGATAACGGCAACACCGGGGTTGAATTGGTCATTGCAATGAGAAAAGCGTGGGGTACCGATACACCAGCGATTATAAACTCTGCCGATCCCGATGAACTATTGCGGGAACAAGCGTTAGACATTAACGCGCATTTTATTCCAAAACCCTTGAAAAGCGGCGCGTTGAAGCGGTTACTCAAACGTATCCGACGTATCTAGCATTTGTCGAAATAAGATTCCCGCCTGAGTGCGGTTAACGCATTTAAGTTTGCGCAGAATTGCAGAAGCATGCTGCTTTATGGTGGTTTCCTGAACCCCGAGTTCGTAGGCGATTTGCTTATTCAGCAACCCATCTGCGATGCATTGTAGAACCTTGAACTGCTGCGGAGTTAATTGTTCTAACTTATTTGCGAAATCACTTATCTCGGCATCGGGTTCAGATAAGTTAATAGCCCGCATTGACTCAGGTAGCCAGTTGTCTCCGGCTAATACGGTAGCCACTGCCGTTTGCCATTCCGGTAAGGGCACTGATTTGGGAATATAGCCACTTGCCCCCAATGCCATTGCCTGACGTATAACCCGAGTATCTTCATTAGCAGAAACAATAACGACAAGAATATCAGGAAATTGACTTCGCAAAACAGTGAGTCCGGTAAGTCCCCTGTTACCCGGCATAGAAAGATCAAGAAAAACCAATTCAATTTGGGGAAACTGCAACAGTAATTGCTCCAACTGAGAAAAGCTGGAAGCTTCAATAATCTCGCTTTTTAAACTGTCGCTGAGTGCCTGCTTCATTGCCGCTCGAAAAAGCGGATGATCATCAGCGATAATTGCTCTGGCCATATTTCCTGCTAACGTTATTGGTTGTTTCATGACCATGCTATCGACTTAGAAGAAAAAAGCCAGCGATACCTATGAAGACGGTAGCGCTGGCAAAAGCATCAGAAGCGATAACCAACTGACAGCGATACAGTACGAGGATTACCGTAATAGCCAGTCACAATATTTTCTCCAAAGGTTGAGCCAAAGTTGTATCCTGATAAGCGATACTCTTTATCAAACACATTTTTTGCATGCAAACCAACCGTCCAATTCGACGAATCTGAGTACCAAACTAAACTGGTATTTACCAATGAATAGGACTCTTCATCCAGCGGAGACGGCTCTTCAAATATTTGAGTTTCATCTCGGTAAGACACAGCGCCTGACCAGACGAGAGCCCCACCTGATAGAGTGAACTCCTGATTGAAACCAAGATTGGCTGTTAGCTCTGGCGTATTGGGGAATGACCAACGATTTGAAACATCTTCGACTTGCTGAGTGTTTGGATTGAAGAACGCGACTTCATCAAATTCTGCATTAATATAACCAATGGAACCCGTAAAGTTCAGTGTTGATGTTGCAGCAAAACTACTTTCTAGCTCTACCCCCTTCACAGTTGAATCCGCCGCATTCAATACTTGTGAAGCCACACCGTTGGGAACAGCGCGCTGAACCGTTACCTGCATATCCTGATAATCGGAGTAAAAGGTTGAAGCATTCAGTCTCAAACGACCATCAAGAAGCTCGCTTTTCACACCAATTTCATAAGTATCAACGACTTCTGGGTCATAAGGGTTTTGGGCATCAGGGTTTAGCGACACGTCCGCACGCATATCAACCCCACCTGATTTGAAGCCATTGCTGTAACTGGCATAAAACATCAGGTTTGGATCCATTTGATAGCGAATACTGGCGTGTGGCGAGAACTTGCTCCAGTCTGCTTTTGTACTGAAGTCCGAGTTCACAGCTATAGGATCAGCTGAGTAATCACCCCGATCCAAAAATTTTACGCCAGCATACGTATAGCGGAAGACATCAGCATCCTTCTCATCACGAGTGTATCGACCACCCAGCGTTAAAGCCCATTGCTCATCTATCTGATAAGTCCCCTGTCCAAACAAAGCGGCACTTGAGGTATCAACACACCCCCCATTATCGATAGTTAAATCCAGTAAACCCAGTACGGTGCCGAAAGCACCACAAGCTTCACCTTCATAAAAATAAAGTCCGCTAATGAAGTTAAATCTATCGCTGCTGTAATTTAACTGAAATTCCTGCGTAGTCTGTTCGTCTTCATAAACTGCAGGCACTAATAAGACCGGGTTCACCGTCGAGTCAAAATCAATATTTGTATCGGTATTGCCTTCACGATATGCCGTCACCGATTTAAACGCCCAGGAACTATCAATATCCCAATCGACAGTTACTGAGTATCCCTCAGTTTCAACGCTGTTGTCGGTTGGCATTGCGGTGTAAGAATCAAACACATCATCCAATGCAGGTTCTGTGCTTAATAGGCTCGGTTGTAAGCGATGACCACCTCTTGCATTCGAATCATCCTGCGTCCAGTCTGCCGCAAACTTCACGGAAACATCTTTGGAAGCAAGCCATTTCGCGTTTATACGCCCTGTCATTAACTCTTTATTATAGTTTTCAGCGCCAGTATTAACGAACTCACCAAAACCATCACGGTTTAAAGTGGCAAAAGCACCACCAATAAAGAAATTATCTGCCAACGCGGTCTGACCTGATACTTTTAAATCACGCTGATTATGAGTACCCACTGTGCCTTTAATTTCAAGCTCGTTGTAACCAGTTAGCTCGCGGGTCACATATTTCATCGCTCCGCCAATGGTGTTTTTTCCGTACAAAGTACCCTGCGGTCCACGCAAAACTTCCACACGCTGCACGTCCAGTACTTCTAATACAGCGCCCTGAGGCCGAGCGACATAAACATCGTCAATGTAAATACCGACGCCAGGCTCGAACCCCCAAAGTGGATCCTGCTGACCAATACCCCTAATATAAGCCGTTAAGGTAGAGTTGGTGCCCCGGCTGACCTGAAAAGTAGTATTGGGCATTTTGAACTGCAGCTCGGTAATGTCTTCAATGCCACTTTGCTCCAGCTCTTGTTCGCCAAAGGCGCTAACTGACACTGGCACTTCCTGCAAACTCTCGTTGGTACGACGCGCGGTCACTTCAATTCGCTCTAGTTTGCCATCTTCAACTGCAGCATTTTCACTCTGCTGCGCCAGAACCACAGGACTACTAAGCAACGTTGTTACTGCTACTGCAATGAGTGATTTCTGAAATTTGGGTTGTTTCATTGTTGTTCCCCTGACAAATAATGTCGTTGTATTTGTTATTTGTATTTACAGCAATTTAGCGTTTCAGAGTCATGGCTGCTTATTAACCTAGCGCAAATTGTTAAGATTGTGATCTGTACCATAGTACTATAGGGTCAAATCCCTTTATCACGCACAATACATCCATGCAGCGATTCAGAGCATGGCCCGTTTTCTTTTCGTTGCGAGGTAACTCATGTTAAGTATGATTGGTTTGGTTGGCGGCCTTGTGTTGCTTATCGTACTCACTTTAAGAGGGATGAACCTGTTTATCAGTGCCCCTCTATGCGCTGTTATAGTTGCATTGTGTAGCGGAGTGCCGCTACTGACCGGCGAGGTCAACTTCGTCAGCGCCTATATGGATGGTTTTGCCAGCTTTGTCGCCGCCTGGTTCTTTATGTTCTTACTCGGCTCTATGTTTGGTAAGTTCATGGAGGATACCGGAGCCGCGGACAGTGTCGCGCGTTGGATCATCAATAAGCTAGGTCGTAAACAGGCAGTTTTGGCGGTGGTATTGGCCTGTGCAATTTTAACCTATGGCGGTGTCAGCGTTTTTGTCGTCGCTTTTTCTGTTTACCCAATGGCGCTCAGTTTATTTAAAGATGCCAACTTACCTCGTCGTTTTATTCCGGCCGCATTGGCGTTTGGGTCTGTTACTTTTACTATGACCTCAGCAGGGTCACCGGAAATCCAAAACTGGATACCCGTAAAATACCTCGGTACGTCACCTTATGCTGCGTGGGAAGTCAGTCTGGTGGTCGCCGTATTAATGGCAACTTTTGGTTACTGGTGGTTAAGAAAGATTATTAACCGCGCTATAGCCAATGGTGAAACGTTCGAAGCACGTGAAGGTGACCCGGTATTGCTGGAGCGCCAGCTGCCGTCCCCTATTAGCGGCTTAGTTCCTTTGTTAGTGGTGCTGGGTCTCTCTTTTACCTTTCACGACACTTTGCAGCAGAACGCGTTAATTGTTGCTTTGCTGGGCGGTGTAATTGCTATTGCAGTCATAAACTTTAAACACTTTCATAAACCGCAAACCGCCATTCATGAAGCCACCACAGGGGCTTTAGTGGCTATCGGTAATACTGCAGCGGTAGTCGGTTTTGGCAGTATCGCCAAAATCACCCCAGCCTTTGATGCCGCCGTTACTGCCATGACCAGCTTGCCAGGCAACGAGTTGGTGGGCGCAGCAGTTGCTGTCAGTGTTATTGCCGGATTAACCGGATCAGCATCTGGTGGGCAGGCTATCGCTTTACCTGAAGTCGGTCCGCATTATATGGCCGCAGGCGTTAACCCCGAACAATTGCACCGTATTGTTTCGATATCTTCAGGTGCGCTGGATTCACTACCGCACAACGGTTACGTGGTCACGACTATTCGCGCTATTTGTAACGAGAAGCACAGTGCTGCTTATTGGGCGGTTGCCGCAGTTACTGTTGTGGTGCCATTAATGGGTCTGGCCGTGGCCATTGGACTGTTCATGCTGTAACCCGGCAGTAAGGGGATTTGACCATGTTAGGAAATATGATGAAACGACCGCTGCAGATTATCGATTTACTGAAATTTGCAGCAAACCGCCACCCCAAACAGGAAATCGTCACACGACGGTTGGAAGGGGATATTCACCGTTACGGCTACTCAGATTGCTGGCAACGATGCGGACAATTAGCCCATGCGCTGAAAAAATTGGGTGTACAGCCCGGCGAACGAGTAGCCAGTCTGGCCTGGAACACCTACCGTCACATGGAACTTTATTATGCAGTAAGTGGCAGCGGCGCGGTCATGCATACCGTAAACCCTCGCTTATTCGGCGAGCAAATTGCGTGGATTCTGAACCATGCAGAGAGCGGCTGGGTATTTGTCGATTTAAGTTTCGTAGAACTATTAGAATCAATAAAAGCTGAGTTACCTAAAGTCAAAGGCTATGTGGTTATGACCGACAGAGCCCATATGCCAAAGACCCGACTGAAAAACGTGCTCTGCTATGAAGAGCTTTTAGCGCCGGAACCCACAACTTTTGACTGGCCAGATGTTGATGAAGACAACGCCGCATTGCTTTGTTACACCTCGGGTACCACAGGTAACCCTAAAGGCGTATTGGCTTCGCACCGTGCTATGGTATTACACGCGCAGGCAACCGTTAGTCCCGACATGCTGGATTTACGCTGCGATACCGTACTGATGCCTATGGTCACTATGTATCATGTAGCCGCCTGGGGTGCTCCATATGCGGGCCCATTATCCGGCTGCAAGTTAGTATTTACCGGCGATGGCACATCAGGTGAAGCCATGGCCGATATGATACGCAGCGAGAAAGTCACTGTTGGCTTAGGCGTCCCCACCATTTGGCTAACCTTACATAACTATTTAACCGAACAAAAGCTGCGTGTCCCTTCGCTGCAACGCGTTTGTGTTGGCGGCGCGGCGTCTCCAATAGGATTAGTCAAAACTTACGATCAGCAATACGATGTTTACTGGCAACCTATTTGGGGCATGACGGAAACCGGCCCCTTGGTTCATTCGGTGCCGCCGCAGGCCGACATTATTCTCCGCTCTAAAGAAGAGCAATACAAATTACAAACGACGGCAGGACGTCCGGTTTTCGGTATAGAACACCGCATTGTCGATGCCGAAGACAACCCTTTGCCAAACGACGGTGAAACCCGCGGGGAACTGCAAGTTCGTGGACACTGGATAGCCTCGCAGTATTTTCGTAATGACGATTTAAGTAGCTTTCCCGATGCTTGGTTAGCTACAGGTGATATTGCTGTTATCGACCCAGAAGGCTTTATGAAAGTAGTCGACCGTAAAAAAGATGTGATTAAAAGTGGCGGCGAATGGATAAGCTCATTAGATATAGAGAACTTTGTAAGTCAGCACCAGGCCGTTAATGAGTCCTGCGTGATTGGTGTGAAACACCCTAAATGGGATGAGCGCCCGCTGCTGCTGGTTGTACTGAATAAAGGCGAAAATTTATCGAAAGAGGACATTAAAAACTTTTTAAATGGAAAAATTGCACGCTGGTGGATGCCGGACGACGTGGTGTTCGTTGACGAACTGCCACACACAGGAACCGGCAAGCTAGTAAAAAATACATTACGTGAGCAGTACCAGAATTACTTACAGGAGAACGAATCATGAAACGGCTATGGACAACTTTTATAAGCCTTACGGTGCTGCTCATCAGCTTACCGCTAAGCGCTGACCAGTGGGTCGAAAAACAAAGCTTTACCATGGATAATTACACCACCCATGGAGGAGAAGCAATTAAAGATGTAAAAGTAGGCTGGGAAGCCTATGGCAAACTCAATGAAGCTAAAGACAACGTTATTCTGATTACTCACTTCTTTTCCGGGAACAGCCACGCTGCCGGCAAGTACAGCGAAGATGACCCACAAGCTGGCTACTGGGATGCCATTATTGGACCAGGCAAAGCAATTGATACCGACAAATACTACGTTATCAGCGTCGATTCGCTGGTCAACGCGTACCCTAATCTTCCCAATGTTATTACTACAGGCCCAGCCAGTATAAACCCGGACACAGGAAAACCCTACGGACTGGACTTTCCGGTAGTCACCATTCGCGACTTTGTGAACGTGCAAAAAGCACTACTGGAAGATTTAGGCATTAATAAATTGCACGCGGTGATTGGTGCATCCATGGGGTCATTGCAGGCCATTGAATGGGCAGCAGCTTATCCGGACTGGGTTGAACGCATGGTGTCCGTCATCGGCGCAGGCTCACTGGACGCCTGGACCATTATGGGACTGGAACAATGGGCACAAGCCATTAAGCTGGACCCTAACTGGAACGGCGGTAATTACTATGACGGCGACGCACCTTTAGACGGCATTACTATGGCACAGGCGATGATCACCCACGGTGCTATGCATCCGGAGTACATTAACCAGGCAGTGCCTAAACAGGAAACTCTACCTGAGAAAGGACTGGAGTCGGTAACTAATGAGCTGCCCGCGGTAGAATGGTTATACGGAGCCAGCCGTGAGCGCGCGCCTTTGGCTGATGCGAACCACATTCTTTACCTAGTGCGGGCGAATCAGTTGTTTGTGGCCGGTCATCAGGAAACTCTGGAACAAGGGTTAGAAAATATTTCAGCCAAAACCCTATTTCTTCCCTCCAGTAACGACTTGCTGTTAATGCCCTACATGGCAGAACAAACTTCAAGCAAGCTCAGGAAAATGGGTAAAGAAGTTCAATACGAAGAAATTAGTGGTCCCTGGGGACATTTAAACGGGTTGTTTTCTATTCAACAAAAAGCCGGGCTACTCAGCGAGTTTTTAACTACAGAGTAACCCGGACGAGACTCAAGAGCCGCCAAACAGGCGGCCCTTAAGTTTATCTTTAAGACTGTCTCTAACTTTAGCTTTTAACAACTCTTCCAGTTGTTTGCTCCGTTCACCAGACTCATTATCCCATTGAGTGAGGTTTTCCAGGAGGCCTTGCTGACCACCTAATTGCTCAGACACTTTTGCAGTTAAGTCTGCTTTTATTTCAGCCAGTTTTTCGTCCGCTTCACCCATCGCAGATTGAGCCAACGCATCGCCTAGCTGGTCATCTAAATCGGATTCAAAACTCAGCGACGGCCGTTGGATATCACCGCCAATGTTAGTGGTAATATCTAAACGCTGTAGTTGCGTTAACGCAACCGCAACCGCAGAGGTCAGTTTGCTGCTGCCTTCGGCTTCTAAATCAAGCTTCAGCATGCGTACCATGGCTTTGCCGTCCAGTTTGTTCTCACGAACTAGCACGGTTCCATCACTGTCCATCATTGACGATATAATATTGGCACTGAGTTCGCTGCTGTTGCTAAGCCCAAGGTTATTCAGTTTTGCGCCTTTCAACTGCCATTGCTGTTTCGCATCAATACCCATATCTGTCAGCGACAGTTCACCATTAAGGTTAAACGCATTCCACAAGTCACTGTTATCAGCACGAGCCTGATACGTCGTCGGCTGACCCAGTAAATTATGCTGGTGGGTAATATTTTGCCAGTCGACATCAATAACCGTACCGCCAACCATAAATTCAGTACGCGCCTTCTTAATTAAAAACTCCGGTGGTGCATTCTCATCGGCAAAGGAAATTTTCTGCCCCTCGCCGCGAACCGGCTCTACCGTTGCAGAGTTGTCTGAACGCGCCAGCATAGGCCCCAGCTGTTCATAGGCCAGAAGTACGTACTTACTCCACTCCCGGGCTCTTTCGCCTAATAACAAGCCAGTCACATTCTCTAAACCGCTTCCGTCCAGACTGAAAAACGACTTTATTCGGTCAATATCATTACCCGGCGCATTCTTAAGTTCGGCTATCTGCTGTTGCACCACCTCTTTCGCCTGCTTCACTTCATCACGAAAATTGCTGACAGCTTCTTTGTCTGTGCGAATCGAGTCTTTTAACTCATCTAAAGCTTTTTTTCTTGCCGCAATATCCCCCAGACCTTCCACTTTGCCTTCGGTTATCTGCTTAATTTTCTCTTCGTATTCTTTTATCTTATCTTTACTCGGCAAAGCTTCTCTGGCGGCTTTAACCTCTTGCTCTTGCTGCTCATAGGCTGCTTTTGCTTCGCCAATCACCGTTTCCGTACGTAAATCAACCTGGCCGACAATTTCGTCCACAGAAGGTAAGGAGGTGGTCAGTTTATCCCAGGACTGGTTAGCCCAATTTTGTACATCTTCTTTGTCTGGCATGACATAAACGTCACCCTCGCTTTCTCGTGGCTGGTTAACACGCACGCCGGTCATAGTCAGCTGTTCAATTAATGTTCGGCCAAGTACTATTTCTGTAGGGCTAATGTCAGCTGAAGCTTCACCAACCTGAACGCGGTTATTTTTTGGTTCGTTAGGGTCGGTCACCTGAATACCAGCCATGGTAAGGGATAAGGGCACCCAAGTATGCTCGACACGCTCAATATTAACCTCAGCGCCGTTCAGTCTTCCCAGCGTATGCTCTAATGTGACTTTTATAATAGCGTCCAGAAACAACCAGGAAATAGCGACCAACAACAATACGAACCCGGCGAAAACGGCCAATCCTGGCCAGCGAATGATACTGCGCTTCATACTCACCCCCTCAAGTCCGTATAAATCTGCCAGAAACGGCTACCGCGAATAACCTGCACCACGCGTAGTTTCATTATTCGAGCCTGAATTCTTTTACGATAATTGGCAATAACCCAGTAACTCAACGCTGCGACTACCGGCGCGGCAATCAACGCGATAACAAAGCTGCCCATGGTAATAGTATGATTAAACATGGACAGGCGTCCTAATGCAGTCGCATACAGTGCTTCATAAATGCCCTGCCAGCCTGACGCTTCTAATAAGCTCAAACCGACACTGTGGAACCAGGGGTCCAGCAGGTAAGCAATACCCGAGAAAATACCAAAAGACACAATGAATAGACTGAGGTTTACGCGAAATATTAGCGCCGCCAATAAAATGACTAAGTTATGAATTCGCCATAGCGGTGTTATCCCCATAAACATTCCTAATACTACAGCTAACGCCAGTGCCCAGGCACTGGTTTCGGAATTCAAAGCTTTTAACAGCTTTGCCAGAATTGTCAGCATTCACCTGACTCCTTTGATAAAGATAAAACAGCAAATCTGCTTGTTATCCGTCGTCTTTCTAATATAGTGTGAGTTGCTTTTATTACGCAAATAATAAGCAAATAACTTATATAATTTTTAACGGCTTCTGAGTACTTTACGACATGCAGCAACACGTTCACCTTATCATAGATAATGCCGCCGACTGGCAGCCTTATTACCCAAGTCAAAGCTTACTCACCGCAAGTGAATACTTACAATCAGCACACTTGCAGAGTCGTTATCATGTCTTAAATTTGTGTAACGACCTATCTTACCTGTCAACCGGCTATTATGTTAGTCTGCTGGCAGAGGCTCGTGGACAAAAAGTTATGCCGTCGGTTGCGACCATTAATGATCTGAGTAACTTCTCTCACTATCAGTTACTGATTAATACCGCCGACCGATCACTCACTAAATATTTGCAGAGCCGTGACGAAAAATCCCTGTCGTTACTGATTTGTTTTGGCTTATGCGAACAGCCTGAGCTCGCTTCTTTTGCTCGCCAAATATTTGAGCGCTACGCCTGCCCTATTTTAAAAGTTGAGCTGGAATTTAATGGCCGCTGGCACATTAACAAACTAACCTCAGGTGCACTGAACCAGTTAACGGACGAACAACAAAGCTTTTTTGGTAACTCACTGGATCATTTCAGTAAACGTGTGTGGCGCAAAGCGCGTATCCGCAAAGAATACCGTTTTGATTTGGCCATTTTGTATAACCCGGACGAGGCCATTCCAACCAGCGACAAAAAAGCGCTGGCACAATTTATTAAAGCCGCGAAAGAGGCCGACATTGAAGCTGAGCTGATTACCGCAAACGACTTCAACCGTTTGCTGGAGTTTGATGCGCTTTTTATACGGGAAACCACCCGCATTAACCACTATACCTACCACTTTGCAAAAAAAGCCGAAGCCAATGGTATGGTCGTTATTGATCACCCGGAATCCATTGTTAAGTGTGCCAATAAGGTGTTCTTAAAAGAGTTACTGGATAAACATAAGGTGGCGACACCAAAAACAGAACTCTTGTTGAGTCAGTCAGAAATTGATTACGAAGCAATAGGCGAGCGCCTGGGTTATCCGGTGGTGCTGAAGATTCCTGACGGCTCATTTTCTATTGGCGTGGAAAAAGCAGAAGACTTAGCCCAGTTTAAAAAAGTAGCAACGGAGCTTTTTAAGCAGTCCACTATACTGCTGGCGCAAGAGTACATGAGAACCGACTACGACTGGCGTATTGGTGTGCTGAATAACCGCCCCATCTATGCGTGTCAGTACTTTATGGCGCGTAACCATTGGCAAATTTATAATCACAGCGAATCGTCATCCCGTGGTAAAAGCGGTTCTTTTTCCACTTTAGGCGTGCATCAGGCTCCTAAAGATGTGGTGCGTCTGGCATTACAGGCAACTCGCTTAATTGGCGACGGCCTGTACGGTGTGGATATTAAGCAAACACCACAAGGCCCGGTAGTTATTGAAATTAACGACAACCCGTCAATTGAGTCTGGTGTGGAAGACAAACACTTAGGCTATGAGCTTTACCGGCTGATTATGGCTGATTTTGGACGACGCCTGGATGAATACTGAGTTTTGCATTGAGCGGGCAAACAAAAATGACCTTGAACAATTAATCTCTTTAGAGCGTGCGACTTTTAATTACAGCTGTATTAGCCGTCGCAGTTTTAAGCGGGTAATTGAGTCCAGCCACAATTACTGTTGGGTAGCACGTTCAGGTAACGACCTAGCCGGGTACGCTATTGCCTTTACCCGGCGTAACAGCAAAGTATGGCGCTTATACTCCATAGCCGTAGCTCAGAGTTTTCGTGGTTTAGGAGTAGGCAATCTGCTGATGAACAAGATACTGAGCGAAGCGAAGAGCGGTGGCGCTAATGCCATGTCGCTGGAAGTGAAAAGCGACAACAAGGCCGCAATTCACTGGTATCAAAGCTGTGGCTTCGAAACCATCGATATTCTGCCGGAATACTACGATGACGGCAGCGACGGTTTTAAGATGCGTTTTACTTTTTATCCGGGAAGTCAGTAAATACGCCCTCTACGCCAGCTTGTTTTAACCACTGGCGTAATTGCGCATGAGACTCCACACCTTTTGGTAAGTTATCGGCCCGCAGGGTATAAACATGAACATCCAGGCCTTTCTCTTCCGCAGACTTTAAAACGCTGTCCCATTCAGGCTCACCGTTCTCCGACACTCCGGTCAATACGTGGTTTACCCACAAGCCAATACCTTCAGCGTAGCTTTTTACTGACTCCAGCCCGGCGCCAGTGCGCATCGCACTGTAATCAATATCGGTTTCTCCCCAGTTATTGTCGCCCACCAGCTGAATTAACGGAAAGTCCCAGTTAAATTCACGTTTTAAGCGACGTAGCACTTCCGGGTCAAAAGACTGCAGATAAACCGGTGTCGGGCGTTTGTCGTGGTAGCCGTTGTGGGCTAAAACAGACATCACTGCCGCCGTCGCATCGTACCCTTGCTGCTGATACCAGCGCGGAGATTTGATCTCGACATAAATGCCTGTCGACATACTCCGGACGCGGTTCAGCTCCTGAATCAGTTTGATTTCCTCATCCAGTGTTTGTATCGGAAACTGAACGTCAGGGTGAGAAAACCGCTTAGGGTAAACCAGCTCATAATCTTTATGCCGGGCAACAATGGTTAGCTGCTTAAGTTCTTCCAAGGAAAAATCGACCACATAGTATTTGCCATCAGGCCGGTGTTTTTCCGGGAACACCTCCGACACATTCGTCACATGATCCAGAATTTCATCGTGCAGAACCACCGGAACACCATCGCGGCTCAGTTGCACGTCCTGCTCTATATAATCCGCTCCCAGACCATGAGCCATAACGGCGCTGGCCTGAGTGTGCTCGGGTAAATAACCGGATGCGCCACGATGCGCAATATCCAGGAACTGCGGAACTTTAAGGTCATGAAACGGTGCATCCGGCATCTCGTCCTGCGCCTGAACTGCGGTTGCTGATACCAATAAAAACAAACACCCGAAGATACGTTTAGTCATTGTTCCAGTTAACCTCTAATACCTTATCGCCTAGCTCGCGATAACGCTTCATTAATACGTCAATGGATTCCGGATCAGGGTTTAACCCGCGTCCGCGCAAATATTCCGGGTTGTACAGTTTACTTACTGAACGTTCACCTAAGTCACAGGAGAAGGTCACAATGCGGTGCCCCGGACCTTTTCGTAAAGCCGCAGCCAATGCGCCAGCAACGTTCAGAGCCGAGCTACTCCCCAGAACAATACCATCTTCGTCTCTGATATAACGTGACAGGGTCACTAAATCTTGATCGGGCAAATTGACCGCGTGATCAATGCGTGCCTGGCGGAAGTTATCGACTAACCGCATAATGCCGATGCCCTCGGTCATAGAGCCGCCATTCGACACATACTCGCCACTGCGTAAAAACTCATAAATACCGGAGCCATTCGGATCAACCACCCAAACATCCAGCCCCGGATTCTGTTCTTTTAAGAAACGTGAGTTACCGCCAATGGTGCCGCCGGTTCCGGCCACAGACACTAAAACGTCTATTTTTCCTTCGGTTTGCTCCCATATTTCGGGGCCGGTATGAAGGTAATGCGCACGAGCATTACTGGTGTTTTCAAACTGGTTAGCCCACCAGCAATCATCGCGTTCTTCCGCTAAACGCCGAGCGGTATGGTAAAAGTGGTTTTCATTTTTAAAGGGAACCGGGTCAACCGCCATCAGCTCACCACCATGCAAACGGATCATGCGCTCTTTTTCCGGTGTCTGGTCATTGGGCATAACCGCTAACATACGCAAGCCATAAGACTTTGCCACCACAGCCAGACCAATACCGGTGTTACCCGCGGTACCTTCAACCACCGTCATACCCGGCTTTAATTCGCCGCGTTCCATAGCGTCATCAATCAGTTGCTTAGCCGCCCGATCTTTAATGGAGCCGCCCGGATTCTGGAACTCGCATTTAATAAAAATATCGCATCCGGTTAAATCAGACAGCGACGGTATACGAAGTAAATCCGTCTGCCCGATAAGATCGCTCTGCCGCGCGCCAACTCTCATGCCACTGCACCTTTTATCATTCGCTACTGTAGGTAAATAGTATCTCCCCTGTACTCTTTTGGTTCAATAGCACTTTTGGTGCAGTGCACAAAAGGAGCGCACGTTTTTTGTGCAGAAAAATCACAAGAGGATTATTTATCAATAAATATCAGTAAGTTAAGTTATGGCACACTTCATGAATTAAAAGGGTTGCTTAACACTATTTTAATAAGGAAAGCACCATGAAAATGCTCGTTGCGTTAATCAAACCCTTCAAGCTGGAGGATGTGAAGCAAGCGCTGTTTGAAATTGGCTGCAAAGGCCTGACAGTGTCTGAAGTTCGTGGAGTAGGACGGCAAAAGGGGCATACCGAGCTGTACCGGGGCGCCGAATATCAAGTCGACTTCCTGCCCAAAATGAAAATTGAACTGGCTGTACCCGACGAAACCGTCGAACGTGCTCTGGAAGTGGTCATTGCCGCTGCTCATACCGGCAATATCGGCGACGGAAAAATATTCGTTATGCCGCTGGAGCAATGCGTTCGCATACGCACCGGCGAAACCGACCAAGACGCCCTTTAAGGAGCCCATCATGGAAGCACAAAACTTACAACAACTTACTTTCGCGGTAGACACCTTTTACTTACTCATATCCGGGGCGCTGGTTATGTGGATGGCAGCCGGATTTTCCATGCTAGAAGCAGGTTTGGTCAGAAGTAAAAACACCACCGAAATTCTGACCAAAAATATCGCGCTTTACGCCATTGCCTGTATTACCTATCTGGTTATCGGTTACTCCGTGATGTACCCCAATCCTTCAACCTCAGCTTACGCGGCTGACGCCAATTTCTTTTTCCAGATGGTGTTCGTTGCCACCGCTATGTCCATTGTTTCTGGTGCCGTTGCAGAGCGTATGAAACTCATGAGCTTTCTACTGTTCTGCGTTGTGCTCAGCGCCGTTATTTATCCAGTGCAGGGCTTATGGACCTGGGGCGGTGGAATGCTGACTGAATGGGGCTTTGTCGACTTTGCTGGTTCCAGTATTGTGCATTTAACCGGTGCATCAGCGGCGCTTGCCGCGGTTCTTTTACTGGGGCCGCGTTCCGGTAAATACCTGAGTGACGGCAGTATCAACGCGTTACCCGGCTCTAATATGCCACTGGCTGCACTGGGTACTTTTATTCTCTGGTTTGGCTGGTTTGGTTTTAACGGCGGCTCGCAGTTAGCGTTAAGCAGCGTTGACGATGCCAATGCCATAGCTCGAGCCATGGTAAACACGAATACCTCAGCCGCAGCTGGTACTGTCGCCACCCTGCTGTTTACTAAGTTGCTGTGGAAAAAAGCCGACTTAACCATGATTTTGAACGGTGCCTTAGCCGGGCTGGTAGCCATTACTGCGCAACCAGTCACGCCGGAACCCTGGCTTGCCGGCGTTATCGGCTTTATTGCGGGGCTTATTGTCGTGCTCTCCATTATTGGGCTGGATAAACTCCACATTGACGATCCGGTCGGTGCTATTTCGGTACACGGTGTGGTCGGTATTTTCGGTACTCTTGTGGTCCCGCTTAGCGATGACGGTGCCAGCTTTGTTATTCAGTTAGCCGGTGTCGGTACCATTTTCTGCTGGGTGTTTTTCAGTAGTCTTATTGTCTGGGCTATACTCAAGCTTGTACTGGGCATTCGTGTGACTAAAGAGCAGGAGTATATCGGTTTAGATCAAGTCGATTGCGGCGTCGAAGCCTACCCTGAGTTTACATCGAAAAAAGATGGGTAAAAGGCTCTTTATTGCCAGTTTCGCCCATTCTTGATAACGTTTTTAACCATCATTTTCCGGAATGGGCGAACAAATATGTCGACATCACGTGAGTATGTTGAAGAGCTTTTATCGAAAGCAGATATCCGAATTAACGGTGACAGGGCCTGGGACATGCAGGTTCACGATGAAACCGTATATGATCAGGCACTGTCGCGCGGTAACCTCGGCCTGGGTGAATCCTATATGGCTCGTTTGTGGGACGCCGAATCACTTGACCAATTTTTCTTCAAATTACTGCGCTCCGGCATTCAGGATGAAGTTAACCCCGCCCGCCTTATTTTCCATTCTTTAAAAAGCCGAGTTTTCAACTTACAAAGTAAATCCAAGGCCTGGGAGGTTGGTCAGCATCATTATGACATGGGCAATGACCTTTATCAGTCGATGCTCGATGAGCGCATGGTGTACACCTGTGGTTACTGGGAAAAAGCCAAAGACGTTGATGAAGCACAACGACACAAACTTGAACTGTGCTGCAAAAAGCTGGGACTGAAGCCTGGCATGCGTGTTCTTGATATTGGTTGTGGCTGGGGCAGCTTCATGCAGTATGCCGCTGAAAACTATGGTGTCGAATGTGTTGGTGTCACTATCTCTAAAGAGCAGGTCGCCCTTGGCAAGGAGCGCTGCAAAGGCCTGCCGGTAGAATTCCGGCTACAAGACTACCGCGAGCTGGACGAGCAGTTCGACCGCGTTATCAGCTTAGGAATGTTTGAGCATGTCGGTCAGAAAAACTACGACGACTATATGGATGTAGCCCTGCGCTGCACCAAAGAAGACGGCCTGTTCCTGCTGCACACTATTGGTAAAAATGTCAGTGACACCGCCGCAGACCCGTGGATAAGCAAGTACATTTTCCCGAATGGAGAAATTCCGTCTATTACGCAAATTGGCACAGCATTGGAAGAAAAGTTTGTCTGCGAAGACTTACACAACTTTGGTGCCGACTACGATAAAACCTTAATGGCCTGGTTTAAGAATTTCGATGACGCCTGGCCGTCTATTAAGTCACAGTTTGATGACGAATTTTACCGTATGTGGAAATACTATTTACTGTCCTGCGCGGGTGCGTTCCGTGCGCGTGACATTCAGTTGTGGCAATGGGTGTTATCTCCTAAAGGAAGGGTTGGAGGATATTTACGGCCTCAACTTTAAGAGGCCGTATTAACCCTGCCACTAAAATTCTGTCATGAAGATATTCCAGAAGACCAAGAAGAGGGCTGCAATTAGCGGCCCTAAAACAAAACCGGTAATACCAAACAACGACATACCACCTAAAGTAGAAAACAGCACCAGATAATCCGGTAATTTCGTATCACGACCAACCAAAATTGGGCGCAGTACGTTATCGGCCAGACCTATCACTACTGCGCCGTAGGCGACGAGTATGGTGGCGGCTATCCAGCTGCCTGTCGCGTACAAATAAATAGATACCGGTAACCATACCAAACTGGCACCAACCGCCGGAATTAACGACAAGAAAGCCATGACGACACCCCATAGCAGGGCGCCTGGAATACCCAGCAAGGCGAAAATTACACCACCTAATGCCCCCTGAACTATGGCAACAACAATGTTTCCTTTCACTGTCGCCCGGGTAACACCAGCAAACTTGCTAAAAAGCATGCGCTCGCGCTCATCACCTAAAGGTAATGCTTTCACCATCAGGTTAATTAAAGACTCTCCGTCTCTTAGCAGAAAAAAGGTTAGATAAATCATCAACCCTAGACTGATAAGAAAAGAAAACGTATTTTGGCCAAAGGCTAAGGCCTCTTCGGCTAAGAATTTACTGCCACTGGCTGCGCCCGAAGATAATTTTTCCCGCACATCACTGGCTTTAATCTCAAACTGAGAAAGCAAGTCACTAATAACCGGAAACGCTTTCTGAACGTCATCAAAGAGCTTACCCGGGTTAATCTTGCCTTCGTCCAGCCGCTGGTAAAAATCCACTCCCTCCTGGACAAAGGAATATGAAATACCCAAGGCAGGGATCACCATGATAACTAATGCAATCAGCAAAGTTACAAGAGCTGCCCTATTGCGTTTGTTTCCAAATTTCTTTTTCAGTTTTTGTTGTAGTGGATAAAAAATAACAGCCACCACACAAGCCCAAAAAATGGCGCCCCAAAACGGTATAAGTACCCAGGCAAAGGCTATACTGACTATAACCATTGTCAGTAAAAATGCCCGCCTTTCTAAAGATTCCCGCATAGCTCGTTCCTTGATGTTAATGATTCTCGGCTCAAATACTTGACAGAAGTTAAGATTGATAACAACCTCAAGATAGCTAACTGCCTAATTTATCACAACTGATAAGAATAAATGCCTAAATCAGAAGACCCAAACAGCTTTACCAGCTGGCTCAAAGAAAGTGTCGTCGACTTCACGGAGATGAACGCCGAGAAGCAGGTACGAAAACCATCTTAATTCAATGGGAGCCATGGGTATTTGTCATATTATCCGTCGTTTTCCTGTTTTTCTTTATTCGACGGATTTGGTTTTTAAGGTTTAAAAAGTCTCGGGAATTATTGCACAGCTACCTTGGCAACAGTCCGACCGTGCACTACGAGGTTAAGGCTATTGATTCAGGTTTCTGCGTCGACTGGGTAAGCACAAACTGCGAACGTATTCTTGGGTACGGGACGAAGTACGTCGTAGTAGCCAGAAACCTCTGCGTTTTCAGGCATCGCACTACTGGATGCGCACCGCCGAATAATAGCTATTGATACGCCATTTACTGAAATTTCCTGCTTAAACGAATCTGGGTGTCTGAATTAAAAACTTGAGGAACTACTGGCAGCAACGGAAATTGATGAAACTAACGAAGACTTCCCCTGCAACCAGAGTATTCTGATTGTCGGTCATAATAAGGGTAACCAACGTTACTCCGCTATTTTTACTATTCGTGAAGCCCCGGCGAGTTTTCCCGGGAGAGCTGCCTACATTGCAACCCTAAACGATGTCACACGGATGAAATTGCAACAGCGGCAGGTTGACTGCCGTCATTATGATGAATGTTAATAATTTTCATCAGGTCAATGACCGGTATGGTCATCATATTGGCGATAAAATTTTACAACGCCTGGCGCTTAGGTTAAAAAAGCGGTTCCCCTCGGTACCAAACTTTATAATCTTGGTGGTGATGAATTTGCCGTCGTTTTGAATCATATTGCTGAATACATCGATATTCAGAACATCATTTTACAAATTCAGGCCGCGTAAGAACCCCCATTCATATTGTTGGGCAGCGAGCGGCAAGTGCAACTGGCTGCCAGCATTGGTGTCAGTGTTTACCCGCTCGACGGCTACGATGCCGAAAAGCTCCTCGCTCAAGCCAATTTGGCCATGAATTCTGCTAAAGACGAGCACAACGAGAACAACGCTTACTTTAAGCAAGAGCTGGAAACCCGCTCTTGCGATGAGGTTCAATTAGAAGAAGATGTCCGTAGTGTTTTGCAGACCGAGCAAATGCAGTTGGTTTATCAGCCTGTGCTTAACATGGAAAAGCATGTGATCGGCGTTGAAGCTCTGCTACGCTGGGAGCACCCCGACCTCGGTACATTAAAACCCGACCAATTTTAGCTACACTCACCGAATTCGGCTGCCATTACTGGCAGGGTGAGCTCTATAAGTTACCGCAAACCGCCGACACCGTCTTTATTCAGGACAGAGACTAGACTGGTCTGCCATTAAAGCCTCATAAACTTGCGTAATATGCGGGTCATTGACGTCCAGTTGTTGTAGCGCCAACTGTAATTTAACCAGGTATTCGGCATTGGGCCCGCTGGGCCCGGACGAACGAGCTATATGGCTGGCAATTTCCGGTGCTGTAGCCTCGCCAAGAAACGCTTCGTTGTCTTCTGTTGCAATATAAACAAGACCCTCTTGTTGGCTACCGTCACGAAAAGTCATAGGCGTAGTGAACCTTAAGTAGCCGTTTTTCTCACGGTGGTCTAAATGCTCAAACACATCGGGTGAAACTTTGTAGGCCATTCCGGTGCACGCTTCGCCCGGAGTCTCTATTAAAGTCAGTACCCTGCCCGGAGCTTCGGGTGTACCCCGATGGTCATGTGACCCTTGCCAGAAACGTCGCGACCACCCTTCTATTGAAGCAGCCGCCCGTTCCAGATACGGAAAGTCGACTTTATAAATCAGTGATCCATAACCAAATAACCAGACAGCCTCCAGGCCACTTAAGTCCTGCCGCTCTTTATTCATTGCAATGGTATCGTGTAACATACTGCTTAGCCTCCACCTTGGTAGCAGGTGCAGACGGGCAAAGCACCCGCCTGCGGCTTTAACACAGGAAACTAACGTTCTTTGTCGGTTTCAGTGTCGTTGTCTGAGCCCAACTCTTCCTGTTGACGAAGGTAACCAGCGGCTTCTTCGTCAGAAGTCTTAGCCTGTGACTGCTGTAGCCTTTCCTGGTCTGTCGGAATAGCGCGGGTCTGCTCATTTAACTGATGTATTTGAGAAGCATTGCCCAAATCGCGATTACTGGTAATGGAAGCAATAGACTCGCGGTCTTTCAGGAAGTCGATAACATCCTTGCGAATAGACGCCATTTGGTCATCCGATTTGTGCATCTCCAGAATGTGTCGCGGATGCTCCAGGTTTTTCATTCCTGTAGCAGCAAAAGTCGTCGACACAATGCGTGACACGATAACCCAGGGAGTAATGCTACTGCGCACCAATGTATTCTCTGATCGGGTACTGTCATGAATACCGGTACCAGTTGAGATTTTAGACTCAGTAAAGGTTCCTTCGCACTTAAAGTAGATAAGCATGGATTCAAACTGAATTTCCGCATAGAAAAGGTGCGCGATATTCGCCGATAAGCTCGCAAAAGCACGTAATACATAGCCGATAAGGTAGAAGTGGACGACAGTCATAAACACGCCTGCCAGGGTCATTAAGTCGTTATAAGGTGTGTCTTCACCCAACCGGTAGTTCATGCTGTCAAGAACCCTCACCAAATCGACCGCGGCATATGCTAAGAAAAAGGTAAAAAGCACGCCAATAATGAACAGACTATTACCCAACAGCAAACTGACCAAACGCGACTTATCAAATAACCCGCCCAGTCCCATAGGTTTTACCTGAGGCTGAATTTCCTGAATCATCTCGCCGCTAAAGGCGCCTTTGCCGTCAACGTGTTCCTTTAAGTTAGGGTCCAGTTCACGGTAAACCCGGTTTGGCACTTCGCGATACCGGCGATTCGCCATAACCAGGTTGTCCAGGTTGATAAAAATCTCTTTAGGATGCACCGACTCCTGCCAATTTTCCCTTAATTCAGATACTTCAGAAACAGGATTCGCATGAGCTAAACGTCTTTTCAGCAACACAACAGTGACAACAGTACAAATCAAAGCACCAACAAAGACAGCAAACAAGTACCAACCCGCGTGAAAGTCCGGCAAAGCCGCATAATATTGCTCGACCGTTGCTGCTGTAACGTTTGTTGCGGTCAACCACCAAGTTACGACCAGTCCAACCACAACGGGCAGCAATAATGCGAAGGCAATAATCTTGGCCAAACTGCCACTGCCCATTGAGTCAATAGTCTGCTCCGCACCACGGGATATCGCCTTACCAGCAGCCTTCCATACGTGCATGATATAAAGCGTTAATAAAACAGTATAGACAGGAAAAGCCAGCACACCTGCGTCTCCGGCAAAGCCTGCCAGGGACACAAAAGCAGCAAAGCCAAACGCAACCATTGCGGTAAGAGTGCGCACCCAGGCACCTAACAGGCGTTGCGCCATGTTACGAATGGGGTAAGGCATAAACAGCAATTTGGGAAATACCGTGTGAGCTATTCGAGCCAGTAAGCCTTTGGGCTCAATAAAGGTGCTGTTTTTGCGGCCCATAAGCATTTCTTCCAGAGCCTGATCGTTATAAGCAACATAACGCGACTCTTCCTGCGCAGTACTGCGCTCAGATTTACTAAAGTTAGGAGCCAGTGAAGTAGGGTGATTACGGCCAACAAAGTAGCGCAGCATTGCCATAATGCCGCCGCTCAGTACTTTTATACCTACGGCCAGAAGTGAAATACCGAAAATAGCCAGTACCCAACCCATAATCGGGTCTTGCTTTACAGAACCAGCACCCGCTATTAGCAAATACACGCCAAACAGCGATTGCACAACCCCACGAATACTCGTTACCAAACCTTCGGTTTTAAACGGGTTTTTTAACCCCAGATCAATCGAACCGTAATCAAACGCCACCGGATTTCTCCTACTCAATGCCTGCTGAAAATAAAGGCTTTAGGTTAGCGGTTAGCGAGTAACTGAGCAATAGAAAAAAATTGGTTCATAAAGCGAAAATATAGTTGGCTTTCAAAATAAACGATTTTTCAAGCCACTGATTTTACGATCACAAAAATTCCCATTAACACTAGAAACACTGCAAACCCTCTTTGCAACTTTTCTTTCGGTAAACTGCGGCCAATTTTTGAGCCAAAAGCACTGCCAAAGACACCACCGAGGATCATAATTCCAATGATTAACCAGTCGAATTGAACATCGTTTGATGACATCACTGCGTAATATTTAAAGAAACCAGCAATAGATTTAATGACAATAATTAGCAAACTTGTACCAATAGCAACCGGCATAGACAGACCGGCCAACAGAACGAGTGCGGGAACAATCAGAAACCCGCCGCCGACACCGACAAAACCAGTAATGATACCGACGACAAAGCCTTCTAAAGTTACCTTCGCATAATTCATCGAATACACATGCGCCGGCGGTTTTGGCCTGCTTCTCCACATCAATCCAGCTGCTACAATCATTAATAAAGAGAAGGTCAGCAGTTGCCAACGACTATCGACCAAAGTTCCTAACCATGCACCACCATATGTACCTACCATGCCTGGAATACCAAACACCCAAAAGTGCCGCCAACTGACATTCTTACGACGAACGTAAGAAATCGACCCAAATAAGCTGATACCAGCAACAATTAACAACGAAGATGCAATGGACTCCCCAGCCGGCATGTCCACTAAATACATCAGCACCGGAACAGTCAGAATGGAGCCTCCAGAGCCAAATAACCCCAAACTCAGGCCAATAACTACAGCTCCCAATATTGCGATTAGCATTTTCCACCCCTGGATATTCCATAAAAGAATATGATTATAACTAATTTGAATTACAAAAAAAGGCCGCGTTCACACACGACCTTTCCAACTGTGGTCACATTTTTTTATGTCGCTGTTATTTATCCAAATCGGTCAAGCGCAAGTATGAACGAAGCGTTTCCCAACCTTGAGGAAACTTAACTTTGGCGTCTTCATCAGAGACACTCGGACGAATGATTACTGACTTACCTGGCTCCCAATCGGCCGGGCACGCAACTTCATGTTTATCGGTGGTCTGCAGAGCATCAATCACTCGCAAAATTTCCGCAAAATTACGACCGACTGTCATCGGATATGTCATCGTCAAACGAATCTTTAAATCCGGATCGATAATATATACTGAACGAATAGCGGCGTTGTCATCCTCGTCTGGGTGAATCATGTCGTATAGCTCAGCAACCTTTTTCTCTTTATCTGCGACAATTGGAAACTCTAATACAGTATTTTGAGTTTCGTTAACGTCTTTGATCCAGCCCAGGTGCTCATCAACTGTATCCGTTGAAAGTCCTAGAGGCTTCACATTACGCTTAGCAAACTCGGGTGCCAACTGAGCAGTTCGTCCCATTTCAGTAGTGCATACCGGGGTGTAATCTGCCGGGTGGCTGAAGAAAAAAGTCCATGACCCTTTTGCCCACTCATGAAAGTCAATGGTTCCGGTTGTTGTTTCAATAGTAAAATTCGGTGCAATACTACCTATACGTAAACTCATCATGTTTTCCTCTTTTTGAAAAATATTGCCAATTAAAATTTATTCGCTGGAATTTTGAAGTAATGCTCTCCATCATTCTCAGCCGGTGGTAATTTACCTGCTCGCAGATTAACCTGCAGCGCATGTAGCATTCTGTCCGGTAATGCGAGTGTCGCGTCACGCTCATCGCGGACTTTGCGGTATTCCTCTTCTCTCACGCTACCTGACAAATGGACATTCGATTCTTTGTGTTGTGCAACAGTTGCTTCCCATTGTGCTTCGCGCCCACCTTTACCATAGTCATGTCCAACAAAAAGTCGGGTATTGCCTGGTAAGCTTAAGATCCGTTGCAACGAATCCCATAATTCCTTCGAGGAGCCTCCCGGGAAGTCAGCCCGGGATGTGCCGCTATCCGGATACATAAAGGTGTCGTGAACAAAAGCCGCATCACCGACAATATAAGTAATTGAACCTAATGTGTGTCCAGGTGATAACCAAACTTCCACCTTCAGGTCCCCGATTTTGAAGCTGTCCCCTTCCTCAAAAAGGTGATCAAAATCTTTGCGAGGATCGAACAGGCCAGAAACGTTGTAATAGTCACTCCAAAGCTTGGCTATAGCACAAGTCTTTTCACCGATAGCATTCGGTGCCCCGGTTTTTTCTTTCAAATAATGTGAAGCCATCAAATGATCCGCGTGTGGGTGAGTATCCAATACCCACTCGATGGTTAATTCATTATCTTTTGCTAGCTTCAGAACTTCGTCAGCGCTTTCATAGGATGACCGGGCACTGCGAGGATCAAAGTTTTGTACCACATCAATTAAAGCGGCTTTCTTGGTCGCCGGATCAGCAACAATATACTGCACTGAGCCGGTATCTTTTTCATAAATACCCCAAACATCAGGGGACTTTTTGCCGGTTGATGGACTTTTGCGAATAATGCTTGTCATATGCACCTCCTTTAATTTGGTTATAAGCATATAACAAAAAGCTATTATATCAAGGGAAGCGGGAGTCCGTAGCAACGATTGCTTTAATCGATATTTTAGATTAATTAAATAGTTCTAATGGAAAGAATATTTATAACTGATTGTTATTTGATCGCAATCATCATAACGAGTACCTTTAACTAAAAGTTATATACTTATCACTTATTGGAATAAGAAGCATTTAATAGAGGCT
Source organism: Idiomarina sp. PL1-037 (assembly GCF_034422975.1). Taxonomy (NCBI): domain Bacteria; kingdom Pseudomonadati; phylum Pseudomonadota; class Gammaproteobacteria; order Alteromonadales; family Idiomarinaceae; genus Idiomarina; species Idiomarina sp. PL1-037. The sequence goes on from NZ_CP139873.1 coordinate 2,335,262, forward strand.
AGAGATATGTCACAGGATCAAAAACCATTGGTTAAACACTTTTTCGATGAACCAACTAACACCTATAGTTACGTTGTCAGAGACCCCAACTCGGAGTACTGCGCCATCATCGACTCGGTACTTGACTTTGACTACGCATCAGGCCGCACAGACACCCGTTCAGCAGAAAGTATTCTTAACTATATTGATGACAATAACTTGACCGTTGACTGGATTCTTGAGACTCACGTTCATGCAGATCACTTATCTGCAGCCCCTTACTTGCAAGAAAAAACAGGGGCTAAGCTGGGTATTGGTGAACACATAAAGACCGTCCAGGATACGTTTGGTAAAGCATTCAATGCAGGCACTGAATTTGCACGCGACGGCAGCCAGTTCGACCACTTATTTGCCGATGGAGATAACTTTACTATCGGAAACCTGAGCGCTCACGTAATACACACTCCTGGTCATACTCCGGCCTGCCTCACTTATGTTATAGGTAACGCCGCTTTTGTGGGTGACACATTGTTTATGCCGGACTATGGCACTGCACGCTGTGACTTCCCAGGTGGCGATGCAAAAACATTATACCGCTCAATTCAGAAAGTATTCGCATTACCTGATGAAACCCGACTATTCATGTGCCATGACTATAAAGCTCCAGATCGCGAACACTATGCTTTTGAAACCACTGTTGGAGAAGAAAAGAAAAACAATATTCACGTTGGCGCCGGTAAAACAGAAGAGGATTTTGTAAAAATGCGTACTGAGCGTGATGCAACGTTAAACATGCCACGTCTTATTTTACCTTCCGTTCAAGTTAATATGAGAGCTGGCCAATTACCACCCGCCGAAGAGAATAACCAACGTTATTTAAAAATTCCTTTAAACCTTTTTTAAAGGGGAGACTACTTATGGATATTCGGAACCTTAGCCCTTTTATCAGTGTTTCTTCCCAGATTACCCCAGAAGATGTTGATACAGCTGCTTCAATGGGCTTTAAAACCATTGTTTGCAATCGCCCTGACAATGAGAGCGAAGGCCAGGTAAACTCCCAGGCAATTAGGTTAGCAGCCGAGGAAAATGGACTCGCGTTTGAACATTTACCTGTCCTTTCCGGGCAAATAACAGATGGCGACGTTACAGAGTTTCAGTCCCTTATAAAAAAAGTTCAGGACCCCATACTGGCCTACTGCCGAACAGGAACTCGTTCTTGTACTTTGTGGGCTCTCGCAGAAGCTCACTTCACCCCTCCAAAAGCTATTCTTGATATCGCTCAGCAAGCTGGTTATGACCTTAACGGGCAACTTTCTCGCCTAGAAGAAAGAAACCAACAGCCACACTCGACTTCAAAGCGATCAATTTTCCACAGCGTGGTCATAGTGGGCGGTGGTGCTGGGGGACAAGCCGTAGCTGCGAGTTTATTGAAACGTCAACCAAGCCTGGACATCGCTATTATTGAACCTAATCAAGCTCATTATTATCAACCTGGCTGGACATTGGTCGGTGGCGGCGTTTTTAAGCCAGAGCAAACGCAACGCCCAATGAACTCGGTTATGCCAAAGCAAGCCAAATGGTATCAAACGACGTTAAGCCAGTTTGTTCCAGAGCAACAGCAAGTCGTGTTGGAAAATGGAGATATCCTTGGATATCAGACATTAGTTGTAGCTACCGGGCTTAAACTTGACTGGGACGCGATACCCGGACTGCGTGAAAGCCTTGGCAAGAACGGAGTGACCTCGAATTATCACTTTGATTTGGCACCATACACTTGGAAACTAGTGCAGTCGTTAAAGTCCGGTAAAGCTCTTTTTACACAACCTCCAATGCCCATTAAATGTGCAGGGGCACCGCAAAAAGCTATGTATTTGTCTTGTGACGAATGGCATCGCGGTGGTGTTCTAAACGATATTTCTGTCGAATTCTGTACCGCAGGTGCCGCACTTTTCGGAGTCAAAGACTATGTACCGGCCCTGGAGAAATACGTAGAAAAGTACGGCATCAAACTAGCCTTCCAAAACAAGTTGGTTAAGGTTGATGGACCGAATCAGCAAGCCACGTTTGAGGTTACCGACGTCGAAGGCAATGTCAAAGAAGTGGTTAAGTCCTTTGATATGCTGCACGTCTGTCCACCACAAGCTGCACCTGATGTTATTGCTTCAAGCTCCATAGCCGATACTGCAGGCTGGGTCGATGTAAGCCCCGAAACTCTTCAACACAAACGCTATAGAAATATCTTTGCTGTCGGGGATGTGTCCAATTCACCCAATGCAAAAACTGCTGCCGCCGTTCGAAAACAAGCCCCTGTGGTAGCCGAGAATATTATCTCAACGCTCGCAGGTAATCCGCCAATGGCACTTTATGAAGGTTACGGATCATGCCCACTAACAGTAGAGCGTGGAAAAGTTGTACTGGCCGAATTCGGTTATGGTGGTAAATTACAACCAACCTTACCTAAATGGTTGGTCAATGGTACCCAGCCCTCAAGGGTTTCATGGTTTCTTAAAGAAAATATGCTGCCCTGGATCTACTGGGATCTTATGCTTAAAGGAAAAGAGTGGCTAGCAGCTCCGAAGCATTTAATTCATACATCAGAGCCTCAGTCTGTGCCCGAGGCTTGTGATTTTAAAGAAAAGAAAAAGTAACTATCGAGTTTTGAACTGGGGTAGCTACTATCCTGTAGTTACCAACAGTTATATAGTGTTTCCTATAAAATAAGGCGTTGCCCTACCGGAATTTCGGCATTGATTTCGTCGGTACTTACATGACTAATAATAATCCATGTTTTGTCTTCTTTTTCCGCCACCAGTCGCTCCAGTATGTCTTTAACTAAATGACGCTCAATACCTGCAAATGGCTCATCCAGAACAACCACCGGTTTATCCTGCAACAGTACTCTTGCCAGCGCCAACCGGCGCAATTGTCCACCAGATAGCTGTATTCCCCGTGGGCCTATCCTGGTATCCAGCTTCTCTGCTAAGGAAGCGATTTTTTCATCGAGATGCACCAGCTTTAGCACCTTCCAGTACCAACTCTCTGCCAAAGGTAGGCGTTTTGGATTTAAGTTATCACGGACCGAGGCATCGAATATCTCGGTTTCCTGAGTTAAATAACTGGCTTCAGTTCGCAAGCAAACGTCGGGTGTTGTCGTTATCTCACCTTGTATCCAATTGTCTGGGTAAAGCCCCATTAAAACTTCAGCCAGAGTGCTTTTCCCAATTCCCGATGCACCCTCAACCCAATGCACTACCCCCGGTTCAAAGCTTATGCTCAGGTTCTCAAAAAGCGGCCGTTGTTGACGCCAGACCGTGAGCTCATTCAGTTGAATGGTAACGGCTCTAGCTCGCCCTTTGCTTTTACGCTTTCCCGAACGGAGCGATTCACCCGGCTGCTCGGCTTTTTCTGACTTTAATAAACGTCTTGCCGCCGCTAATGTATTGCCGTAACCCGCCCATTGCATAGGCAGCTCGCTTGCCAGTTCCTGCCAGGCAAGTGCAGACAAAGCTAACATGATGACTTCTGCAGAGCCTATCTGACCTTGTTCAAACTGCACTAGCGCTAAGACCAAAACCAGCAAAGCGACTAATTGAGCGGTAACATCAGTAATCCACTGGGTTCGTTGTTGAAGTTGTAACTGCTCTACTTCCAGCTGTTCCAATACCTGTGATTTATTCAACACATTTACTGCTTGCGAGTCGTAACAATCCCAGGCACTCAGCTCTGTCACCGAGTCAGCAAAGCTCATGGCGCTATCGCGTAACCTTTGCTGCTTTATTAAAGATTTAACCGCCAGCTTTCGGCCTTTAATCGCCAATCGCAATACAAAGAAACCTGTCGTAAATGCTGCAGACACCAACACCAAACTCAACCAGGCATTGTAGAAAGACCAGAAAATCGATAATAGTAGGGTTGCCAGAACAAAAACCAGTGCCGGCATAACCAGACGGATGAGCAAGTTATCCATTGCATTTAAATTTCGAGTCAATTGCTGAACAGTGTCAGAAACGCGGAAACCTAAGGTTTTATGCAGCGGTATTTTCTGCAATAAACGAAACAAGGCCACTCGCCAGCGCGCCTGTAGCTTCAGTACTAAATCGTGATTCAGAAGGCGCTCGAAGTATCGGCTTACAGTGCGGGCTACAGCGAAAAAACGTATCCCCCCACCAGGAGTATAAATATCGAACCCGATATATAACGCAGCAGCTGTAATAAACCAGCCTGATAGCGACAGTAAGCCAATCCCAAATAACGCTGTTGCTAAGGCTAAGGTAATACCTATAACCAGCTGTACGCGATAGCTACTAAGTTGCTTTAGCCAGGGTTTCAGCAGACGCCCGTCTTTTCTTATCATGCCGTTTCCCCTGACATGGCAATGTTCAAACACTGATCAGCAGCTCTTTTTAACTTGGGGTCGTGACTAGCCGCGATGACCGTTACGCCCTTTTGGGCCAAACGTTTAAAAGCTTGTCGAATTGCTTCTGCTGAAACCTCATCTAAGTTCTCTGTCGGTTCATCAGCAATAATTAAATTTCGACCGGACAGCATACAACGAGCCAGCGCAACGCGGCGACGCTCGCCTCCGGACAAGCCCATCCCCTTCTCGCCAAGACGCGTATCTAACCCGTCAGGTAGTTGAGCTAACAAGGAACCCAAGTTTAACTGGCCAAATACATTAATGATGTCGACGTCAGCATAGGTTTGATACTGATTTACATTGTTACGAATGGAGCTTGCGGTTAAAAAAGGTTGCTGAGCAAAGTAAGCGACGCGCTCTTTGCCAAAGCTCTCATGCAGTTCGAGAACTCCTAAATAGGGCTGTTGGCCAAGAAGAACTCTAACTAGAGTGCTTTTTCCGCTGCCTGAGGGGCCACTAACAACGGTTAAAGTTCCGGCATTTATATCAGTATCTGGATACTGAATTACTAATTCAGGCGTTAACTGAACCGCCAAATTTTGCCAATGAATTGCCGTTTTAGAAGACTCAGCACGGCCCGGCTTATGTAAGGTTTTTGCTTCTTTTAAAGTTTCAGACATAGGAGGTTCAGCCAGCATACTGGCAGCACCAATCGCAGCTGCTCGATCATGATAACTCTGCGCAAACTGCCGTAACGGCGCAAAATATTCAGGCGCTAGTAGTAAAACGAACAACCCGCTGAACAACGTCAGCTCGTCGGCTCCGAGCCAGCTAATATAGCCCAATAAACCAAAACCAACATAGAGAGCCACCCCAGCAATAGCCACACTAGAGAAAAACTCCAATACTGCAGAAGAAAGAAAAGCAATCTTTAAGGTCGACATTGTCGCCTGCCTATACTCCTCGCCTGCAGCTGCAACATCTGAGAGCGCTTCAGAGCCTGCATCGAACAGCTGAATGGTAGCTAAGTTACGCAATTTATCAGTAAATATCCGACTCAGGGCGTGAGTTTGCTGCGCGTGTTTTTGGCTCAAACGCTCGGCACCAATTCCTACCAAAGCCATAAATAAAGGGATAACCGGTCCGCTGAGCAAAAGCAAAAAACCGACCACTGGGTTAATATAAAAGCAGGTGATTAATATGACTAGCGGCGAAAAAACCACCAGGTATTGTTGCACCAAGTATCGATTAAAATAGCCTTTAAGTGCTTCTACAGGCTCCAGCTGCAAGGCACCGTCGGCAGCACTTGGCGGCATACCTGCATCGGTCTGTCTGCGCCAGCGTTCAAGCAATTGCTTGCGCGCAATTTGAGTAGCTTGAAAAGTTGCTTGCTGGAGAAAGTTTTGTTGCCAGTAAGGAGCACTGGCTCTTATTAAGGTACTGACAATTAAGCCGCCCCAGACATAGGCTAAGCTTTCTACTGGCCGGTTATCAGCCAATACCGCCTGCGCGACATAAGCCATGCATCCAAGTTGCACAACGATTGCGAAGGTTTTTAGCAAACCAAACAAAAACGCCCACTGAATGGGGCGTTTTACTTTCACCGCTAACTTTTTCAAATAAAGTGAAGCGGCCTCTAATTCTGGACTGAGTTTCGCACTCATTAACTTGAGCCTTAATGATAACCCTGGTCAGCTTTGACCTTACCGCGGAATACCCAGTATGTCCAAGCTGTATAAACTAAAACAATGGGAATAACAAACAGCAGACCCAGTAGTAAGAATAGCTGAGACTCATGCGCTGAAGCCGCATCAGCTAAGGTGTAACTCGGTGGAACTACGTAAGGCCATTTGCTGGCTAATAGCCCCAAATACGTAAAAATAAACAAGCCCATTGTGGCGACAAATGGCGTACCTTCACGTTTATTATTAACGGCATTAAAAATCCAGTAAGCGCAGGCTAACCCTAATATGGGCAGTAACCAAATTGGTGTAAAACCACTAAACCAGCGTTCTGCCACAAACGGGTCAACAAAGGGCGTCCATACGCTAATAATTCCGAAAATGATTAATACAGCAGCTAACAGAGGTTTAACTAATCGGTAAGCCCATGCCTGAGTTTCACCTTCAGACTTCATGATCAACCAGGTTGCACCCAGTAGTGCGTAGCCCGCAACCAGTCCCACCCCGGTCAATACGGTAAACGGAGTCAGCCAATCAAGAGCGCCGCCAACGTAGCGCATATTCTCTGTTTCAAAACCTTGTATGTAAGCGCCCACTACCGCGCCTTGAGCAAAAGAAGCAACCGTTGAACCTATTGCAAAGGACCAGTTCCACAAGTATTTTGACGTGTGCGCTTTAAACCGGAATTCAAAAGCAACACCGCGGAAAATAAGTCCGGCGAGCAATAGGAATACCCCGATATATAATGCCGGCAGGAAAATGGTATAAACCAACGGGAAGGCGGCTAACAGACCTGCCCCACCTAATACCAGCCAGGTTTCATTGCCATCCCAGACGGGTGCAACTGAGTTCATCATAATATCCCGATCGTGTTCACTTGGAGCGAACATGAACAAGATGCCCTGGCCTAAATCAAAACCATCCATCAACACATACATGATGACGCCAAAAGCAATGATTCCGGCCCATATATAAGTTAAGTCAAAAATTGGTTCACTCATCATTACTATCCTTAATCAAAGCTAGCTTCAGCGGCTGACATAGGGCGTTTGGGGCGATGTTTATCGTCCTCATGCTGCTCGGTACCTTCGGTTCCACCTCGAATGACACGAGTTAAGTAGTAAGCACCAGCTGCGAATACACAGGCGTATACAAGGAAGTAACCAATAAGCGTGAACAGTGCCATACCTCCCGTAAGTGATGGTGTAAGGCCTTCTGCATGAGTCATTTCACCATAAATTACATAAGGCGCCCGACCCACTTCAGTCACAAACCAACCTGCCAGTACAGCAATAAAAGGACTCAAAGTCATTAAACGCAATGTTTGTAAGTACCAGCGACTCTTCATATAGGCTCGTTTGCGCCGTAAAAAGAGACCGACCACTGCGACCAAGACCATCAGAAGGCCCATAGCAACCATAATCCGGAAAGACCAGAATACAATAGGGACATTAGGTTGCAGTTCTGGCGGTTTTTCCTTAACGCCGGGTATTTCGCCATCCCAGTCATGAGTCAGAATATAACTGGCCAGCTTGGGGATACCCACTTCGAAGTGATTGGTCTGCTGTTCTTGATCCGGAATAGCAAACAGTAGCAACGGAGCGCCTTTTTGCGTTTCCCAGTTGCCCTCCATAGCAGCCACTTTGGTTGGTTGATGCTCAAGAGTATTAAGGCCGTGCAAATCACCAATAAACACTTGTAATGGTGTCAGGAACAGCAACAACCATAAGGTCATAGATAAGGCCTTCCGGTGCAGCTCGGTGTCACGTTTCTGTATTAAAAACCATGCACTTACACCGGCAACGACAAATCCGCCTGTGAGAAAAGACGCGAGGCCCATGTGCGCGAACCGATACCAGAACGAGTCATTAAAAATAGCATCGGCCCAACTGACAACATGATAAATCCCGTCGCGAACTTCTACCCCTCCGGGTGTCTGCATCCAACTATTCGCGGACAAAATCCAGAAAGACGAAATAAAAGTCCCGATAGAAACCATTAGCGCAGCAAAAAAGTGGACGCCATTAGGCACTTTTCCTCGGCCAAAAAGTAATACACCTAAGAACGCAGCTTCCAGGAAAAAGGCAGTTACGACCTCGTAACTTAATACCGGCCCCAGGAAGTTAGCTGTCGCGAGAGAAAAGTTACTCCAGTTGGTACCAAACTGAAATGACATGACAATGCCAGACACTACGCCCATGCCGAAAACAACAGCAAAGACCTGCGTCCAAAAGGCACCTAACCGTTCCCATTTGGGGTCATTCGTTTTAAAGGCAAGCCCATAAATTAACGCAATATAAGAAGCCAGCCCAATGGTAAACACGGGAAAAATTGCATGAAAAGAAACAACAAACGCGAATTGAATTCGCGAGAGTAACAACGGGTCAAGATCCATGGCGTGATCTCCTGATTATGTGACTTTCAATAAGCTTAAATAATAACCATATTAATTCAATGGTTATTATTTTTGATTTTTTGACTTAACGACAAAAGCACCCCGAATTTCCCCGACTTCGAACCCCGTAGCTTGGTCATTTGGGTAACGTTCGTTAATTGCTTGCTTAAGCTCAGGTTCAACTGATGAACCATGGCAAGCCGCGCATTGTGGTTGCATTACAATGGCTTTCATCCAGACTTTATGGCCATTCTCATCCACATAGCTCGCGGTCGGTGGCTTACCTTTAGCCTGGCTCCAGAGCTGTTCAAACTCTCTCAGCACTCGCTCTTGTTCTGCATTAGGCTCGTTACCTGGGTTGCGAACTCTCAGCGCTGTTCGACCAACTGTTACGCCAAGCTCATCACTAACTGCATCGGCTATCGCCGGAGCTTGTTCATTACAGACATTAATAGCAGCGACATGACCTTCATTCTGGATAGTACCCATTAGTACTTTACCCAGTCTTTGTTGCAGATTTTTGGCTGCAAGTTGATAAGTTTCGTCATCGGACGCTGAGCTACTTGTAGAAAAAGCCATTATGAAAATAATAAAAGACTTTAAAATAAGCTTACTAACTGACATGTTGAGCTCCTGAGGTGAATCACTGTATTATGTTATAAGCTTATTCCTTTAAGTTCTATATATTTAACTGAGGCAATTTGTCGCAGATCAAAAAAAACAGTAAATAAACACAAATTGACATCAAACCATGTAGGTAGCAATCTAAGCCTTTATTTTGTTACCAAGCGGCACAGACTATGAAAACCATCGTTGATCACCTGGCACAGTATGCGGCTTATCATCGGAACCGTAAGAATGTCATGACTCATCTTGTCGGTATTCCGCTGATTGTTGTCGGCATCATTAGTTTATTATCGCGGCCTGCGCTACCCTTGGACTACTTTTTGATTGCCCCTGCCAACTTAGTTGTTCTGGCAGCGGTTATTTTTTATATACGTCTGGATATCACATTAGGTTTGCTCATGACCATTTTGCTATGGCTGTCGCTGTCGATAGGCCGCGACATAGCCGCATTACCAACCAGCTTGTGGCTGAGCTGGAGCATTGGTCTATTTGTTATTGGCTGGGTGTTTCAATTTATCGGTCATTATTTTGAAGGACGCAAACCAGCTTTTGTTGATGATATTATAGGGTTAGCCATTGGCCCCTTATTCGTCGTAGCAGAGGTCGTATTTATGTTGGGCTTTAGAAAGGACTTAAAAGCAGCGGTGGAACAAAAATTATGATGGAACTGGATTACCCGCAGTGGTTTCATGATTGGGCGAGCTCACAACCCTGGGCTTATACCATTAGTGCGTGTGTTATCCTGGCAATTGCCGTTTGGGTATCCCAGCTCATAACTCAGCAAATTTTGCTGCGGGGTGTTTCCCGGCTTCTGTCACAGACAAAGCTAGGCAGTGACCCCGGAATTGGCATACGGACTATTGTTCACCGTTTAGCTCAGGTTGTTCCCGCTTTAGTGCTATCCGCCGGTATCTATCTGGTACCCGACCTGCCCGACAACGTTACTACCGTCATACGAAATGTCAGTATTGCTTACTTAATACTCACTCTGGCTCGTTCGTTTAGCGCAGCCATGACCAGCGTTAACGAAATATACAGCCGGCAGCCCGACGCGCATACAAAACCAATAAAGGGTTATCTGCAAATAGCGAAAATAGTAGTCTATGTGGTGGCGACCATTCTCATTATTGCCTCACTGCTGGACCGCTCTCCGGTTATTCTGCTGTCGGGAATTGGCGCCATGGGTGCAGTGGCTATGCTGGTATTTCAGGACACCATTTTATCATTAGTTGCCAGTATCCAGCTCTCATCTAATGACATGCTTCGTGTAGGTGATTGGATTGAGATGCCCCAGTTAAACGCTGACGGCGATGTCATTGATGTCGCACTGCATACGGTTCGGGTACAAAACTGGGATAAAACTATCACCAGCATCCCGACCAAACGCCTGATTTCCGAGTCGTTTAAAAACTGGCGGGGCATGCAGGAAAGCGGCGGTCGCCGCATAAAGCGAGCCTTGTATATTGACCAGAACAGCATTCATTTTTTGTCCGAGGAACAGAAGAAAAAGCTCAAACGCTTCTCGTTGCTAAATGAATACCTAGCGCAAAAAGAAAAAGATATTTCAGAGTGGAATTCAAACCTTGAGCAAACCGGAGCTGACCCGATTAATGGTCGTCAGGTCACTAATATTGGTACCTTTCGCGCCTACGTAAAGCAGTACCTCATTAGCAGACCAGACGTTCATAAAGGACTGACATTAATGGTGAGACAGTTGAATCCAGGCCCACAAGGCTTACCTATTGAAATCTACTGCTTTAGCAATGACACAGCATGGGAAATTTACGAAGGTATTCAGTCGGACATTTTTGATCACTTGTTTGCCATACTGCCACAGTTTGATTTACAGGTTTTTCAGGAAACCTCAGGGCAAGACGTGCGCTCAGCTGTACAAACACTAGAGCTTAAACCCAAAAGTGGTGATGAATAATTTAACACTAAACTAAAACGTTATTGTCATTAAGTTTTCATGTTTGCGGAGTAGTTTCTTTTACTCTGGGAAAATGCATGGAGTAAAACAGTGAAGCAATTTAATCGACGTGACTTTTTAAAGCTATTTGCAGCAACGGGCGCAGCAGTCACCGTATCAACAGCATTACAGGGCTGTGCAAGTATTGGCAAAGCCAGTGAGCGCAGCTCCGTCAGGTTTGACCACGGCGTAGCCAGTGGCAACCCGACTTCTAACGCTATTTTGTTGTGGACTCGCGCCGTGCCGGAAAATAGCGCAGAACAACAAGTAACGCTGGGCTGGGAGCTGGCCTCAGATGAAAACTTTTCAAATATCATTCGCTCTGGAACGGCCACAACAAGCGCCAGTCGCGACTACACAGTCAAGGTCGACGTTACTCAATTATCGCCAAACCAACGCTACTACTACCGTTTTTTAGGTAAGAGCAACCACAGCCTTACCGGTAAGACACAAACGCTTCCTGAATCTGGCTTAAGACCAGTAAAGTTTGCGGTTTTTTCCTGCTCTAATTACCCAGCCGGTTACTTTAACCCATACTCCGAAGCGGCAAAGGACGACTCAATTGATGCAGTCATTCATTTAGGTGACTACATTTACGAGTATGGCGCAGACGGCTACGCCACCGAAGGTTCAAAAGAAATCGGCAGAGGTTTACCCGACAACAACAATACCGAACTCTTTACCCTGACTGACTACCGCCGCCGCTACGCGCTTTACCGCACCGACGAAGGGTTACAGGCACTGCACGCACACGCCCCTTTCATTGCCGTTTGGGATGACCATGAAATTAGCAATGACACCTGGAAAAACGGCGCAGAAAACCATCAGGAAGATGAAGGCAGCTTTATTGAAAGACGCGCAGCCGCGGTTCAGGCGTACTATGAATGGCTGCCTATTCGTCCGCCGCGGGGCGAAGCCAACCTCACTATTTATCGTGATTTCAAATTCGGTGACTTAGTTGATTTGATCATGCTGGATACCCGCATTATTGGACGTGACAAGCAACTGAATTACGATGATTACCGCGACGCAGAAAGCGGCCAGTTCAACACTAAAAAATTCCAGCAGGACATGTCTTCCGACCGCAGTATCATGGGCAAGAAGCAGTTACAGTGGCTAGTTGATAAACTGAATAACAGCTCAGCGCGCTGGCAAGTTTTGGGTCAACAACTGCTAATGGGGAAAATGAACTTTCCTGCAGCTGCGTTTGAAGCCGGTGACCGCAGTAAAGTCGCACCACTGTTGTTGCAAATAGCAGAGCTTAAGAAGCGCCTGCAGAAAGGCGAGGAGTTAACACCGCAGCAACAAGCGATGGTCACTCAGGTTACCCCTTATAATCTCGATGCATGGGACGGCTACCCTATTGAACGTGAAATGCTGTACCGGGCAGCGCAAAAAGCCAACAAACAACTGGTGGTTATTGCCGGTGACACTCACAACGCCTGGCACAGCGAACTGCGCAGTTCAGATGGTGCCCACATTGGCGTGGAATTTGCGACGTCTTCGGTCTCGTCTCCGGGAATGGAAGCTTATTTAAGCCTTGATGCAAAAACCGCAGGCCAGCTGGCCAAAGCACTGCCTACCCTTATTGACGATCTAAAATATACGAACCTGCATCAGCGCGGTTATATGAATCTGTTTGCATCCGAGGACGCGGTAGAAGCAGAGTGGGTGTTCGTGGACACGATTCGTAGCAAAGACTATCGGGTAGTGAATACACACAAAGCGCGTTATACGGGAAGCTAATCTCTATTTCGTAAAATAAAAAAGGGAACCGTGACACAGGTTCCCTTTTCTCGTTTAGCGTAAATTTACATGCCAAACTTCTTAGTAAACTCTAAATAGAATAAACGCGGTGGACCAGAAATAAAGGTTGGGTTACCAAAGCTTCCGCCCGTATTCCCAGCATCAACCAGGTATTCTTTATCGAATAAGTTGGTTGCTTTCAACGCCAGACTCCAGTCGGCTGAATCATTATAAAGACCTAGCGACGCATTCACTAAAGTGACAGAGTCCTGGCTAATATCCAGACCAGCTACTGGCGCATTTTCCGGTTCAAAGAACACTTCAGACCGGTAGGTTCCGACCACAGAGCCGCGCAAGGCGTATTGACTGGAAAGCGCCGCTTCGTATATTACCCCAAGGCTTGAAGTCCACTCAGGCTGAAGGCGGAAACGGTTTCCGGCTAAACTGCCGTTGGTGCTGTCGTCATCAATTTTTGCATCCAAATAAGCCAAATGACCAAACAGCTCAATGCCTGCGCCTAAATTCGCATTAATTTCAGTTTCGACACCAAAATTGGTCGCAGAGCCTGCATTTGCGGTGTAAAAGTTACCCGACTCGTCCTGCAAAGAAACCTGAAAGTCCGAATAGTCCTGATAAAACACTGACGCAGAATAACGCACACGGTTTTCCGTTAAGTTTCCTTTAAGGCCGGTTTCGTAGTTCCAGATGATTTCAGCCGGAATCAAACCAAAATCACCTGCTGCTTCACCGTCGGCATCAAGCGTCGAGCTCACATCAACTACTTCTGAGCAACGCCCCTTTGAAACCGTCGCAAACCAGTTGTTGTCGTCATTCAGCTTGTAAATAATATTGAAGCGAGGCAACCAGGCGTCTGAACTGTTGCTCGCAGTGAAAACCTGTCCGTCCGTTGAAACGGTCGGCAGCAGCGTTTGGGTTGGCTCTCCAAGTAGAGGCAACAACTGACTGTCAGGCATGGTCGCAGCAAAACCACTTTCACGATCTTCTGAAACATAACGCAAGCCCGCCGCTACTTCGGTCTTATCGTTTATTTGGTAAGTTAAGTCGACAAAAGCAGACCAGGATTCGTTGTCGCCAAAGTTTGCAAACTCGGCTGCGTATGGAATTTCCTGCAAAGCGCCACTTGTTAATACCGGCGTTAACTGATTAACCGAACCATCAGCATTAATACAAGGTAAGCCACTTGGCAAAGCACCGACGCAGTTCAGGAAAATAGATTCTTCTGTGCTAAAGGGTACACGCTGGCTGCCGTCTTCTGTGAAGTAATTGATGCCCCACAGCGTTAAGAGATCATCGCCAGCATAGTTAAAGCGAAATTCCTGACTGAACTGGTCACCTTCGGCATCTTCACCAAACTCCAGGAACCAGGCCTGGGTGCCGTCTGCGTCAAACACTTCCAGTGAATCGAAGCTGCGGTAACCAGTCACCGAGGTAAAGCTCAGACGCGGACTCATAGTCCAGTCTACGGTTAAGTTAATGTCATCGACGGTTCTGTCCAGACCCAGCTTTTCACGGCCTAATACCGAAGCCGAGTAAGGACTACCGGTCATTTCAACAAAACTGTACGGGCTGGTGTCGCCGCCGGTTGGTGCGAAAATACCGTTCTTAAATGAGGTTCCGGTATCTTCGTTTTTCTCGTAACTGTAAATTAAGTCAGCGGTCACCGCATCGCTGGGCTGAAAACGAAGTGAGCCACGCAAGGCTTGTCTGTCAACGCCATTCATGTCGTCCTGGCCCGGCGCAATGTTCTCAATGAACCCGTCACGTTCACGGTAACTGAACGCCAGGCGTCCGCTAACTAAGTCGCTGCCGCCGTTAATAAAACCACCCAGCCGTTGCTGAGATTCGTTTCCTGCACCAGCGCTTAGCTCGGCAGAGAAAACAGGCTCTGGCTTACGGGTTATAACACTGATAGCACCAACCGATGCAGCCGTACCAAATAAAGTCGCTTGAGGGCCTTTAACTACCTCTACACGTTCTATATCGAACAATTCAAAGTAGGAGCCACGTGAGCGTGAGACATCCACTCCGTTGTAATAAACTGACACCCGCGGAGATGCCTGAGCAGAGCCGCTGTCTGAGGTAATGCCGCGAATAACAAAACCAGGGTTGTTGGGGCTTTGTTCCTGAATAACCAAACCCGGCGTCAGGTCTGAAACCATATCCAGTTCGTTTAAGCCCAGTTCGTCCAGACGACTTCCTTCAAACGCACTGATACTGGCAGGCACATCGTTAATAGACTGCACACGTTTTTGTGCAGTAACTTCAATTCGCTCAAGTTCACCTGATGTGTCCTGTTGCGCAAAAGCAACGGGCACACTTAACGCACAAAGCGCTGCAACAACAGAGTTTAATACTTTATTTGTTGGGAACGGTAATACCGGTGTTTTCTTATGAGTAGTCATAACCCTTAAAACCTTAATTTGAGTGATTAACGCGTTAACGCCGGGCTAATGTACTTAGGTCAGTTGACGATACGATGACGAATAGATGACGCATTTGTTGCTAATCCGTCAATTTTGTTGAGCCGCCCTTTAAATGCTTGTATGGTCTCCAACACTTTATATTTTAAAACATTAAGACAGGTGGTATTACTTGATAAAGCTTTCTCCAAAACTGGCAGCCTACGGGCTTGTTATTTTCAGTCTGGCTTTTTCCCATGCCTCTGCCGATGACAATTCGTTGCAACAAGTGTCTTTCCAGTCAGTGCTCGAGCTGCCTTCTGGCAGCCCCGATAACAGCTACAATTACGGCTCTCACTCCTCTCAGTTTATTCAATACTGGAATGCGTCAAAAAAGTCCGACTCGGCTGCTAATGTCATTTTTATTCACGGTGGCTGCTGGCTAAAAGAATACGACATGACTCACACCAACCCCGCAAGCAGCGCATTGAGAAAGGCGGGCTTTAATGTCTGGTCTATTGAATACCGGCGTCTGGGCGAGCCAGGCGGAGAATGGCCAGCGAGTCTGAATGACGTAAAAACCGCTATTCACTCTATACAGCAAAAGCTCAATAACCAGCCGGTGGCAGTTATGGGGCACTCTGCCGGTGGTCATCTCGCACTTCTGGCAACGACTCAAGAAACGCCTTCGGCTAAAAATATAAACACGGTAATTGGCCTGGCGGCCATTACTGATATGGTCAGCTACACTGAGGAACAAGGCAGTTGTAACCAGGCTGCCAGCAACTTAATGAGAACAGCTTACACCAGCGAAGCTGACTACCAGATTGCCAGCCCCAAAGCACAGAAGTTACACGTTAATACCTGGCTAATACAAGGCACCGAAGACAAGATTGTGCCTATGAGCCAAACCGCGGATCTCGACGTAAAACTAGAACAACTTGAAGGCGCAGGTCATTTTGACTTGATACACCCGAACTCAACTGCGTGGGAAGCCATTATTCAGCGACTGAACAAAGAGTTAAAACCATGAACTTCACTGACATAAAAGAACTCGACAGCATTGACCCATTTGTCGGGCATCGCGAACAATTTCAGTTGCCGGTTAATAAAATCTATCTGGATGGTAACTCGCTGGGGGCAATGACCAAAGCAACAGCAACCCGTTTGCAGCAAGTTATTCAGCAGCAGTGGTCGCAAGATCTTATCAGTAGTTGGAACGAGCATAACTGGATTAACCTACCGCAACGTGTCGGCGAAAAAATTGCACGCCTTATTGGAGCACAGCCGGAGCAGACCATTTGCTGTGACTCAATTTCGGTGAATTTATTTAAGGCGCTGGCAGCAGCGCTTTCCATTTCACAGAGACAGGACTCAGGGCGTAATATTGTGTTATCCACAAAAGACAACTTTCCGACTGACTTATATATGGTACAGGGAATTTCGCAGTTTGTGGGTGAGCACCGTTGCCAGCTAAAACTGGTTGAAGAGAGTGAGCTGGAGCAACAGGTTGACGATAAAACCGCGGTAGTTTTAGCTACCGAAGTTAACTTCAGAACCGGAAAGCGACTTAACGCTAAACAACTTATTACCAGCGCGCACAAGCAGGGTGCGCTGGTAATTCTGGATTTAGCCCACAGCGCCGGGGCAATGCCCGTGCACCTGGACGACTGGGAAGCGGACTTTGCGGTTGGCTGTACCTATAAATACTTAAATGGCGGCCCCGGGGCGCCAGCATTTATTTATGCCGCAACACGCCATCACCAGAATATGAGCCAGCCTTTAAGTGGCTGGTTCGGACATGCCCGTCCGTTTGACTTCACTCCAGACTACGAACCCGCTGCCGGTATTCAACAGATGCTGACCGGCACCCCTTCCATTATCGCTATGGCAGCGGTCGATTCGGCGCTCGAAGCTTTCGAGAATGTCGACCTGGAAAATTTAAGAGAAAAGTCCTTACAACTGGCCGAGGTTTTTCACCAATTGTTAGAAAGAGCTGCACTAAGTAGCAGCCTACAGCTTATTTCGCCACAGCAACGGGAACAGCGAGGCAGCCAGTTGTCGTATCGTTATGAGCACGCCTACGGCTTATGTCAGGCGCTTATTCAAAGAGGTGTAATCGCCGACTTTCGTGCCCCAAATTATATCCGCTTTGGGTTTACCCCTCTTTATAACAGCTTTGAAGATATCTGGAAGGCCATTGAGCAGTTGCGGCAAGTTATTGAAGCCAAAGAACATCTCGATCCACGCTGGCAAAGCCGTAATACCGTAACCTGAAACGAAAAAGCCTCAGCCGAGTACATCCGCTGAGGCTTTTCATTACTATACATTTACCACCAATCAATCACAGCATTTTAGTTAGTGGCATTCTGTGACCATTAAGTATTCCCCAGCCGTCTTCCATCTGGAATTCGCTGCGGTACACGTCATCTTCTTCCTGAAGCAAGCCTTGTTGAATGTACATGTTTATCATCGTTGGTGCCTGTTGCTCTGCCATTTCTTGCAGTTCAGCTTCATCAGCGCCTGGCATTTGCATACGCATTGTTGACAACATCTGTTGTTCAGCAACCCATTTCAATAGTGGCTTATCGATAGCAATAGATGAATCGACAATCAGGCTGGAAAGCCAGAAGTCAATATTCTCGATACTGTCCGGCACCTGACTGATACCGACTAGTTTAGCGCTTAGATCGCCTTTGAATTTACCCGGTTCCATTTCACCGCTAAATTCACTAATAACGAACTCTGGCTCTGCCTGCAGCAGTTGAGGTAAGTTTTCTTTAACCAGTTTTTGTGTTGCGACTTCTATTTCGTCAGGATTCTGGTCATAAACCTTTTTCATCATTTGGTTATAAGCAAACAAGAACTCGGAATCAATATTATTAAACGCCATTTTTAACTTAAGATCTTCAAGATCAAAGTCTTCGGCTTTCAACGACGCCACAGAATAGTCCATATCAATATTCATGCGCTCTTTATCGTCGCTAAAGTAATTAACGAACTCAACACCAAGGTCTTTCAACTCGAACAGGTCGACATCATCTGGCTGACGCACAATGATTTCATTAAGCTTCATAGACATGTCGCCTTCATAAAGCTCGCCTTTCATAATTTCCAGCATGTCGCCTTTGGCTTCGGTTTCCAGTTCCAGCTTGCCAATGCTAATAGCCTGACCTGAAAGAAGAACTTCCGCGCCTTCCAGCTTCCCTTCATAACTGAACTCATCTGAAGATATTTCGCCCTCACCTTCATAACCCAAAGAGGTCAGTTCGGTCTGTTCTTCATCTGATTTAGAACTGAATGGAGCAATTGAATCGTTATAGCTGATACCGCCAGAGAACCCAGCTGAGCCAGTCAGGTGATAAAAAGGCGTGTTTTCTTCCCAGTCAAGATACTCGCGCAATCCGTCGTCTTTAGCGAAAGCTTCGAAAGAGGCCATACCCAACCCTGGAGAAAACTGAGCCAAAACAGGTCCATGCTGAACATTAACAACAACTTCAAAAGATAAGTCATCTGGGGCTGACGCATCCGGATACAAAGAGCTGAAATCTGCGCCCAGCGATATCGTTGCGGTGGAGCTGAACCAACCACTATTAAATGAAACCACGCTGGCTTTATAAGCAGGTAATTCATTTATAACTTGAACATGCTGTTTTAACGTGTCTTCAACTTGAGGGCCAACGAATTTGGGGGCGATTAGAGCAGCAGCAACAATGACGATACCGACGCCGCCAAGGAGTCCTTTCTTATTCATATTATACCTTTCATTTATAGGATTGGGTTGTAATTATATTGTTGTAAATGATACAGAATTTTTCTTACAACGGCAAAACTTTAGAATGTAAAGGAGCGTTAATGAACCCCACGCGGCTAATGATCAATAAGTAAAAAAATGGGATAATGGTAACTATTGCTCGCTGACAGCAGTCAACTTATCAACCGCGGTGCCCCCTAAATGGAAATCAATGTAAACTTTCTCGACAATATGCGCCTTGAGGCGAAATTCGATGACTTCACGGTTATTTCGGATCAGCCTATTCGATACAAAGGCGATGGCTCTGCTCCCGGTCCTTTTGACTACTTTCTGGCGTCTTCCGTTATGTGCGCGGCACACTTCATTCGCCTGTATTGCGACACCCGCGACATTCCAACCGAGAATATCCGCATTTCACAAAACAACGTTGTTGACCCGGAAGACCGCTACAAGCAGCTGTTTAAAATTCAGGTTGAGTTACCGGCCGATATTTCCGAGAAAGACCGCAAAGCCATTATTCGGGCCGCTGAGCGTTGTGCCGTTAAGCGCGTTATAGAAAATGATCTGGAGTTTGACGTTGAAGCGGTTGAAAGCATTACTCAAGACGCTCAGGCGTTACTGACCATACGCCCGGACAGCGACAGCAGAACCTTTATTGAAGGCAAAGACTTACCGTTGGAGCAAACCATTGCCAACATGACCGCCATACTGGCGGACTTAGGCATGAAGATAGAAATATCCTCCTGGCGCAATATTGTCCCGCACGTGTGGTCTTTACACATTCGCGATGCCGCCTCTCCTATGTGCTTTACCAACGGCAAAGGTGCCACCAAAGAAAGTGCCTTATGCTCGGCACTGGGCGAGTTTATTGAGCGCTTAAGCTGTAACTTCTTTTATAACGACCAATACTTTGGCGAAGAAATAGCAAACACCGAGTTTGTGCACTACCCCAACGAAAAATGGTTTAAACCCGGCGCAAACGACGAGCTACCCACTGAAATTCTGGACGAATACTGTCGTGAGCTTTACGACCCGGAAGGCGAACTGCGTGGTTCACACTTAATTGATACTAACTCAGGCCGTGCTGACCGCGGTATTGTGTCCTTGCCGTTCACACGTCATTCCGACGGCGAGACAGTCTATTTCCCGTCAAACTTAATTGAAAACCTGTATTTAAGTAACGGCATGAGCGCGGGTAATACTCTGCCAGAAGCTCAGGTTCAGTGTTTATCGGAAATTTTTGAACGCGCGGTTAAAAAGCAGATTATTGAAGAAGAAATTGCCCTTCCGGATGTACCGCAAGAGGTGCTTAACAAGTACCCGAATATTCTGGAAGGTATAAAAGCCTTAGAAGGACAAGGCTACCCAGTGTTAGTTAAGGACGCATCACTCGGCGGTCAGTTCCCGGTAGCTTGTGTCACCTTAATGAACCCGCGCACCGGCGGTGTCTTTGCTTCTTTTGGTGCGCACCCAAGCTTTGAAGTGGCGCTGGAGCGCAGCTTAACCGAGTTATTACAAGGCCGTAGCTTTGAAGGTCTGAACGATCTGCCGGCACCAACCTTTAACTCAATGGCTGTAACCGAGCCAAATAACTTTGTTGAGCACTTTATTGATTCATCGGGCGTTGTGTCCTGGCGCTTCTTTAGTGCTAAGTCTGACATTGATTTCGTTGAATGGGACTTCAGCGGCTCTAACCAGGAAGAAGCCGATACGCTGTTTGGTATTTTGCAGGACATGGGCAAAGAAGCTTACATAGCCGTGCATGAAGACCTTGGCGCGCCGGTGTGTCGTATTCTGGTCCCGGGCTATTCGGAAGTCTACCCCGTCGAAGACCTCATTTGGGACAACACCAATATAGCTTTGCAATACCGTGAAGACATTCTCAACCTGCACCGCTTAACCGACGATCAGCTAGAAGACTTAGTTGAGCGCTTAGAAGACAGTCAGCTTGATAACTACATGGATATTATCACCTTGATTGGCATTGAGTTTGATGAAAACACGGTTTGGGGTCAGCTCACTATTCTTGAATTGAAGCTGCTTATTTATCTTGCATTGCAACGCCATGACGACGCTTTCGAGTATGTAGAAATGTTCTTGCAATTCAACGACAACACCGTTGAGCGCACACTGTTTTACCGTGCCATTGAAGCCGTGCTGGAAATTACTCTGGACGAAGAGCTGGAATTAGAAGACTACCGCTACAACTTAGGCCGTATGTACGGCGAAGAGACCATTGAAGCCGTTATAAGCTCTGTTAAAGGCACTACACGCTTCCACGGTCTAACGCCAACCAATATGCAGCTTGAAGGTCTGGACAGACATTTACGCTTAATAGAAAGCTACAAAAAGCTGCATGCGGCACGGGCTGAACGGCAGGTTCAGAACTAAAAGTTCAGCCCGACAAAGGCGCCGCGGTTACGCTTAGCAACAGCCTGCATAAAGGCAGCGAAGGTTTCCGCGTTACCTTGTGCACGGCTAAAGCCTACTCCATGAATACGCATTACCGGCTTACCATCGGTACCCTGATTCTGGCTGGTTATCTGCCGTACTACGGCATCTAAGTCACTGGCGCGGTAGTCGTCACCAAAAACGTACAAGCTGGTTGTGCCCCTGGTTTTTTTATAAAGGTTAATGGCTTTCAAAATGCCCAGCTCTGGTGCACTTTTACCGCCGGTAAAGTTTGGCATTTGTTGCATAGCCATTTGTCTGAACCGTTTGCTGTCAGGTAACCAGTCACCCGCTTTACTGCTGAACATAAAGTCACCGTCGGCGGCCATAATTTGAAAGCCCTTCATTTTCGGGTGGCTTTCTATAATGTCGTTAACAACGCTAATGACCCGGTTCCAGCCCCGGCCTCCGGACATAGA
Organism: Idiomarina sp. PL1-037; assembly: GCF_034422975.1. NCBI lineage: Bacteria > Pseudomonadati > Pseudomonadota > Gammaproteobacteria > Alteromonadales > Idiomarinaceae > Idiomarina > Idiomarina sp. PL1-037. The sequence continues at coordinate 2,357,061 of NZ_CP139873.1, forward strand.
CCCGGAATTATCAATAACAAAAATGACGTATTCAGCGTCGGTTGGAATACCACCGACGTCATCATCCGGTGTGTCAGTGCTGTTCGGCGTGTTTAGCATTGCGGTGGCTTGGCGTATTTCAGCCCTTAACGACGAAGCTTTATCCTGCAATTGTTGCAGGGTTTTCTGTGCCCGCGGAATAGAGCTTTCTAAATTCTTTTCCTGCTCAGTGACTGATGCGGTCTTTTGCTCGGCAGCAGACAGTTGATCCTGTTTGTCTGATAGAGCTCCCTGAAGTTCCTCCACCGACTGCTGCGCCTGCAGTACTTCTGCAACTAAGGTACTGAGGTTAGCCGGTCCGCGTTCGGTATCCTCGGTACCGTTTTTCGCTAACAACACCAGCATAATCACCGCACCAAAAGCACAGGAAATAATATCCAGAAACGAGAGGTTGAAAACCTCTACTGGCGCACGCTGAATTTTTCTCATTATGGCCACTCCGGAGCGGGTGATAAGAATGTGCCGCCACTTACCCGCGACCAGTTCCAGTAAAGTGGTGAAGCGTAAGGGTCACCTTCTATCGGCAGAAGAATAATATTGTAACGAACGCCCTTAGGCGCGCGTTTGATGGTCTCAACCATCAATGCCTGGCGGCAGTCTGAGGAAATGGACTTTTTCGTCGAAATAAAGTTACGACAGGAAATCGGCAGACCGTCTCCCAATGTTGGCAGGCCATCCGTTACAATATACACGTCGGTAATATCCGGGTTTGTCTCAAATAACGTACTAATGCCCAGCTGAAGATTGGTTCCGCCCTCTGGCACAACCGCGCCTAAGTCCTTCACAATAGAATTCATAGAGCCACTGACTGATGCTGTACTCACATTACGCATGCCCAGTCGTTTGGCGGTATCGGAAAAAGTCACCACGCTCACTTTTGAGGTTTGCGGCAGTCGTGCCAGCAACCATTGTGCAACCCGCCGTGTCCTTATCCATTTAGCAGTAGAGACTTTTTTGCTGTCGCTTAAAGCCAGTTTGCTCAGCACGTCAATTAAGTTGTCGCCCATCATGGAGGCGCTCTTGTCCACCAGAATGCCTATTTGCTCGCCTTCCACTTTCATGCCGGTGATAAAGTTCTGCTCACCCGTACCCGAAAGCTCAACGTTTGCTGACTTCTCAACTTCTTTGGACAAGGCCGCTAACTGGTTTTCCAGATCGGCGACAACAGCCAACTGAGTCGACAAGTCCTGCAACGCTTTGGTTTGATCCTGGGTGGTGTCGTTTTTTGCTTCTTCGGAGTCTTCCTGCTTAGCTGACTCCAGCGCAATTTTGTCATTAATTTCGTCAATGGATTTTTTCAGACGCTGCTGCTCATCCATTGACGCCGCCAGCTCCTGCTCAAGCTTTTCTTTTTCTTCTGAAGGGTCGGGCGTAAAAGCTTTAAAATCTATCAGGATAAAAATAAGAATAACGGCGCCCAGTCCGCATGCCATGACATCCAGAAAAGATAAGTTAAAGCCGTCGCCAGCCTGGCGTGTTCGTCGCATCTGAGTCGCTCAATTAACTGTGTAAATGAGACAGCAAGTGTTTCTCACAGGACTCTTGCGTGCGGATCACCATCTTGTCCTGACGGCTGTTCAGCAAGTGCATAAACAACATCAGAATCAAAGAAATAAACAGCGCAACCAGCGTTGAGTTAAAAGCCACACCCAGCGATGCAGTCATACCGGCAATGTCACCATCCAGAGCTTTGTCCGCCTGCGCCAGCGCCGAGCCAATACCGCGAACCGTACCCACGAAACCAATAGACGGAATAGCCCAGATAATGTAGCGGATCATGTTGTTGCCGCTTTCTAACTGAATGGCAATATTGTCTACCGACGACTCGATGGTGTCAGCCGCATGCTGAACGTTTTTGGTATTCTTAAAACGACGAATACAGTTAATCCAGGTGCTGTATGCGGGGGTTTCTTTATAAGCCGAGCTTTCTAAATCATTTAATGCCGCATCAACGTCCAGCGCTTCAGACTTGTCGTAGCTTTCCAGTAAGTCGCGCGAATAAATTTCTTCTTCGTCAATTAACCGCCACAGCTTGTACAGCATAAGGAATAAGCAGAACAACATAAGCGAAATACACACCTGCTGTTCAACATCTTTGAAGATAACCGAAAATGCAGTTAAAGCTTCTGTCCCTTGCTCTGCCATTGCCGCTTCGGCCGCCGGGCGAATAAGTCCTGCATACAGCAAATGTATCAGGGTAAAAATAGCCAGTAGCACACCACCACTGACAAAGAAGTTAGGGCTCATTGAAAGCGTATTATTTTTAGACATTATGCATTCCGGGCGTTAAATGTTGGTGGGGAAGTCTTGTGGTGCATCCAAAGACACAAAGTAAGCCGTCGCGCTGCTGGCCAAAGCCAGCAGTATGACGCCCAAAATCACGCGTTTTTTCATGATGTTTCTCCTCATCACTCATGATACCGGGCTATTCTAAAGCCGATATCCTCTGCCGAAACACTTTCGCCGTCGCGAACGCTGGCACGAATACTCTTCATGCGTCCGGTTTTATAAGACGCACCTTTGACCACATTCCCATTGCCGCGAGCCGCACCCAGGTAATCGGTGTAAACCCGATCCAGGTTTGGCGGGTTTAAAGTGTAGCTGTCGTGCACCCATTCTTTGACGTTACCGTCTAAGTCAAAAAAACCGCCGCGCTCTGCTTTAAAACTGCCTACCGGTGCTTTACCGGCAAAACCGTCATTGTAACCGCGTAAAATGAAAGTTTGCTGACCTTTTGCAGACTCATCGGCAAAGTTGCCCTGCTTGTCACGCAGGTGATCCTGACTGCCCCATACATAAATAGTGGAGTCGGCCCTGCGATTAATTTTGGCTATGTATTCCCATTCGGCTTCGGTCGGCAAGCGGTAACCACGCGAGCCCGCATCGGTTCCTACCACTTTACCATTACTGATTTTATAAAAAGGCTGCAAGCCTTCCTGTTCACTCAGCCAGTTAGTAAATAAAGCAGCTTCGTCCCAGGACACATTGGTGACCGGCATTTTAGTTTTGCTGCCCGAGCCTTTAAACGCGGCGAACTGCGCTTCGGTAATTTCATGGCGCGATATCCATACATCACGCGAGAAATCCACTTTCACCTGGTGCTCATTGCGCCCGCGACTAGGTTCATTAACCGGCGAGCCCATAGTAAATTTTTTCGGCGACAGACGGTTCATTTCAATGCCCAAAGTACTGACAAACAACGGCTTGCCTTCTTTTCTTCTGGCATCAAACTCGCGCAGCATCTCGGCTTTTACGTTCACCAGCCGCTCGCTGCTTGGCTGAAACTCTTGCTTAACCGTACGGTAACCGGTTTTACGAAACTCAACTTCTGACGGTAAAGCCTGTAGCTTGGTGCGAAGCGGAGTAACGCCCTGCTTTTGTCCGTTAATATACACGTCGCTGGGTTCGTTGGCGGTAAAAGCTACGTCACCCATTTCCGGGTCTAAGTTAAAGGTCAGCTGCTGGTTTTCGGCTGGTCCCAGCTTAACTATCCGGCTTTGCTTAACGTAGCCGGCCTTTTCGTAACGAATCACATGTTCTTTATTGGCATCAACGCTAATTGGATTTTTTGCCGGCGCGCCGTTAACCAACAACGCCCCACCCTTCGGGTTCACCGAAACATTAACAGTAGCCTGTACCGGTTGAAGACGATAATTACGCTTAGGTTGTTTGTTGCGCACCGTTAACGACACCGTGTCCGTTACCGGTTCATACCCCGGATAATTCACCACCACAGGGTAGTCGCCACCCACTTTAGCAACGGTTACCGGCGTTGAACCCACCTCTTCGCCATCAAGGGTAACCGACGCGCCAGCCGGGCTGGAATTAATAGAGATAGTGCCACTAATAGGGGTTAGCCGAATTTGCTCTTCAACCTTACCGTCTATTAACGCCTCAATTGCCACTGAAGCAGGCTCGTAAGCCGGATGCGAGGCCGACACCGTATAAGTTCCGGGAGCAAATTCCCCCTCAAAGGTAGAAGCGGTTTCTCTCTGCTCACCGTTAACTGACCAGACAATATCATTTGCGCCCGGCTCTGTTGTTATTGTCACTTTTGCCGGTTTAGGCTCCAGCTCAACTTCAATGGTAGAAGGGCTGTTGTCGTTTACCTGCACTTCTTTGGTTTGGTACTTGTCGGCAGACACCGTCACAAGGCCACCAGAGCCTACCGCGTAATATTTATTGTCGATGAAAAAACCAATACCGGAATTAACCGCAAAGCGCTGAGTTTGCGCAGCTTCTGCTGGTTTTACGGTAAAACTGTAGCCTTTTGTTAAAAACAACCAGCCAAAGTAAATAATCAGCAGTGCAAGAATACTGACCGAGAAGCCAATAGCCATTAGCCGTCGTTTACGTCGTCCTTTCTCAATGGCTTCGTCAAGTGTGGCCACGAAGTCTCTCCTGTTTTTTTAATTATTCTAAACGCGTTCGTTACACTGAACGTTAATAACAATTGGCGTGCCCGACTTCTCCACCACAACATCGACAATGGTTGAGCGGTAGCCTTCGCGGCGGCCTTCTAATTGGTATTTACCCGGCTTTAACTGAATGGTTTTCTCTCTTACCTCACCCACAACACCAACACCCAATACTTTTATATAAGTTCGGTTGTCAGAACGAATGGTCACATCTATAGGCTGATTTTCCTTTTCAATGAGCTGCTCAACCTGGTCTACTTTCTTACCCAGCTTTGCGCTCAATTGCGTGAGATCACTGTATTTGGACACCGCATTCACGGCATTCTGGCGAATGTTGTTGTCGGCAAGGCGCCCCGGTCTGTCAATATACACATCCAGCGCACTGCTGGCGGCTAATATTTCACTTGCGCTTTGTTTCGCCTGCTGCACAACCTGGCTGTCCGGATAATCAGCCAGACCTTTTTCTGCCAGCATCTGTACCGTCTGCCATTCATCGGCTCCGGCAAATACCTGAATGCGTTTTTCTAACGACTTCACACCCTGACTTTTTAACTCGGCGTCAATTTGTGCCTGCAGGGTTACCAGCTCCGGCCGGTTATTGTCTATAGCCGAAGCTTTGGCTAATGCCTCCTGGGCGCGATCAAAGTCCTTGTTATCAATGGCATTGACCGCCGTTGCCAAGGCACGGGCAAAACGTTGTTGTTTAATTTGCTGTTCCACTTTCGCTAAGGCTGCCTTTGCTTCCTGCTGTTGCGGATCAAGCTTAAGAATTTGTTGATAAGCAGCACGCTGCTTCTCTATGTTGCCTTCTACACCACCCACTCTTACCTGTTCATACAGGTCGGCAACTTCATGGTAGGTGTCTATACGTTTCTGCAACGCCAGCGCATCGCTATAGTCGCCTTTTACGTTTATAGCCTGAGCATTCAACTGAGCGGCGTCATCAATGTCGTCGGCAGCAAAGGCTTTTGCGGCGTTTTCGTAAGCCTGTTTATAAGCCTTTTCAAACGCGTTTTGGTACTCTGTAATATCAGTATTAAGTTGCTCGATAGTGGTTTTCGCCTGGCTGTAATTACTGGCGCCATAGTCATTAAAAGCCTGATCTATGTCGGCCTGAAAACCTTCAACTTTGGCGGACTGCCACTTTGATAAATACGGGGTAGCAACAAGCTCAGAAACGCGCTGATTGGTCTCGTTTAAGACCGTTTGCAGCGCTTTTCTATCTACGGCCTGATTAGCCGAACTTGTCTTCTGCTCGCTTTCCTCTTGTTTTTCCACGGCTACCGGCGTGTTACCCGAAACCGGAAAATAAGCGAGCAAAGTAACGACGACGCCAATCAGCAAACAAACAAAGACAGAGGCAATTACGCCAGTTACTATGACTTTTTTCTTTTTAGCACGGTTTTCTGCTATTTGCTGATCAACAGACGACATCGTTACCTTTCCCTGGGTGAATTAAAGCTGAGTTAACGGCGTTGACTCGAGCTCATAAATCTCTTTTAACTTCTCACGTAACTGCGCGTATTGCTCACCAGCAGTACCTGTCAATTCAACGTTCTGTTCATTAAGCTCAACCACCTGCGGCGTTACTTTTATGTCCAGATTTTGTCCCATTTCATCAAGCAATGCGCGTTGAGTCCCTAATTCACGGTTGGTTTTTATTGCTTCGTTTAAGCTGTAAACCGCCCCCAGGCCTGCCGCCGCGCTCGCCACCTGGCCAGCACTAGAGCCTGAGTTCTTACCCAGCAAGATAGCGGCAGTCGCTAAAATCCCGGCACTCACTTGCGCTCGCGTTCTTTCCTCTTTCTTACGGCGGATATCAATAGCAACCGGCAAGGTCTCTTCCTGATAAGCGCGGTACGCGTCATGAGTGGTTGCATAAAACGTGTCGTAGCTGTCCTGCAAGGAGTCAACAAACTGCTGGTCTTTCGCTTGAATCACATTTACCCGCTGATACATTGGGTCTGATTCAGCCGGTGCTCCGTTCAGCGTAATCGTTGAGCGCTGAGAGAAGAAACTGCTGGACTCACCAAGGTAGCCCCCGAAGGCTTCAGGACTGTACATAGAGGCGTAGCGCATATCTGAAACCGCCTGAATGGTTTTCTTCTCTTCTTCAGACTTTTGAATTAGCAAGTCATAAACATAACCTGCAATGTTTTTAAACACTGGGCCGTAAGGATTCTCCCCTTTTCTTAGAGCGTCACGGTAAAAGCCTGCGCCTACCTGATACTCAAACTCTTCCTCGCCCCAAATTTGGTTACTGGCGTCCATGACACGAACACCAATTTCAACGGTTTCGGTATCTGAGTAATTAATTTTGCCCAGTACGTATACATCGGCACTGGCGTTAGCATTGGGAGTGACATTAACCGCTCCAAAGGCTTTCGTGTCAGAGAGCGCTTCGCGGGTGTTTACGGCGAAACGATTCGCCTCTAAACGACGTACCTGTGGCCAAATGTCTTCTTCAACGATGGCTTCATCATCAATATTGCCGGAACTGTCTTTCGGCAGGCCGGGGTCAAACACCGGAATAGCCACGTTAAGGTAAACATTGGAATTGTAACTGTAGCTACGCTCTTCTTTTCCTAGGGCTTTAGAGGTTCCTGGCCCGCTCATGCTTGGGCCTACGCTGGTAACATTCGTTTGGGTTGACTGGCAGCCGGCTAATGTAAACATTGCAGAAAGCGTCATAACGACTGAAAATCGTTTTAGTTTCTTTAGTTGAGCTAGTGTATTCATTGTTCTTCTTCCGTTAATTATTAACATCCGTACTCGGCCATTAAGCCTTTAAAATGCTCTTTCTCAGCTTCAGTTGTCGCCGAAGCCATACCTTCTTTCACTGCGTCGCACACGGCTGAACTGCCACTGCCCGTGTTGCCACGCTGGTGATCTTTTGTCTCTACCGCACTTTCCGGCGCCGTAGATGCAGATTGTTGTTGCTCACTCGAGTTTGCTTCGCTATTACCCGAGCTACCAGCAGAGCCCGAAACACCGCCCGCGGCACCAGACCCGCTGCCGCTGGCAGCATCCGCAAGGCTACCGGAAGCCGACGCGGTCGCCTCTTCCATACACTCTGCCGAGTCATCTAAAGAGGCAAACAGTGCAGCTTCCTCAAGAGCAATACGTTCTTGTAAAGTGAGACTGCTTGGGTCTACGTCGTCAAACTCTATGTAGGCGCAATCGGAATAGCTTTTTTCCTGTGCTTCAGCCACACCATTGCCTAAGCAAAGCACCGCCAGAAAACACACGGGCGCGTATGCAAAAAAGTTAACGAGTGATGAACTGACTTTATCCACGGCAGGAACCTATAAAATAACTTGAGGGACATTGCTGAGCATTAATAAGTAAAGGTTATTATATTCCTGAATGTAAATAAACTGTAAATGTGAAGTTTCTGCGGGGAAGCTGGCTGATTGCGGCTATTTACATCACACCACCATTACTTTTGAAACGCTGTAGCATAAAATCAGTAAACGCCCCGACTGACTCGTTGGCGACAGCAATGTTTTGCGCGAATGGAAGTCTATATTGTTAAAATAGACTGGCTAGCGTAAGCTCACAACCATGAGTAACTATAAAGCATGATGTTATGAGGAAGTATGTCAGTGAGGCAACGACGTATTTATTTGTCTTCACTATTATTGTCGCTGTCAGTCTAACGGCGAACGCTCGCCCAATACAGCAACATAAAGAGTTCTCGCGGGTTGCTCAAAATATGGCCGCGAGACAGTCCTCTGTATATCAAGTAACACAGGATACAAGCGGATTATTGTGGTTAGCGACAGATACCGACGGAATTCTGCGTTACGACGGCTATCAGTTTTCTCACTGGACAGAGGCTGTTTTACCCTCAGTTAAAACGGCTGATTTCTCTAAGCTACTCATTGACGACGACATTATTTGGGCTGCTACCTGGGGTCATGGTTTAGCTGCCTGGAATTCAAAAACACAAAAAGCTCATCAGTTTAAACAAACCAAACACAGCAGCAGCCTTAAAAACAATCGTGTGCAAACCCTGTTTAAAGACAGTCAAAACCGCCTTTGGGTTGGCTCACTGGGGGGCCTGCAATACATTAAGCCCGGCCAGACGATTCAAGAGGATCTAACCTTTAAGTTTTTAGCAGAGCAGCACCCCCTTAATAACCTTCGAATATGGTGGATTACGGAATCAAGTTCTGCTTTGTGGGTAGCCAGTTCTCAGGGCGTTTTTAAAGTCTCACTCGACTTAAAAACTTGGGAGCAGTACTTTGTCGATCCGGACAATGTTGGCGAAAACAGGGCAAATGAAGTCAGAACAATTGAGTTCATCAATGACACCATCTGGATAGGTACCGCTCAAGGGCTGTTTTATCTCGACAACGAAACCGATACATTCAACCGAATAGTATTTAAAGGCGATAACGCTCCGGCAAGTTTGCGTGTTAATGACATTGTAAGTGAAAATAATGATCACGAGCATTCCGCTTTATGGGCGGGTGCCAGCGAAGGGCTCTACCAAGTCAATATCGAAGATAAGACCTTTGTAAAACAAGACAATGGCTGGTCAGCCCTGAAAAACATAGATATCCGCTACCTTCACTTCGACAACACCGATACTTTATGGATTGGCACACGGTCTCAGGGCCTGTTTAAAGGTGTCACCACAGTCAAAAACTTTACCGACCCCTTAGCCAAAATAAAGACTCTTACTAATTTACCCGCCACGGATAATCCCGTACAAGCTGTACATTACGCCAATAACAACGATCTCTGGCTAGGAAACAGCGCAGGCCTCTATAAACGCGATGCCATAACCCAGTTATGGCAGTTTTTTCCTTTTAACGACGAGTACCCCGTAAGAGAAGTTAATGTGCTTTTTACCGACAGCCATGGCGACTTATGGGTGGGCACCAACGAAGAGCTTTTTAGGACACCGAGCGATAATCCAAAACTCGATCCGGTAGATGCCATAAAGACTCAACTTGGGCTTGAAGAAAATACAGTCACAGCGATACATGAATCAGACGATGACACAGTTTTACTGGGCTTATGGGGCCAGGGAATCGTCAAATTCGATCGGGCCTCGGGAATGTTCTCCTGGCACAACCAGACATTTGGCGACCTTCGGGGCGATCAGGCTTACTCCATTGTAACCGTTGAAGGCTCGGGAATTTATAGCGCGACCCGCTACTCAGGTCTACTTGACCTAACGAACCAGTCACTGGTAGAGGGTCCTTTCAACAATGAAACTCTACTCTGCGCATACTCATTCAGGCCAAACACCATTTGGTTATGCAGCGACAATGGCTTATGGGAGTACAACACTCAAAGCAAAGCAACCCAACATTTCACTGAATCTGACGGATTGCCGTCTAACCGGATATTGGGCATAACGGCGGATAAGACCGGTAACCTCTGGGTAATCACGTCACTGGGCTTGGCTCGATTAGATTTAACCTCTCATAAAATTATTACACTAAACGAAGCCGATGGCTTGCCATCAAGTAACTTAATAGAACACGCAATTGACAGTTCCTCTAACGGAGAAGTAACCATTGGTAGCACAGCGGGAGCAAGTTCATTTTCGCCCGAGCAGGTTAAAATTAAAGAGGTGGTTGCTAATACTGCATTGATCTCTATTGAGGTGAATGATGAAAATATTACCGACCGATATGCTTTAACATCAAAACGTTTCATTTTGCCAGAAGATTACCAAAGCTTTAGTTTGTCATTTGCTATTACTGATTTTCGGGCCCCCGAAAAGAACTCAATTCGCTATCAGTTATCGGGAGTAAATGATCAGTGGAGCGAATGGACAACCGATCTTTCACTCGACTTTAGTGGTCTATCGCCGGGCAAGTACCAGCTCACTGTTCAAGGCAGAAACAGTCAAGGCATAGAGAGTAAAAAACCACTGACCTTGTCACTCGTTATCGAGGCTCCCTGGTGGTACAACTTTTGGACATTTTTTGTTGGCACCTCAGTGTTCATAGTAGGTATTTATGTTGCCATTCGACTACGGACTAAGACGTTGGAACGGGCTAACCTTAAACTTGAAGCAGAAATAGCGCAGCGTACGAATGAATTGAAATTCGCAAACGAAAAACTTCAGAAGCTATCGGAAACAGACCCTCTTACGGGGCTGTTGAACCGCAGAGGCTTTGAAACTAATTTCTGCCAGCTAATACAGGAACACCAAAAAAGCGGAAAACCTCTAAGTATTCTGCTTATTGATGTCGATCACTTCAAAAAATTTAACGATAAATATGGACACAATGCCGGCGATAGTGCATTAAAAACCGTTAGTAGAACGCTTTCAGACGGAGTAAGAGAGCAGGATATTGTTGCTCGCTGGGGTGGGGAAGAATTTGCATTAGCGCTCCCGAACCTCGACATTAAAAAAGCTGAAGAGACTGCGAACAGGCTTCGCCTGGCAATTGCTAACCAAGAGTTCGACTGCGAAGGTATTCCGGTAGCGATTACCGCTACGATAGGCATTAGCAGCTTCAATGCAGAAGAGGACAATTTAGCGGTCTGGATTAAAGCCGCTGATGATGCGCTGTATCAGGGGAAAAATACTGGGCGGAATAGGGTTGTTGCTGCTAATACGAATCCCTTCAAATAGCCTTATATAAATGAACAGCAGCCCAACAGCCGTTTCCATGGGCATAACATCTCATAGATGGAGCTCCGGCATTTCACCATGCAGACACTCGGTAAAACAAACACATTCACGTTGGTTAAGTGAGCAAACTGCGGTGGCGCGAAACTTACATGAGCTTCGCGCCAGTAGTATCATTAATCAGTTGTTCCCGGTCTGCGTCTGAATAAACCTTCGAGTATCTTCCAGCAAGGCCTTTCGCGCTGGTTCATGCACATACATCATGTGGCCGCCGTGATAGTAGTGATAGATAATATCGTCAGGTGCGATGCCGTGGCGATTAAGTGTGTACTCAGCATCAAAAAACGGAGTAACCAGGTCATAATAGCCCGAGCCCACCATAACTTTTAATGCGGGGTTACTGCGCAGAACTGCGGCTAAATCAGGAGCCGTATTCACGTAATGAGGCTCCCATGTTTGGCCTTCAGGCCGAAGGCTCCAGCGCCATTTCCCAGAGAGTTCAGGATCAGCCGGGTTCAAATATTTCCGGTTCCAATCAATTCCTAATTCACTGCGCATGTAGTGCATCAGCGATGCCTTATAGGCCGGCGAAATAGCACGAGCAGCATCTTCACGCGGGCTTGCGGCAACATCGTCGCGTTCGTCTTTGGTGTAACGGCTATCGAGCAGGCCTACGGCTATACTTTCGTCGCGCCGCAGCTCTTTAGCAAAACGAAACGCATTAATGCGCAAGTCAACGCGTTCAATATACTCTTTGCTCAAGCCGGTAAAGCGTTGCAGTTCGCTAACTAACTCTGCTCTTTTCTCTTCGCTTAGCAAATTCCCTTCAAACAACGCAGGTAGTAGTTCTTGTGATGCGAACTCACGGCTTTGCTGGATAAAAGCCTCAAAGTCACCCGAGTTATCTACTTTGCCGTGATACCACGCCGTGGCAGCCATGGTCGGAATATAAGTAATGTAGGAAATGATATTGTCATCGACATAAGGTGTAGAGCCCTGATAATCGAGCGCCTGAGACACAAACACAATACCGTTAACATTAATCACGTAGTCATCGAGCAGTACCTTAGCAACAGCAGCAGCCCGGGTAGTACCAAAACTCTCACCCAACAAAAACACCGGCGAGTTCCAGCGGTTGTTTTCGGTTAGCCACTGGGCAATAAAAGCAGCCATGGAATCTGCATCTTCCGTCAGCCCCCAAAAGTCTTCTTTTTCACCCTTGCCAACAGCGCGTGAGAAGCCCGTGCCTACCGGATCCACAAACACCATGTCGGTAACATCAAGAATGGTTTCAGGTGCATCTTTAATGGTATAAGGCGCAACGCCTGGGTGCTCTGCATCACTGGGCACGACAATACGTTTTGGACCATAACCGCCCATATGCAACCAGTTTGAAGACGAACCCGGACCGCCGTTCCAGACAAACGTCACCGGACGATTTTCTTCATCCTCGGCAACATAATCAAAAGAGAAAATGCTAGCCGTCGGCTCGCCCTCAGCATTTTGCAGATACGTCTCGCCGGCAGTCACCCGATAATCAATGCGTTCTCCGTTAAAAGAGCCGGTATGCTCGGAAACAAACTCGGTTGGATCAGGAACAGGTTTTTCGTCACTTTCTGATTCAGTGGTTTGTGCCAGTGCGTTTAGCGATAAAGGTGCTAACAGTAGCAAGGCTGCTAAATTGATAAAATGATTTGATGGTTTCACGGATTGTTTCCTGTTCATTCTGTTTTATCTGAGATTATCACAACTCAGTATCTCATAACTTACTTATTGAGAAGACGACGCTCAAGTGCAATACCAATCATTTCACACATCGCAAAAGCGAACCTACGCTTGTAAAAATACCGTTGATTATTCGGGGCTGTTGAATGGTTTCGTCAGCATAATAAGTGCGATTTTAAACCGTCCGTGATAACGGAGTAGAACCCTCATGCATATTTTCGGTGCGACTATCACCTCGTTAAGATGTTGGGAGTTGCCGTCACAAAATTGAAATAAGCAACGTTATACAAAATCGGCGCGACCAGCCAAAACAACCGAAGCAAAAGGCTCAGGTGCCGCTATACCGACCTACCCTAAAAACAACTTGGTTTTCTATATTTAACAGCTTAGAGTGATCTACAGGGCTCCTTAAGAGCATTTCAGTAATATAAAAATAATGAACAAAAAAACAGTGCAAAAAGTAGCGGTTATCAGCGATGTTATTTGCGATATCTGCCAGAATAACGTCATAAACGACTTCGAAAGCGTACTCGGACAGTCTAGACGAAAATTCAAGCCACGCGCAATTGCAGGCGCAGTTTGGCTATGGCTAAAATAAAGATGGCCAAAAGTTCAACTTTGACTTTTGCGAGCAATGTTTCGACAAACTACTATCACAAATCGATGAGATGAAAAATTATATCGACAAATGAAGTGCACCTTGAAGTCGTTGATAGCGCTGAAAATTGATACAGACAGCAGCTGAATGGTTCAGCGCACGCTAAAAGCGTGTTTAAGGAACAAAGCTAATGGAAGAAAATAAGCAAGTCCAAATCTTCGAAAGCCAGGATGGTCAAGCGCAAATCGAAGTCGCGTTACAGGAGGATACCGTCTGGTTAAGTCAATCTCAAATGGCCGAATTGTTCGATACATCGACCGACAACATTAGCTTACACTTAAAAAACATCTATCGGGAAGCTGAACTAGCAGAAAATTCAACTACCGAGGATTTCTCGGTAGTTCGCCAAGAAGGTAAGCGCGCAGTGCGTCGTCAAATCAAGCACTACAACCTCGACGCCATTATATCTGTCGGCTATCGGATCAGTTCCAAGCGCGCTACTCAATTTAGACAATGGGCAACAAAAACACTTAAAGATCACTTGATCCAAGGCTACACCCTCAATGAGCGCCGCTTGCAAGAGCGCGGTATTGAGTTTGAACAAGCACTCAGTCTATTAAGCAGAACGCTTAGCAACCAGGGACTTGTGACGGAAGCCGGCGAAGCAGTCGCTCTGGACTTCAAAGCTCCCCCCGTTGGCTAAAGCTATTTTTGGAAGTATCGACAAAGGGGCTCCCCAACGCTACGGAAGGCGTTAGCCAAGCGTTCCATAATACTTCTTTTAATCTACAAGCTCATCACTATTACAAAAGCAGATAAACTTATAAAACTCCTTTTCAAGTTACAATTTGCGACACATAAGCGACATGCTACACAAGAAAGGATTTAAGTTAGTGGAAACTTCGGCTGAAAGCCTTTAAAAATGGTGGCCCCTCCCAGATTTGAACTGGGGACCAACCGATTATGAGTCCTGCATTGGTGAGTTTTTTAACATTTAGTTTCGGTTAAAAACTCTCATTTTTTCATGTGGTTATGTATTTTATCGATGTTTTTGATCCGACACCGGTTTTGACGATTTTGATCTTAACTTCCGCTGTAACTACCGCTTGAGATTAGTTTGCTTCAAAAAGGTTTAATACTATTACTGTCTTTTGTCATTAGCGTCATCAATCGCGGATGCACAAATAATTTTTCCTTTCCTGAATCGACCTCTTGCAGCACGCCAATATCGGCTAACTGCTTTAAATAGGTTGAAGCGGTCTGACGTTTTGCAATATCACGCTCAACCAGATTGCTAATACGGCAATAAGGCTGTTCAAAAATAAGCTGAACAAGCTCGTAGCTGTATATTTTTGGTAGCTGAGCCTTTACATAATCGGTGGTGTTTTCCATGAGCGTTCTAATCGCTGTGATTTTTTCACAGGTCCATGTTGCGGTTTGCTCGACACCTTTTAGCATAAATAACAACCACTCTTCCCAGCTCTGATCTTTAGTGACTTGGTTCAAGAGGCGATAATAGTCTTGCTTATTATGAACGATGAAGCGACTCAAATACAAAATAGGCAGTGTTAGAAGACCCGATTCAATAAGGTATAAAACGTTTAAAATACGACCTGTTCTGCCATTCCCGTCATAGAAAGGGTGTATAGCTTCAAATTGATAATGGCTAATCGCCATCTTTATCAGTGGATCCAGATCGTCGTCATTATGAAGAAATCGCTCCCAGTTGGTTAACAAGTCGCGAATCACATCTTCACCGGTTGGCGGCGTATAGATAATTTCGCCTGTCGTTTGGTTCCTTATAAAAGTCCCCGGTACTTTACGAATATCCATTTCAGAGTGCTTTAAGGTACTGCATACCTCAATAGCCGTCGCTGTGCATAGCGGCTTTTTCTCAAGTTGTATAAAGCCTTGGTATAACGCGGTTCGGTAACGTAATGCTTCCTTGGTTGCATGATCAGCACCTTTACCCCCTTGCGCATACTGAAAAAGCTTATCGGTCGTGGTAACAATATTTTCAATTTCTGAACTATCTTTTGCTTCAAGCAAAGGCAGCAGGTTAATTAACATGCTTTGGTTGGGAATGAGCTCTCCAGCCATTTTTAACTCCGCTACAGCAGCACGTGCAGAAATACAGGCCTTCAGCACAGCCCTAGTTTCTATGACATCTAGGTTGGGTGGTAATGTCGGTAATTGATTGTACGGCTGATCTGCTTGCCAAGTCATGTTTAAATTTCCAGCTTAAATCGACATAAATAAACTATGAGTTCAGTTTATGTCGTTCCGATCGACATATCAATTTAATGTGTCGACATTTTATTGTTTTTTCGACATAAGTTATTTTTAGGTCGATATCTCGAACATCCGTACACGTGTGTACGGACGCACTAGCCCGCCAATTACGCAACTAATTGGCTTTCCGTGAGGGAATTACATCGACTTCTTCAGCTCTTCTTGTCTAAAAGTTAGGAACTGCTTCGTAAATACTCACGCTGGGTCCTTGAAAGCTAACGCCTGCATTTGCGGCTAATTTGGAGCATAGCGGAAAACCAGCCAAGGTAATTGACGCTACATAGTTATGCAACTTGTCGATCTTCACGTAGTTCAGCTGACTTTGATTCAAGCCATTCATTCAGATCATTTGTATAAGCAGACCACTCATCTGTCGTTGCAACCAAATCAATGATTTTTGAAAGACCAGTTTCCCGCTCCCAGCCCAACCTATGTATTATGTCATTTACATATTTATGATCTTCATCAACAACAACTATTTCCTTCGCCGCTTCAATAATCTCGTTTTTTTCTTCATCTTCTGTCTCATCAATAGCAATGATTAGAGAGTGAAGATATTTCTCAGGCTTGGTATCTACAGGTAGGGTAAACTGTTTAATTGCTGACAGCGCAGTTTCTCGTGCTATAACAACATTCTCATCGTGCCCAGTCAGCACTCTATTAATTAATGTTCTTTTTTCATCATCAGTTCGATACACATCACCATCTAATATGAAGAGAGAGTTTTTACACGGCTCACCACCAAGTAATAGCCCACCAACAGCTGTAAAACAATTTACAGCGGCTCCATACCTGCTTGTAGTGACATATTTAGCAAGCCTAAGCCGAGAAGCAACTTTTTTTACTATAGTTGAGGCCAAGTCGTCCTCGACAAAAACCTCTATAGGACGGGGCTGTACACCTGTTAATCTATTTATGGCGTCGGGCTTCGACTCATTGAAACATAGGGTTTTCCCAGGCCGACAAACTATATGTCTAATGTTGATTTTATTTTCAAGCTCTAAAACACTCTCTCTGTGTGTTGTAAATATTACTTGTAAATTTTTATCTGCAGCTCTTTCAAGAATAACTTCGATCAGTTTTTTCATTGCTTGGTCATGGAGAAGTAGATCAAGTTCATCAATGAGAATCAGTGAGTACTTTTTTGCTCTAAAGACTTTTTCGAGTATGTAGAACACTTTTTGTTCACCCGCGCTCATACTCAATGCAGAGTAACGAAGTCCATCCACCTCTACACCAATAAACTCCTTGCCGGAAGCTTCATGAACATGATAGCTGGCATATCTTCTATTCAGAACGATAGATGCTTTTTCTAAAATAGTATTTATTACTTCTTCATTTACAACTTGAGTAGAGTAGTTAATCTTTGCCTGCTTTTTCTCTGCCTCAATCATTGGTACACACTTGTCAATTCCAATATAGAATACATCCCTAACGGGCCTGTTCGCGTATCTTGGAGTCCACCGAACTTGAGTCTTTTTATATTCCCTTGTGACGTTATTATGTTCGTTTTGACCGTCCCTATAGCTGTGTACGATACTCATCTCACTGCCATTCCATAGCGCATCAGTGTTTGGCAAAAAAAACCAACTAAACTTATAGTTCTCACCTTCTTGACTTGGTGAAAATGCGCATGCTAAAGCGTGTAATATCGTGGATTTTCCATTGCCATTTGGGCCAAGAATCGCAGTTATTGGTGAAGAATCAAAAGAAATTTCTAGGTCGATAAGGTTCTTTAAGTTTTGAACTTTCATCGAATGTATTACTTGCTGTGAGACTGTCATATCAAATTTTCTTATTTATCCCATACGGTCTGTATTAATGCCTCTTGCATAACGCTTTACTTTGCGGCGCGCCGGATCGCCAGCGGAGTGCGTCCGACAACAGCCACTTGTTATGACCGTCCATGCATAAGCGCATAGTACTGTTGGTCAAATAATGTGATTTTTTCCGATACCCACCTGATAACAGATTTTTCTGAGAGAAGATCTGTAACCCAGCTGGAGCAGTCGTCTTCGACCCATGTAGCTTTACTTTTAACACCTAGCTGCTGCATAAGACCGGCTATTCTTCTTGATGGAGCTTCGTCTTTACCAAGTAGCTCCCCCTTAAAATGTACAAGCTCGTTTCGCAATGATGAGATGGTTTCAAAGGACTGAAACGGCTCTTCACCAGAGTTCCAACGACAGCCGCCGGTGAGTGCGGCTACTTGATTCCATTTTTGAGGAACCGAATAGCGTCGCTCGCCTTCCTTAACCTCATCCCAGCGCTTTCGCTCATCCGGGTCCTCATCGAAACAAATCCTCGCTATCGCAACCTCTTCATTTAGCTTGGCCTCCATGAAACACACGGCATTCACGATGCAAGATGTGGTGTAAATCATAACCTCTTGCCCATCTTCGGTCTCTTCGGCTAAATCAGAGAACTTTCGACAGCCCGCCAAAAATTCAACCGAAAACGGATGCATTGCCGCCCTAATTGGTCGGCCTGCACAGGTATCTTCGCTACTGTCGTCTACTTGTTCAGCCATTGGATACTTTCGCCATAACGCCGCGCTCTGCGGAAAATTTGTCTGACAGCAGCGCTTTGTTATATGCAGGTCTATCGTTCAGCACGTTCTCTCCAAAGAGCATTTAGCCTGTCCTTGTTTTTTAGGTATATTTTCGAAGGAGTGACAGGGGTTCCCTCGATAATCGAATTGTAATCGCACATATATATAAGTATGTCCTCTTTTATATTTCCGCTCTGAATAATACTATTGAGCCTCTCCTCTATGGAGTCGACTGCATTGGATGAAGAGGTCAACTTTATTGACTTAGAAAAAAGACTGCCCGTGATTAACCACATTAATACGAGGCACAATATCTGACCAACAGTTTTACCAAGCTCAGAAGAATCAAAAAACGTTATTAAAAAGAGGGAAAAAACCGATATTGCTAACACGCAAGCAAAAATGAGCCATGTTTTCTTGGCATACTCTCTAAGAAGAAATTTCGACCAAAATGCACTCTCTTCTATAATCTCGGCTAATTTTTGATTTCCATATTCCGAATCTGATTTGAAATACTCTTCATCTTCCCATTGTTTTGCACTATTACTGCTTGCTTTGAAACACAACATTAAATCACTGTAGGACTTGGCACTTAACTGTATGCCTAAGCCATTTCTGATGACAATTGCCCGCCGTGCACGCTCCGCAGTGCTATGAGAGGTTTTCGATTCCTCGGAAATATATAACCAAGCGAGAGCTAGTAAGATGCTCACAATCGATAGGGAATGAACAATATTAATTTCTTGAATCACTATGCATAAAATCGACACAAGAACAATGATAACCTGAACCCTACCCGCCCAGATTTGAAGCTTTTCAGCTCTTTGAAATTCAGACCTTTGTAGTCCTAGTAATTTAATATCATCCATAAGCAGGGAACTTGTCTCCAAATATTTGGCGCCATATAGCTATTGCACCTTCGTGGTCATTGTCATCACCATAAGTCTTAGCCCAGGCAGACCTAGCTTTGTCTCGTGCGGTTTCTAGCCGCTTTTTGGCTTCAGATCTTGTCAAATAGGTTAAATAGTCATCGGCAAAGGCGCCTTCATACCAAAGGGGGCTATCTACTAGATTAGCCGCCTCTTCAAAAAATTTAAAAATGTCCCATGGAATATCATTCATCGAAGAATCAAATATCCTTAAGGCCATTGCCTCAATATGATAAGACTGCAAATAAGAACTGTGCGTCCGATTCCAATGCTTGATCATGGTAATAGATTTTCTGAAATTTGAGCCGCACGTTCCTGCCCTCGATGTCATGTTGGCTGTATGATTCTTTGGCTTGCTTGTAATCCATTGCTCTGTGTTCATATCAGGTATGGAATATGAAGTAACAATCCCGTCATCATTAACAACTCGACTACACGGCACTATGTCAACGTTAGGCCAAGTCTTGTAATAGAGAGTTACCGCCTGCCCATTCTTTCTGACATTAGTTCTATATTCAGATAGCGTATCTCTTACTTCTTGCAACACTTCAGAAGGTTTTTTGCCCTTGATATGCTTCGTATAATGGAGCGCTACCATTACATCCAAATCAGCATGATCTTTTAAAGCTGTAAACCGAGGGATGGAGCCAGACGAAAAAGACTCTACAACATGAAGCTTCTTCTTTAGCGTGCTTACAATATCATCTCTACGGCGATTAGCTGTATCTCTGTGATCGCCAGATAGATTTATATTTTTATAAAAAGTGTCAAATGAGACTGCAACAGTGTACGGCACTCTTTATTCCTTTCTTGAAAATATAACGCCCGCATTTGCGGCTGGTTTGGAGCGCAGCGGAAAACCAGTCCGACAACATGCGCTTGTTATGTTTTGCTTACGCCAAGGCTAAGCTGGTACCCTTTTTGATACTCAAAATGCAAAGCATTGGTAACATTATTCAGGTGCGAAAATATACACGATGACTTGTTAATTATTCCTCTATCAGCGGAAACTAAGGCATTACAATAAGATGCCATTCCAGCGTGCTGCCCATCTGACATTATATTCTTGATCTTGTCCCTTTTCGCGAGACCTTTGTCGGGGCTTATTCCTAACATATTGAGCACAATATATGCCCCTGATATTGCACTGTGCTGAGTATGCTGAACTCCCTCAATACCCGGAATTGGCTCAAAGCCAAAGAACTGATTTTTTGTGACATTTGGTATTGAAGGTGAAATTAAATCCCAAACTTCATCAATTGCTGATTCAGACCTCTCGATAGCTTTCCGATTTTCGCTTGTAACGCCTAACGCGCTTCTTGTTTTATCAATTGGCATCCTGTTCTTTAGGTGCTTTTCAATTGTGACTTCCATTTCATTCGACACTTTAGATGCTTTCTCGACTAGATCTTCGCGCCTTTCATCAGGAATAATACTAGTTATTCGTTCTATTTCATTTCGCATTTGCTCTGGCGTTTCACTTAGCTCTTTAAAGTTGTCTGCTCCAAAAGAGCGTATGAGGTGCTCCACCATGTGATCTGCCGCCCCCTCATAACCAGAAATTGCCTCTAAGTGTTGCTCATACCTCGAATAAGGATCTATATAATCCCTTATTACAATATTACCTTCAGATTGAAAGTCTTGATTCAGAACATCACAAATCTCGACTGCTTTCAGCAATTTCATTCCTTCGAGTGAATCTTGGTTTCCATTCCGGTGAATTTCATCAAGGTGGACATGAGAATAAACCCACTCGAATCTTTCTGGTTCCAGAATAGAAATGTCTCCACAAGCCAAGTACCGGAATACATTCATATCTGCATAAATTATTGGCTTATCCGAAACTAAATATGAGTTCATCCAAGAATCTCGGTTAATTGAAAAGAAACATAACATTTGTATATTGTGCGTGCGCATTTAGAAACTCGTCCAATTAATAGTTTTCGGTTCTTAACTTACTGATCAATTAGGCATTCCTGACTTGAAAGGCTCCGAGTTAGCAAAGGCAATATGAGCATGCTCAATTACATTCTAATGTGCGCACAATATCTAACTTTAAGTTTTCGTTATGTCATTGACAGTAAACGACTAAAACACACAAAACAATAACAAAACGTGAACTATTGCTGAGATAAATGTGCCGTGTTTGGTTCGCGCCACCCAGACTCATTAATAACAGCGAGGCTAGTTACTCGTTGAATTAGTCCAAAAAGTCGGATGGTCCGTTCCGCCCTCATAGCAGACCTTACATTATCGCCTAAGAATCAATTTGCCGGACTCAACGAAATTTAACCAACCGCTACTGGTGTTGCCTCAATCTCATGGGACTCAATTTGCTTTAACGCTTCGTTAGCATCGATATAGAAGAATTCTTTGCGTTTATTGATGAGATTAACCCGCTTGTCGTCAAACACTTTATGAACGTCAGACTCTAATCTTGGTGCGTCCTCACAATAGAAGAAACCATGCACATCGAAAGTGTCTGGTACTGAAGCATCCCCCAATTCGCGGACTCGCTCATTCGGGTCGGCACGACGGGTCATTCCGACCTTCACAACCCCCTCACCGAATGAATTAACGTTCGTTATAACATAAACAAAACCAGCTCTGGTTTGCTGCGCCATCGATACCGCTCTTTGCTCACGACTTTTTAGCTCCTCAAGCTCTTTCTGATGAATTTCCAGCTCTTGCCGTTGTGCCTCGGTCATACCGTCTAACTTAGCCAGCTCTTTTGCGACAAGCTTTTCCATGCGCTCTCTGTCTTTTTTGGCCTTCTCAGCTGCCGCCTTTATCTTTTGCTCTTCTCGCTCAGCTTCACGCTCTAAACGGCGTTCTTCGCGCTCTTCTTCCTTCTTCAAGGTCTTTAGCTCGGATATTTCGAAACTCAAATTAAGCTCTTTAAGGCGAAGCTCTAGATATTTTTTGTCTATGAATGTTTTAATCAATTGCCCGCGGTCATTAATCTCTTTGAACGCTCGTCTCACTCGTTCATTCAGCCGTCCGATATTATTCCAATTAGCCAACGCAATGGCTGATTTCACCTCATTATCAAAACACCTTAGCCGCAGCCGTATCTCACGATTAAAAAGCGTCTTAACACCGGCCTTGCGACCATTTATGGTTATGTTATCCCCCATGTAGCAAACACACGCGCGTTTGGCTTTCACCATCGCTTTTATCGAGTCTTTCACACTTGATAGCTGGCTCTGTAAGTCGTCAATATCGTCCGTGCTATGCGTTACTTGTATTAGCGAGTCATCAACCGTACCTGCGCCAATGTCATATTGCGCTATTACTCGGCGGTTTGACTCTAACTCTTGCTTTCGGCGGGCATACTGTGTTTGTAAATCTCGGTATTCGCGCTCAACCTCATCAAGCTCAGCCTGACCTTTATCAACCTCAGAAAAGACCGCAGACAGCCGCTCATAGTCTTTCGCAACCGATGCCGCCCGACGATGAGCTTTAATCACAAAATAGGCACTTAAACCAAGTGCCAGTATGGTGACACCCCAAATAATTAGCGCTGTCATCATATTGCCTCCGGTAAAGCTGAGTCTTCACGTTCTTTACGTGCACGCTTAGCTTGCTTCATAGCGTTTCGCATCAACTCCGACTCATGGTATTCCTTAGCCTCTGCTGTCAGGTACCAGTCCGTATCAATTCCCTTTTCCTCTATGACTGCTCGCACCACTTCCGGTGACACCCGGAAAAACTCTTTACGGAAATTCTCCGTGTTTACCCGTTGGTCATTAAAGACATCATGTAATGTCTTTTCTAATGCTGGAGCATCCTCAACAAAAGCCAGCGCATGAACGTCAAATCGGAACGGCACTGATGCATCTCCAAGCTCTCTCACCCTATCCATTGGCTCTAAACGTCGCGTCATACCAATCTTAACCACACCTTCACCAAAGCTACCTTCATTTGATATGACATAGATATAACCGGCTCGCGTGATCTGCGCTTGTGACATCGCCCGAGTTTGCTTTTCTTCTAACCGCGCTTTCTCCGCCTTGATATCTTCAATCATCCGCTCTAGTCGTGCCCGCTCAGCGCCAGCCAGTTCCTCTGCTTTTTTCTGCGCTTTAAGTAACTCACTATCCCGTGATGCAATCTCTTCAGACAATTCCTCAGAATCATCCCCCGAACTTTGCTGAGAGCGCAATAATTCTCTCTGCCGCTTACGCTCCTGCTTCAGCTCTTCACGATGCTCAAGCTCTGCATGCCAGCACCTAAGCTCATCTTCTTTGAGCAATGCATAACGCCGCGATACCTGAACGCCCGTTGTCTCACCGAGTTTGGAAAGCTGGTCAACCAACCGTTCAAGCTTGTCCACGGCTTTATCGAACGTCGCCGCTCGCATTTGTCGTCTTATCACTTCAAACTCTGCATTAAACGCATCGAGCAGTAACTGACGATAATCTTTTATCATCCGGTCCCCGTCCTTGCGGCTTCCCATCCAGTCCCATTGAGTAAAAGAATTAGTAGCCAAGCCCGCGCTAATACACTCAAACTGCTCTTCTCGACACTTGCGAATATTCTTTTTAACTCTTCACTATCATCGAATCGAAAAATAGGAGGCACCAAACCCACTTCAATCCGCTTTAGTTGCGCTGTTGTGGGCTCAATGGCTTTATCAAGTTTATCCAAGTAATCCCGACCCACACGCTGCTTCTCCTCAAAGTCTGCTTTTTCCTGGCGCTGTTTAGAAAGAAGCTCATCAACTGATTGCTCCGATAACATCGACTCTCGCTGCGAGATATATTCCAGGCGTGCTCGGTATTTTTTATTTTGGGAGATACCATAAAAAACTATGATGATCGTGGCGGCAACAAGGCCTAACGGTAAGTACGCTACTATGCTATCCATCGCAACTTTGTCCCTTTAGCGGTTAATCAGGAAAGACTCTTTATAACATGGTTAAAAATTAAGCCAAGTTGAAAGTTACACGCTGTATAAGACCTTTCAACATGGCTAACAAACATTGCGTATTTTGAGTCCGTTAGTGTCTTTTTCTTCCGCTTACCATGTTGCTCTGTTAATATGCTCACATCGCTAGCCTCTCACACTTGGCAATCGGAGCCGCAATGTCATGCTACGCGATACTTCCTAGCCACCGTCACCGGTGGCTTTTTTGTTTCTGTGTCACACGCGTCCGAGTTCTCGACCTCATAGTGGCTGTTAAACCAACAGAAAATGCTATTCTAAGTACCTGGTTACCTGATTGGAGTATTTGATGGGCGACGAGTCATTATTAATTTGGGTAGCGGTGATGCCGGTCGTGATGCTGGGTATTCACTTGCTTGTCACCTATATTCAAAGCAAGAAGAAAGGCTCTGAGTGAGCTTTCACTCTGAGGCACTCCAATGCACCACGAACACTACATCCCCAAGACTGCGCAACAGCCTTTGAAGCTGACTTTAAAGGAAAAGCTAGGGCTGCCTGAAGACTACCCAACGATGAACAGTGCCATCGGACAAGGTTTCAAGTTCGACGTCGTCGATTCGATAGCGCACGAGACGGAGCTGTCAGAAACCGAAATTTTGAATGCGCTTAACCTTCCTGACTGGAATAAGGTACAAAAAAGAAAGCGCAGCCGCTTTACCAGGGTAGAAAGCAACCGTATTTATGCGTTAATTGAAGCCGTAACGGCCGCTGAGGCGCTTTTTGAGGGTGAAGCATGCGCTGCTATTAACTGGCTTAAAAAGCGTTGTAGAGGACTCGGTGGGCGCTCACCTATCGAAAACCTGAACTCATTCATAGAGCTTCAACAGGTACTCGCCCTAATTCATCGCCTGGAGTGCGGTGTTTTCAACTAGCGGCAAACGTTAAAGTTGCGGACTAACATCATGCCAGCCCGCTCATCATCTATTTCAGAACAGATAATCTTCGCTAACTCATTTTCCCTTTCCTTTTCCCCCTTTGTATTCAGGGTTGTTAGGGTTTAATTGGTTACCACGGTTCCTTTGGTTGTGATGATACGCCGGATTATTAGGATTCTTTGAATTTGGACGATTAGCAGTTGACGTTTTAGCCATTTTTCTATCCTCTAAGCTTTAAGTTAATTAACTTGCTGAAACAGCAAAGAGGATGTTTTCACGCCAGCTCGTCGATGAGGAGGACATCTGAATGGAATTTTAAAAATTCGCCGAATCAGTCAGTGAATTGCTCATAAATCCTGGGGTAAACGGCAAACACTTTTTCAATGTCGGCAGGCGTACAACTATCCTTGAGCATCGCCATTTGCTTTTTCGTCATGACTTCACAGAACAGTGGAATCAGCTCAACCGGCTGCATGGGGACTTGCCTGAATTCGGTGTCCAGGACGCGGAAGCTACTCGCATAATTTGCTCTGTTTAACCGGGTCTTACCAGCACGAATTCTTTTTACCGCTTTTTCGACAGCAGCTTTCGGGTCTTTACCCTCGCTCGAATAAACAGAATCTCTCGCTTCCGTTATTTTTTCATAAAACGAGACCCAACTACCTTCAGTGCCAACCCATTTTTGTTTAATCGCTGATACATATCGCTCATTACTCCATATCAATTCATTGTTTTCGGCAACAGGCAAAAACGTTTTCATCATGCCCGGCTCTGGAAAGCGCTCATCAAAACCTTCCGTGGTTACACGAAGAAACTTTTCAAAAAAGGCGAGCCACACAAGTATTTTTCTGGTTTCGAATTCAGTGCTGCCTCCCCAATTGCCACCAATCCATTTTTCGATATAAGGCAAAACGCTACGCGAATCTTTTTGTTGCAGATAAACCGCAACCGCCTGTTTCTCCTCGGCTAAAAATTCATTGAGTTTTTCAAATTGCAGCTTTGGCTGTTTCGATAAAAATATATTCAGAACAATCTCTAAAAGCAACCAGGCACCAAGGCCATCCTTTTCGTCGGGCATCTCAAAATCACTCCAGGTATTTTGCAATTCCGGTGCATACTTCAAACTCAACGCTTTAAATTTTTCAGGCGTTACCGCTTCTGGATTCGAGCGAAGCTCTTTAAAAAGTTGTCGGTCAGAAGTAATTCCCCCAGCACCATCTTTATTTTGCGTTCGCAGAAACTGCATCACCAAATCGCTGAAACTTTCAAACCAACCTGATTCAAACAGAAGTTCATCTGGCATACCCGCCAGTAAGACACCTCTATTGGCAACTGAGTTAACATCCATTTCAACCCTCCTGCTTCAAAATCACCCCTCGCTTAAGCGCCGCAAAGCAATGCTCACGTTAACTGTATTTCGTACTAAATACCATCTGGTGTACGGCACATTGTGCTGGCTCGCGAAATACTTTCGGCTTATATGGGCAGCGCAACTTGCCGTACACCAGACTATTAGTACTGCACTTATTCCTGTTTGCTTGCGTATTTATGACTGCTAAAGCGACAGGAGCCTGTCATTGCCAGCCAGTATCAGTGATAACGGTATTACGTACTAAATACCATTTGGTGTACGGCACATTGTGATGGTTCGCAAAATACCTCCGACTTATATGGCCAGCGCAACTTGGCGTACACCAGACTATTAGTAAGGCACTTGTTCCTGGTTGTTTCGTATATGTGATTCTCAAAAGCGGCATGAGCCTACCCTTGCTAGCCAGTATCAGTGACTATGTTTAGTAATAAATACTATCTGTTGTACGGAACCTAGTATGTGTTGGCAAAACACCTGGTTACCGTAATTTGCCAATGAAACCATCTGTACAACAAAGTGGTAACTGATCCTGGTTTTGGACAAGTTTATGTCAGTGGATGTGTTCGAAATCCAGCTTCTGTCACCACTTTGTTGTACAAACCCCCGCCCTGATACATTTTTAGGCGCCGCCACTTAGCCACTTTACATGCACACCAAAATGAACCACACTAACCGCAAAATAATGATAAAAAATGGCCATGGATGATGCTGGAAAAACTCGCCTTTTCGCAAAAACAGCGCTTAGCGTACATCGATTTTTGTTTGCTGTTTAAAGGCTCGATTTACCGCCAGGACTTAATTAAACGATTCGAAGTTGGGTTATCGGCAGGCTCCCGTGACTTTAATCTCTACAAAGAATTAGCACCGCAAAATCTCGAATACGACGCTAAGCAAAAACGTTATTTCCAGACTGGTGAATTCAAACCGCTATTCGACCATGACGCCAGACGCAGTTTAATTAAATTAGCGAATGATATTTCCGATGGTTTCGATGCTATTGGCGATTTACATTTTCCGGTGGAAGCACCTTCCAGTTTGAACGTTCCTGACATTTTTGTTGTGGCTAAAACCGTACAAGGCATTCTTAATGAACAGGCACTCGAAATTAATTACACATCGCTTAGCAGCGGCTCCGGGAAACGAGAAATTGTACCGCATTCAATTGTTGATAATGGCATGCGTTGGCACGTTCGTGCGTTTGACCGAAAAACCGAAAGTTTTCGCGATTTTGTATTAACCCGAATTAGTAATGTGAAGCTCATCGGCAATTACGAATTTGGCGAAGACAGCGACTCCGATACCGAATGGCAACGGATGATTTCTCTGCAATTAACACCTCACCCTAACAACGTTAAATTCCCAAAAGCCATTGAAATGGATTACGGTATGCAAAACGAATTGCTCACCATCGACGTTCGCGCTGCCATGGCCGGTTATTTATTGCGTCGTTGGAATGTCGATTGCACCGAAGGAGCCGCATTAAATGGCCCCGAATATCAATTGTGGTTGCGTAACCGCACAAGCTTAATGAACACCAGTAATTTAGCAATAGCGCCGGGTTACGAAAACAATTCGTCCGGTCGCTCACACTAATTAAAAGGAAGCCGTAAAACATGGACAACACCGAGCAAAAATTCTTAAAACAACTCGATGACAAGCTCTGGAAAGCTGCCGATAAATTGCGGGCCAATTTAGATGCCGCCAACTACAAACACGTCGTGCTGGGGCTTATTTTCTTAAAGTACGTATCGGATGCCTTTGAAGAGCGTCAGGAGCAATTACTTGCGCTTTTCAAAACCAACGACGAAGACAATCTTTACTACCTACCGCGCGATGATTTTGACAGTGACGAAGAGTACCAAGAAGCGCTAAGCGAAGAGCTGGAAGTGCTCGATTATTACCGCGAAGCAAACGTGTTTTGGGTACCCAAAGCGGCACGATGGAGCACATTAAAAGAAAAAGCCGTACTGCCCATTGGTAGTGTTTTATGGCAGGACGATACCGGTAACGACGTAAAATTGCGCTCGGTGTCCTGGCTTATCGACAATGCCTTAGAAGAAATCGAGAAAAGTAACAGCAAGCTCAAAGGCATTCTTAACCGCATCAGCCAATATCAGTTAGAAAACGAGAAGCTCATTGGTCTTATTAACGCTTTCTCGGACACTTCATTCACAAAGCCTGTGCTTGGTGGAGAACGGCTTAACTTGCAAAGCAAGGATATTCTCGGTCATGTTTACGAGTATTTCCTGGGACAATTCGCACTGGCTGAAGGCAAGCAAGGCGGCCAGTACTACACGCCGAAAAGCATCGTGACGCTGATTGTCGAAATGTTACAGCCCTATTCCGGTCGTGTGTATGACCCTGCTATGGGCTCTGGTGGATTCTTTGTGTCCAGCGATAAATTCATTGAAGAGCACGCCAAAGAGCAGCACTACGATGCCACCGAGCAACGAAAGCATATTTCGGTCTACGGCCAGGAGTCCAACCCGACCACTTGGCGCTTAGCGGCCATGAACATGGCCATACGCGGTATCGACTTTAATTTTGGTAAGAAAAACGCCGACAGCTTTTTAAACGATCAACACGCTGATCTTCGCGCCGACTTTGTCATGGCGAACCCACCGTTCAACGTAAAAGACTGGTGGAACGAATCGTTGGCCGATGATGCGCGCTGGAAATACGGCACGCCACCCAAAGGCAACGCCAACTTTGCCTGGGTACAGCATATGCTGCACCACCTGGCACCAACCGGCAGCATGGGTATTTTGCTGGCTAATGGCTCAATGAGCTCAAACACCAACAATGAAGGCGAAATTCGTAAGCGGCTCATTGAAGAAGACTTAGTGGAATGCATGGTTGCCCTGCCCGGCCAACTATTTACCAATACCCAAATACCGGCGTGTATCTGGTTTTTAACCAAGGACAAAGCCAACGGCATGGTTCGCAACGAGAAAAAGCGCGACCGCCGCGGAGAGTTCTTGTTTATTGATGCTCGCGAACTCGGTTACATGAAAGACCGTGTATTACGTGACTTTACCAACGACGACATTGCCAAAGTTGCCGACACCTTTCACCAATGGCAACAGGGTGAGAGCTACGAAGACATCGCCGGCTTCTGTAAATCCGTTAATTTAGACGATATTAAAAAGCATGACTTTGTGCTTACCCCAGGCCGCTACGTTGGCGCAAAAGAACAGGAAGACGACGGCGAACCTTTTAACGAAAAGATGGCTCGACTAACCGCGCAATTAAGCGAACAGTTTGCGGAAAGCGAGCGATTAGAAGCTGAGATTAAGCGTAATCTTGGGGGGCTTGGGTATGGGCTGTGATTGGCCAGTTGTGCGTTTAGGTGATCATGTTAATTCTTGCCTTGGCAAAATGCTCGATAAAAAAAAGAATAAAGGGGTTAACCAACCATATCTTGGCAACAGCAATGTTCGCTGGGGTGAATTCGACCTCTCACAGCTATCGAAAATGAAATTCGAGGAACATGAAGCTGAACGTTATGGAATTGAACCTGGGGATCTTATTGTCTGTGAAGGAGGAGAGCCTGGTAGATGTGCTATTTGGAACGATGCACTCCCAAATATGAAGATCCAAAAAGCATTACACAGGGTGCGAACTAACTCGACTTTAAATAATCATTTTCTATATTACTGGTTCCTTCATGCCGGAAAAAACGGTTCACTTGAACCTTATTTTACCGGAACAACAATCAAACATTTAACTGGCAAGGCATTAAACGACTTAGAACTCAGTTTACCACCTAGAAAGTACCAAGATTACGTGGCTAATATTCTGGCTAGCCTCGATAAAAAAATTCAAGCTAATAAAAAGCTAAACCAAACCCTAGAACAAATCGCGCAAGCCATCTTCAAAAGCTGGTTTGTCGATTTCGAGCCCGTTAAAGCCAAAATAAGCGCACTAGCAGCCGGCGGCAGCGAAGAAGACGCCCTACTCGCCGCCATGCAAGCCATATCCGGCAAAGACAAAGCACAACTAACCCAGCTCCGAACCGAAAACCCAGAGCGCTACAACGAACTCCGCACCACCGCCGAACTCTTCCCCTCCGCCATGCAAGACAGCGAGCTGGGTGAGATTCCTGAGGGGTGGGAAGCGAACCCATTTGAAAATCTGCTTGAGAAAACCATTGGAGGAGACTGGGGTAAAGAAAAGCCCGACGAAAAGCACAAGGAAGAAGTAAAAATACTGCGTGGCACTGACCTTCCTAACGTGTACTCAGGCAACGACGGTAAAGTACCAACCCGCTATGTGGAAGCGAAAAAGCTAAAAAACCGTCAATTGAAGCCATGGGATATTGTGATTGAAGTATCAGGAGGTAGTAAAGGACAACCGACAGGGAGATCTTTACTAATTACAGATCGCTTACTTGAGCGACTCGGCCGATCTGAACCTGCAAGTTTTTGTAGGATGTTTAGACCAATTAACGAAAATGTGAGTTTACTCCTAGCACTTCACCTTCAAAAAATTTACGCAGACGGGAAAACATGGCTTTATCAAAACCAAAGTACCGGAATTAGTAACTTCCAAACAAAGACATTTTTATCTAAAGAGATTGTTACTGTTCCCCCCTCTCCAGTACAAGAAGCATTTTTTAAAATGGTTAATCCATTGATTGAGCGTATTTACGCCAATGAATCGACGCTGCTGGGTGCATTGCGGGATGCCCTACTCCCTAAGTTGTTGTCTGGTGAGATAAATATTGCCGAGGAGTCTAACAACCAGTCTACAGATGAATTTAATAAGGAGTCGTAACAATGGAGCTTTGGTTAACGCGAGCAGGGTCTCACGGAGAGTATGAGCAAAAGTTTCTCGATGAGGGAAGAATTTTTTTAACCTGGGACGGACTAAACCAAGATCTTTCGACTCTTGAAAGTCGAGAGTTCTTACTTGATCTACTCGAAAACAATTACCCCAATGAAAAGCTCAAGCGGCTACAAAATCATAGCAGTCAAATTTGGCCTTTTGCCAAGACAATGCAAGTCGGAGATTGGGTAGTTTTGCCTTCAAAAAAGCAACCAGTCATATACGTGGGAGAAATTACTAGTGAATACCGACACGATAAAAATGCTGAAGACCCTTTTTATCATTCAAGAAAAGTAAAATGGTTCGGACAAGAAATACCCCGTTCGAATTTCGGGCAGGATCTTCTATACAGCTTTGGCGCTTTTATGACGATTTGTCGAGTGCGCCGGAATAATGCTTTAGAACGTTTAAAATCAATGTCTAAAAGTGGTTGGCAACCGGAAAATGTAAAGTCAGCTGTTCAACATTCTGGGCAAATAAACGGGACTGACATAAACGACGTTTCTAACGATGATAGTTTCGAATTTAATTTAGTCGATCTCGCGAAACAACAGGTTGTTAACCTAATTGAGCAAAAATTTAAAGGTCACGATCTCACAAGACTAGTGGCGGCCGTTTTAAAAGCCAAAGGATATAGTATATGGCAGAGCCCGGAGGGTGCCGATGGCGGTGCTGATATATTAGCATCGAACGGGATGATGGGGTTTGGTGACCAATCTATTTGCGTAGAGGTTAAATCAGGTTCAGGAACCGTTGACAGACCAACTGTCGATAAGCTTTTAGGAGCTATGTCGAAATTTAATGCAGAGCAAGGTTTATTCGTATCATGGGGCGGCTTTAAACAAAATGTTCAAAAGGATATGGCAAGCAGTTTTTTCAGGTTACGTTTGTGGTCTCAAGATGATTTCCTCGATGAGTTATTCGCTGTCTACGACAAATTGGACGACGAACTCAAAGCTCAATTACCACTTAAAAGAGTTTGGTCGGTAGTTCTTGCTGATGATTAAGAAAGTCCATAAGTGGCGAGAAATTGCTACTCACTTTACTGATAACCTAATAGTCGGCAATGGAGGCTCAATAGCGGTTTGTCCTGACCGTTTTCGCTACAAAGATTTGCACGCTTATGCTGTAAACAACGAATTATTAAAAAGTAACGTCATAGACGTCTTTAAAAAGGCGACTCCTCGTAATCCCGACTTTGAAAAAGTGCTTTATCAACTGTGGCTAGCTGACTTCATAAATAAAAAATTTGACGTTGAAAAGTCAGAGCGTGAGCGCGTGCGTGAGGGATATACGCTTGTACGACGAGCATTAATTAATACCGTAAAGGATATCCATCCCAAGCAAGCACAAATTGAGTCAAAGCTACAACAAATCGGTCGTTTCATATGTAACTTTTCTAACGTCCTATACCTTAACTACGACCTGATTCTTTACTGGGCCAGCCTAAAGGTGAATTCTAAGGAAAAACATCGCTGTAAAGACGGCTTTTCAAGCAAGGCATCTAATAAGCGAACAAGTATAAGCCGTTTAAAGTTTTCAGATGATCTCGAAAAAATTTGGGAACCCTATAATGGTAATTCGGCCTCAACCGCAATTTTCTATCCGCATGGTAGTCTTATGCTATACCAAACTAGAGCAAAGCATGAGGAGCGAAAGTTAGGTTTAGCGGGCGATGATATGCTAGACATCATTACTGAGTTTTGGGCAAAAAACGACAACCAACCACTTTTCGTTTGCGAAGGTTCATCTGACGAAAAACTAGCGTCTATAAGCGGCTCTAACTACCTGACAACCGTTTACCAAAAAGTCATTCCTCGTCTTAAGAATTCATTCGTCATTTACGGTTGGAGTATGGGAGAAGAAGATGAGCACATCATTCGTCAACTGAAGCGTGAATCTATCAGTAAAGTTGCAGTATCAATTGTTCGCAAAGATCGCTCAGAGCAATCAATTTCGAAAGAACTGGGATACATTACCGATAAGTTATCGAATCTCGTCTCAGAGGAGAATATTTACTTCTTTGACGCCGATAGCAAAGGTTGTTGGTGCCATTAATGCTAAAACTCCACGCCACCCGCAAACTCTTCGACAAACTAACGCTTACCAGCGACGATGCACTACCCGTTACACCGATGAGCGAATGGCTGTATGAAAAGCCCAACCTTGATATCAACCCTTTAAGCGGATGGCATGGTCATCTGGTTACGCTGCAACGCCGAAATTGCGTGTTAATGGCACACGATAGTACGCGCTTTCCGTTGGTGTTACCGGCACTGAAAAAAGCCGACTTCGCTGAGCTGAACGACCGCTTTGTCGATACCTTTATGAATACGTTGCTTAAATGCGGCGCTAATGAAGCTCACCTTGAAACAGCTGATAAATACCTGCGTCCATTGCAAGTTGATAGCGACTGTAGCCGCTCTGTTCAGGGCACACTGAACCGCATGAGAGACGAGTTCGAGCATCAGCTCTATTACGACCGACTGAATATAGCCGACATGACCGGCTATAATGCCGGCGCCTGGCTCGCAGACACGCCACGCTCAGTAAAAGGTCAAAAGACGGTGTTATGGCCGAAAGATGCTATGTTGACTCTGCTGGAGCGATTGGCAGACCAGAACAGATTCAAGGAGGAAAACCCGTGATGATCGGCGTCAAACGAGGAAAAAGGTCAAGTATCGAGGATTTCTCGGTAGTTTGTTACAAGGCAGAACACCTGCTTACCACGTGGTTTTTGTCACCGTTCCTGTTGTCCATACTTGACTCACACAGAGATTGCTAAATATGCCTCGACAGCAAAAACCATGGATATCATTAGACCAGCAGTTAGGGCTTCTTACCGATCGTGGTATGACGATTGATGAACCTGAAATCGCAAGAAGTTACTTGGAAAAACTAGGTTACTACCGGTTAAGCGGGTATTGGTATCCCTTTCGCAAAATATCAGCGCACTTCAACCCAGAGTTGGATATACCTATCCGTCATGATGAGTTTATTAACGGTTCGCATTTTCGAGATATTGTTGATTTATACATTTTCGATAAGCGACTCCGGCTTCACGCGCTAGATGCCTTAGAGCGAATAGAAATGGCTGTCCGAGTTGATATTGCTCACTTACTAGGCGAAATAGACTGTTATGCGCATGAGAATCCAGAATGTCTGCATGGCCGCTTTAGTAAACAGGCTAAAAAGAAAGGGCCTGCAAAAGGGAAAACGGAGCACCAAGTCTGGTTAGAAAAGTACGAAAGAGCCATATGGCGAGCTAGACGAGAGCCATTTATTGAACACTATAAGAAAAACTATGAAGGAATACCAATTTGGGTTGCTATTGAAGTGTGGGACTTCGGCATGATGTCGATGCTTTACTCAGGCATGAAGGTAAAGCATCAAGATAAAATAGCTGAAAAGTATGGCGCGCCAAGCGGCCACGATTTTAGTAAATGGTTAAGAAGTTTAAACTTTATACGTAACGTTTCCGCTCACCATAGTAGGCTTTGGAACATCAACGTTCTCGAGCGCGCTCCAATTCCTCATTACGAACATTGGCAAAAGATAAATAACTCACGACCATTCTTCTACTTTTGCCTTATGCAAAAACTGCTCGCAGTAATAAGCCCTAATTCAACATGGAATAAGCGCTTTGAGGCTATTGTTGAAAGCTTCCCCGAACCGGAAAATAACGCAATAAGAATTAGCGAGTTTGGGATAGTTGATGACTGGGAGTCTTGGCCAGTGTGGGGCCTGAAATGAGAGCCGACGCGTACACAACAAAGTTGCGAAGAGGCGCCGGGCGTATTACGGATAAGTATAAACAAGATGTTTTACCTGTCAATTACTTTAAGGTAATTTAGGCAGAGTATAGTTAAAGGACTAATGGAATGACCGAAGACCAGTTAGAACAACAATGCCTGGAATGGTTTGCCGAGGATGGCTGGGAAATTGCCAACGGTCCCGACATTGCCCATGACGG
Source organism: Idiomarina sp. PL1-037 (assembly GCF_034422975.1). NCBI lineage: Bacteria > Pseudomonadati > Pseudomonadota > Gammaproteobacteria > Alteromonadales > Idiomarinaceae > Idiomarina > Idiomarina sp. PL1-037. The sequence continues at coordinate 2,392,208 of NZ_CP139873.1, forward strand.
TCCTTTTCCAGAACGGATCGATTATAAGCAAATTCTGTTGTTCGCTGATCTTGAAGCCGCACTCCGCCGCATTAATCCTCACCTGCCCGATAGCGCCATTGAACAAGTCATTGCTGTGGTTCGTAAACCCGAGAGCTTGGACTGTGTGGCTAATAACCGTGAATTCCACCGGTTATTGATTGACGGCGTACCGGTTGAGTACAAAAAGCAGGATAAAGTTGTCCACGACCGCGCGTTTTTAATGGATTTTGGCGATATCGATGCCAACCGCTTTCGTGCAATTAACCAATTTACTATTGAAGGCTCTAAACAACTGCGTCGGCCGGACATTATCTGTTTTATTAACGGCTTACCGGTAGCGGTTATCGAGCTTAAAAGCCCCAGCGCCGAAAACGTCGATATCTGGGACGCGTTTAACCAGATACAAACTTATAAAGACGAAATTCCGGAACTGTTTGCCTATAACGAAGCGTCGATTATTAGTGATGGGTTTAATGCCCGTGTAGGCTCACTCACCGCAAACCAGGAACGGTACATGCCTTGGCGCGTTGTCTTAAACGAAGACGATAAGCGCCCGTTAGAGCAAGAAATGGAAACCATGGTGCGCGGCTTTTTTAAGCGCGAACTGTTTTTAGATTACATTCGCTATTTCGTGATTTTTGAAAACGACGCAGATAACCTGATTAAAAAAATAGCAGGTTACCATCAATTTCATGCGGTGCGCGAAGCCGTTCGTGCCACTGTTGTTGCGGCAGAACAGCAAAGCTTAAGCGAAGTTGCGGAGAAACGCGCAACCTATGCCGACGAAGTTGTTCCTGGCAGCAAAAAGGCCGGTGTTGTCTGGCACACACAAGGCTCAGGCAAAAGCATTTCAATGTGTTGTTACGCCGGAAAACTATTGCAACAACCGGCAATGAATAACCCGACCTTAATTGTCGTTACCGACCGCAATGACCTAGACGGCCAGCTTTTTGCAACCTTTAGCGCCGCTAAAGATTTGCTGAAACAAGAGCCGGTGCAGGCAGATAATCGGGACAAACTTCGTCAGTTATTGGCCGAACGCGAGTCGGGCGGCATTATTTTTACCACGGTGCAGAAGTTTGCATTGTTGGAAGACGAGAACGGCCACCCTATTTTAAATGACCGTCACAACATTGTTGTGATTTCGGACGAGGCGCACCGCAGCCAGTATGGTTTAAAAGCCACGTTGAAAAAAGACGGCAAATATAAGTTTGGCTACGCCAAGCACATGCGCGACGCCCTACCCAACGCGTCATTTATTGGTTTTACTGGTACGCCTATTGCCAGCGAAGACAAAGACACTCGTGCCGTTTTCGGTGACTACGTATCCATTTACGACATTCAAGATGCAGTGGAAGACGGTGCCACGGTACCCATTTACTATGAGTCACGGCTCGCCAAACTGGATATCAATCAGGATATTATTGAGGAGCTCTCCGACCAGGTCGATGAAGTCGTCGAAGACGAGGAAGATGTCGGCGCCCGTGAAAAAACGAAAAGCGAGTGGAGCCGGTTAGAAAAGTTAGTTGGTTCTGGGCCTCGGTTAGCGCAAGTCGCAGAAGACCTGATAAACCACTACGAAACGCGCGCAAAAAGCATTGAAGGTAAGGCCATGATTGTGGCGATGAGCCGCGATATTTGTGCGCACCTGTACAATGAAATTGTGAAGTTACGCCCCGACTGGCATGACCCGGATCCGGAAAAAGGCGCAATTAAAATTGTGATGACCGGCTCTGCATCAGACAAGCCCTTGTTACAGCCGCACATCTACAATAAGCAAACCAAGAAGCGGCTGGAAAAGCGGTTTAAAGACATTAACGACCCACTGAAGCTTGTTATTGTGCGAGATATGTGGTTGACCGGCTTTGATGCCCCCTGCTGCCATACCATGTACGTCGACAAACCTATGAAAGGCCATAACCTGATGCAGGCGATTGCCCGGGTAAACCGTGTGTTTAAAAACAAACCCGGTGGCCTGGTTGTTGATTACATCGGGATTGCTAACGAACTGAAACAAGCACTGAAGACGTATACCGACTCGCAAGGTAAAGGTCAGCCGACGCATAGCGCGGAAGAGGCATTTGCGCTGCTACTGGAGAAGCTGGATGTCATTCACGGCATGTTTGCCAAAGGTCCGAATGCAGAAGGGTTTGATTACACCAACTACAACGGTAAAAGTTACGAGGACAATCCTAATGAGTTGCTGTTAGCAACGGCCAACTACGTACTCAGCCTGGAGGACGGTAAAAAGCGCTTTTTGGACACCGTGCTCGCCATGAACAAGGCATTTTCGTTGTGCAGCACGTTGGACGAAGCGCAGAACTATCAAAAGGAAGTGGCGTTTTTAACGTCTGTGAAGACCGCAATTACCAAGTTCACCAGTGTTGATAAAAAGCTAACGCAGGAAGAGAAAAATTCGGCGTTGAAGCAGATACTAGATAATGCTGTTCGTGCTGAAGGTGTCTCTGATGTATTTGCGTTGTGCGGACTGGATAAACCTAACATCGGGTTATTGTCTGAGGAGTTCTTAGAGGACGTAAGGCAGATGCCTTACAAGAACTTTGCCGTAGAGCTACTTGAGAAGCTGCTTAAAGACGATATTAAGGCCAAGACACGCAACAACGTGGTACAAGAGAAAAAATACGCTGAGCGTCTGCAAGAGACGTTGCGTAAATACAACAACCGCGGCATTGAAACCGCCCAGGTTATCGAAGAGCTAATTGCCATGGCCAAGCAATTCCAGGAAGAACTTGCCCGCGACGAAGCCTTGGGTCTAAACCCCGATGAAGTTGCCTTCTATGACGCCCTTGCCGAAAATGAAAGCGCTGTTCGAGAACTAGGCGACGACACACTGAAGAAAATTGCCGTCGAAATTACGGACAAACTACGAAAGTCCACTACTGTGGACTGGCAAGTCCGGGAAAGTGTTCGGGCTAAACTTCGTATCCTGGTACGCAGAACCTTGCGCCGATACAAATACCCACCCGACCGCGCACCAGCCGCAGTGGAGCTCATTTTAAAGCAGGCAGAAGTGCTGTCTAGTAGTTGGACAGGGTGAGTTCAAGACTTAGTGAGAGCCCTAGCCTACGAAAACATTAGCTCTGTGCCACGATAGGTACTTTAAATGCTTTTCTTCTATACGCTTTAATCGCATAGTCTCATTAATGCCAAGAGCTCCTAATTGCTCTTCAAGAGCCTTTCCGTGGAGGAGTCCACCATCATTAGAAAAACTTATCAATCCCTTGTCAAACAGTGCATCAAGGGTAGGGTTTAAAAGTAAGCCGTTATAAAGATCTAGTCTCTCCGTGTCATCCGATTCACTCCAAGGCTTAATATGTGAGGCTTTTAATATTCCAGACAAAGAAATAGCACTTACTGAACAAGTATGTTGCCAATATTTCAGTAACTTCTCCCTAAAGGTGCCTTGACCTCTTCTGGCTTGATATAAAGCTTCAATCTCCGTCTCGTATGAAGAGTTTGCTTCACTTTCAACTGGCGGTATGTTGGCTTGAAGCGAAGATATAATCCGCCGTAACATCTCGTGATCCACTACATCTAACGCAAACCCATAGTGTTGAAATTTTCCATTCTTATTAACTGCCTTGGGAAACTCCACTAAATTCGAATTGTTCCAATTACTATTAAAGTTCACTTTATCTCTGACCACTGGAAGCACACTGCCCTGGAGAGCGGGATGTAAAACCAATGGCATCCTATACATTGGCTTTCCCCGCTGTGATGCGGTTTTAACGTAGACCGGGTGAGTAAGATCATGACGAGTAAATTTTTGAGCTCGAACATTATCTTTGGCTAATGTGAATCCGAGCTGCACTAAACCTTTTGCGATAGAAATAGAATCGAGCATACTCAACTTTAATAAAACCTAAAATTTCTATAAAAAACAATATCTTTAGTTTGATTATGTTACTAGCTAGTTTCAACTATGCGGAATAAAATTTTTTCCCTTTATGACTTTCACGAAGTAAATTCATTCCCTGAATACCTAGAGTCTAGAAAAGACAAAAAACGCCTTAATCAACTGCCGTTGAAAAAAGAAAAACCGGCAATTTTGCACCGACTTGGTCCATTTTGATCCGAAGTTCTTGTCCACCCCTTGCAAAGTTTTATATATCTCGCTCCGTGTTCGTTTTATCACGGTTGGAATAAATGAAGTACGCTCAATTCACAGTTAAGCACCTGAAAGGGCTGGAGCCTCGCTCCAAAAAATATGAAGAGTGGGAAACATCGTCGCAACGCAACACCGGGCGATTGGGGGTTGTTGTCTACCCTAGCGGGACCAAGACGTTTGTCTTTCGCTACTACGCTAGTGGTAAGCGCAGCTATATCACACTGGGCGCATTCCCTGACCTTTCACTAACAAAGGCTCGCGAAAAAGCAACTCTGCTATCCCAGTCGGTAGCAAACTGTGTTGATCCTAAAACTTTGGGACCAACGGTAATTTCAGCAAAAGTGCAAAGTGTCACTACCGGGACTTTTGGTGAATTAATTGAATACTATGTCAGTGATATGCGTCGCAAAGGAAGGCGCACAGCGGATGAAGTAAAAGCGGATCTTGAGCGCAATGCCCTGCCAATTATTCCTGCTGGCCAGCCTGCGAACCAGGTATCGCCAGAACAAATAAAGCGAGTGCTCGCGGTAATGATACGCCGTGGCGCTGTCGCTCATTCGAACCGGGTCAGAGCTTATTTGCATGCTGCATTTTCAGCCGGTCTGAAGCACGACAACAACCCAGCGGATCAAAGTTCGTCGTTTTTGTTTCGTTTAGAAAAGAATCCCGTGACAGTAATTCCTACCCAACGCCATGCGGAAGTTCCTCGCGATCGACTATTAACCGAAAATGAACTCGAAAAAATTTTCGAAGCGGTTAACGACTCGCAGAAAAACGGTGTCAGTGCGGATTTCAGACTGCTAATTAAGGTTCACCTTTATTCTGGTGGGCAGCGTCCTTTTGAGGTTATGAACTCTAAGTGGAGTGACATCGATTTTGAAACTGGTGATTGGCTAATGCGCGGTGATATTACGAAAAATGGCCGGGACCACATTATTCCACTCACCCAGCAACTAACAAATTACTTAGAGCAACTCAAAAGCTTTGCAGGGGTCAGTGATTTGGTTATGCCGAAACGAAATATTTTTACCGAAGCAGCCCCTTCCAGCAGCTTGGCGCACGCTTACAAAAAGATTCAGAAGCGTTACGGCATTGCAGACTTCCAGCCTCGCGACCTCCGGCGTACCGCTAAAACATTAATGCTACGACATAAAATGGGTACCGAAAATCATCTGAACCGGCTCCACAACCACGCTTTTTCGGACGTATCCAACCGACACTATAACCGTTATGACTACCGCGACGAAAAGCTCGAGATCTTAGAGAGTTGGTCAAAGCTTCTTGACGAGTTGGGAGGTGCCCGATGAGCGGGATCATTGCTGTAACACAACCGGGAAAAATCAAGTTTCTAAGGTTAGGCGATATTACTCACATTACTTCCTGTGGTAACTATGTCGAGTTTCACCTTGTTACTGGCAAGCGCTTTTTAAGCAGGATGACGTTGAAACAAGTTGAGCAGGCAAACCTTAGTTCATTCATTCGAATCTCCCGCCGCACTATTGTCAATGTGGTGTTTATAAATTACGCGCATAGTGAAACGGGTCGGTTTAACCATATCGTTCTCGTCAATGATGTAGAACTTTGTACTTCAAAAACATATCTGCCTAATTTGCTCAGTATTTGCGAAATACGAAGTCCGAAAAACAGTCGACCTGAGGTGCGTAAACATGTGTACGGAGAATAGATTTAATTATTTTGATCGTTTTGAACCGATGTCGGATCAAAACGGATCAAGTCGGTTACTCAGACTATTGACTCTCAAGATCCTCACTGATCAAATTTACAGTGTTTTGTTATTACACGGTAAAGAGAGAGAAACATGGCAGTTATTAATTTTGAGATTAAAAACCGCCGACTTATTTCAGCGTTACTGGTTAAGTCGCGCATTATTCAATATATGTTTAACGACAAGTCAATTAATGCCGTTGCGTTTGCACAAGGCTGGTGGCAGGCGCAGCTTGCACAGCAAAGCGAAGTGCGTTCCACGCTGGAATTTCCCTCAATGGCTATTGATTTGTACAAACATTTTAAGCGTAGCTATGAATTCGATACAGCCAAGTACGAACTGTCAGAAGCTGGCATTTTCCACCGCTTACGTTACCCGAGATCTTTCCCAGGTACCATCACACCAGAAGTTTACGAGGAATTTTGTATGAAACCACGACTTGAAGAAGCTTATGTTTTCAAACGTCATCAAGTTTTGCTAAGTGACGATGAACAGGCGATGGCAGATAAGATTGCCCGCTGTTTGTGTAAAACGTATATGGAGTTAGACAGTGACGACGCAGTGATGCTAGTAGGCGACGGACATGAAAAGAACAACCGCGAGGCAATAAAAACCTGGGTGCGTAAAGCGCTGTATTTTTACGGTTTACCCTTCAGCTCATCTTCAACTGAATTCTTACAGAAAAAGTTAGATGAGGTTTGGGTTACATGGGAGAACCCACTTTGGGCGTTTGAGAATAAGGAGTTTGCACAATGAACCTGCACAAATTTTTAGCATCTACTGATAACGACCTTGACGTCAACGACTTGAGTTTTCTGAACAATATTGGGAATTCTAGTCGCTACTCAGCGCTTTTTCATAAGGCAATCGAACTACGGCAGGTGCACCAAAATGAGCTAGCGAAGCGAAAAAACAAGGCTGTAACCAAGTACTCGTTTGATATCGTGCCTTTTTCGACAGCGGCTGGCAAAGCGCTGTTCACTTTACTTGTGAGAGAAATTATTGCTGCGCGGGATCCCGAAAGAGACGTTAAGAACTTTAAAGTCGTTTTCGCAGACGATGTCATCGATACCGACCGCGAAGTATTTAAAAACTATTTCAAGCAGTATGATCGTTACCCGATCGCTGTCGTATTTCTAACGACTGTTGTTACGACAACAATTCGTCATTTGCGTAATATTAAAAACATCACCGACATTATTCCGGCATACACTCGCAAGCTCGCTCTCGCGATGTCAGAGGTGCCAGTATATCCTCTCGAGGAGCCCTCTTTTGTCAGCTTAGAGCGTGTTGAGAGTGGAGTGCGAGAAGATGGTAGCGCCAAGATACGGTTCAATGTTACCTCAGAATTCTCGGATGGCAGCGTTATCGTAAATCGCTACGTTCATAGAAACGTAAAAAGCCCATTTCCGAAGAAATTTTCGGTACGAACCTTAACGGCCGAGCGTTACCAAGAGTTTGGCGTAGTCTATGTATATCGCGTGATGTTTGAATCGTCGAGCGGTCCAAGGTTTGTCTATAAAACAGGAAAAACTAAGGTCGCATTAAATTGTCGAGCTCAAGAATCAGTGAACAATGCGTTGAAACGTGCGGCTCGAAAACGGGCGTTAAGCTACAGCCATAATGTGATTCACAGAGCGAGTAGTGTCGATCTTGTTTTCTATTATATATGTTCATCTGAGGATGCTGCGTTTCGCTTAGAGCAGCGTATTCTAAACCGCACGCGGTCTTTGGGCGTTGAGCATTATGCTGAATATCAACAGTTTATACATACTAAGCGACGCCTCCGCGAATACAGGATTCCTGAGGGCAATGCGCGCTTCGATTTTTTTACCTACATTCGAGATGCGGAGCATGAGTCTGAAGTCGAACAATTCGAAGATTTATCATCTCTCCCTATACGGTTAATTTCATCACCATCGGCAAGCAAATAGTTTTTTCTAGCTATGTCACAAAAGCTTTTTGTGACATAGCCCTGCATATTTTCCCTCGACCAGTCCAAACTAAGTATAACCATCTAATACTTAGGAAGATCTCGCTAAGAATTTTGTTGATAACAGCCAAATCCGGTCAAAAATTAATGAAGTGTGCTGAACAGACATGCCGAATTTGAGGGTTCTGTTCAAAATCTCATGCTTTTTTGCAGCGATAATTGTTCCCGAACGATACCGGTTCAAACCTTAATTTTTTAATTGATTTAGAGGTATTTCAAAATGAAAAATACTAACGAGATCTTAGAACACCCGGCCCTTGCTCATACTTTACTGACTACCGTTTTGATTACTAAAAAACAAATAGTGACTACCTTCAACGTACCAAGCAGCACCTGGTACGACTGGTACAAGTCTGGCTTCGCTCCTGCACCCGCATTACAGCGGGACGGCTGTCACCGAAAATGGCGACTGATTGATGTGATCAACTTTTTCGCGTCACTACATAGTTCAGATAACAACCGAAAAGGTTACGCTAACTGCAAATAGGAGGTAGCTATGTATAAAGCATTCTTAACAATTGACGACCTTTGCTGCTTGTTTAACCGTGAAGAACGTGTCATTCGCAAGTGGATAGCAGCAAAGGCTTTTCCTCAGGGAGTGAAAGCCGCTATGACTGAAGGAGAGTTTTGGCATGTCGATACGATAAACAATTATTTAAGATTTCCTGTGTATCGCCATCCTACTCTGGCAGAACATCGTCCTAAGAGGAAATTAGCTTGATAATAAAACTTACGAAAAGCCATCCGCCGGGGTGGCTTTTTGCTATTACGGCTCTTAAATAATTTTTGATCGTAAATAACGGAGCTGATCGCTCGTTAAAGCTAACTACCGCTCTAACTACCGCTTTTTGAAATGACACCTTACTTTTCACGACTTAAATAATCGCTAAGTCTTTGAAAAATATGGTGGCCCCTCGCAGATTTGAACTGCGGACCAACCGATTATGAGTCGGGTGCTCTAACCACTGAGCTAAGGGGCCATTTCTGGTTGGAATGCTTGAAAGCGGCGCAAATTATACGAACTTTTTACCCTTTTGTCATGGGTATCAGCACGTTAAATCGCGATGTTTTTTCAAGTTTTTCATAATTTATGTCGCCGCCCTGGCTGTGAAGCGTATCCCGCACTACTTTAAGCCCTATGCCATACTGAGTTGGTGCCAATTCGTCGGCGTGGAAGAGCAAATGCTTGTTTTTCTCTTCTATACCCGAACTTTCGTCGCTAACAGCAATTTTTATAAAGTTTTCTTCTGCGTTTGCCTGCAGCATAATTTCGGAATTTACCGGCACAAAACTCATGATATGGCGTATTAAATAGTCCATTGCAAAGCGAACAAGTAACGGATCAGCCTCTAGTTTTAACCCATCCTCCGCTATGGCGGTTAGAGTTATGTCTTTCTCGTTACCATGGCCTTCATGGTAGTCAGATAAGCTCTGTAGAAAATCTCCTACGTCAATTGAAACGGCTTTCCCACTGCCCATTTCTGAGGTGACTTCCCCAAATGAACTAAACAATTCAGTTAGCTGCGAAAGCTTACGCTTAATGTCGTCTTCGCTCATTTTTGAGAGCTTGCGCTGCATGTCTTCCAGGTCAGCTAATGCAAGCGCTGTCATTGAGCGCGCTATGCGCCCTACCAACGTTTTTTGGTTAGCCATAATGACTTTGTTCATCTGGTGGCTAAGCTCACGTTCTTTGGCCTGAATTTTTTGACGCGCCTGGTATAACAACAACAACAATGGCTGAATTTCTGGTATTTCCGTGGTAACGGTAACGGCCTGAGAGTTGTCTTCAGCTTGCGCCACCATGCGGTCACGCTCAGAGTGCCAATTGCGGTTAAATACCGACTCGCACACCACCAGTATGCCGCCAATAATAGCCAGCAGCACAAACAGTACGCTGACAATAATAGAGAAGTCTGCCGGTACCAGCTGCACGTCTTTTTTTAGCCAAATACCCAGGTTGTAATGGTTTGTCTCTGGGCAAGCGGCGACCACTGTTGCCACACGGTCATTCGACTGTACAGAAACCACCTCGCGTTGCTGCTCTAACGAGCGCTGCACTGCAGAACGAACAATAGGAACATCGTCATTACTAATGCCAATTTCCGAGCTGTTGTTATTGCTGGTAGGGAATGCAAAGCCCATAAAGCCTTGTGCTGTGTGCCAGAAGCCACCTTTAACACCCTGAGTGTCGGCTATAGCGTCACTGAGTGCCTGATGCATCAAGTCGGGGTTACTCACTTGTTGTTGCGATGATTCAGAAGCAGGGAAAAGGCTGTTTACCGCTAACTGCACCTTCTGGCAAGAGCTGCTCATGGCGTTTTGATTGCGCTGCAGGGTTTCGCCTGCAGAAAACCAGAACGCAACTAACAAACCGCCGACAGCTACTGCAATTATGGCAATAGCTAACCAGCGGTTATGTTTAGTGTGAGATGAGAGAGACTGCACTTACCTCACTCTCTATTTTTAAGGTAAATTATAAAAGCTGCGGGCGTTTTGATAAAAGACTTTATCAACTGCCTCTTCGCTATCCAGAGCATTCACAATATTGGTGATGTCTGAAGGCTCAAATGAACGATTACTGCGTGTGCCCGGTAAATCGGTACCAAACATCAACGCGTCTGGGTTCGTTTCATTCAGAGTTTTAATGGCCTCTTCAATATTCACTTCCGTACGACCAAACCCGCTGGCTTTAATTTTTACACCACCTTCGGCTAAACGACGAACCTGGGACAAGCCCGACTTCGCCATACCTAAGTGGTCTACACTGAGTTTCGGCAGTTTAAGCAGAGTAGGAACCATGTCGTCCAGCTCGCGGCTGTCAACATAGATTTCCAGGTGCCATCCGGCTAAGTCCCAAATGCGCTTACCAAAATCAACAATACCTTCAATATCACGATGCACACCGCGCTTTAAGTTAACGCGCACACCGCGAATGCCGTGCTCTTTCAATTGCTGAATTTTCTCATCGCTAACGGTTCCCGGCAACTGGGTAACACCCACAAAATTGTTGCCCAGGTTTTCCAGCGCAGCTTTCAGGTAGCGCTGTTCAAAACCCTGGAACGAACCTGACACAATGACTCCACCTTCAATAGGCATGCCACGTACCAGGTTACGATAGTCATCAATGTAAAAAGGCTCAGGGATATGACCTTGGTTTTCAATTAGCGGAAACTCGTCATCATAAATGTGCAAATGCGAGTCAATTATACGTTTCGGCCAATTGTCACGGTTGTTACCCATGCTGCCTCCTTTGTCAGATAGTATCTTACTCATCCAAGAACGATTTAAGCTGCTCTGAGCGGCTTGGATGGCGAAGTTTTCTTAATGCTTTGGCTTCAATTTGACGAATTCGTTCACGAGTCACATCAAACTGCTTACCCACTTCTTCTAAAGTATGGTCGGTATTCATATCAATACCAAAGCGCATACGCAATACTTTCGCTTCACGTGCTGTTAAACCACCAAGTACATCGCGAACCGAGTTACGCAAGCTCTCCGAGGTTGCCGAGTCGATTGGCAGATCCAGAGTGCCGTCCTCAATAAAATCACCCAGGTGAGAATCTTCGTCGTCACCAATTGGAGTTTCCATTGAAATGGGTTCTTTCGCTATTTTCAGTACTTTGCGGATTTTATCTTCAGGCATCATCATGCGCTCTGCCAGTTCTTCCGGCAGTGGCTCGCGCCCCATTTCCTGCAGCATTTGGCGAGAAATACGGTTCAGCTTATTGATGGTTTCAATCATGTGAACCGGGATACGGATAGTACGTGCCTGGTCCGCAATTGAACGGGTAATTGCCTGACGGATCCACCAGGTTGCATAAGTTGAGAACTTATAACCACGGCGGTATTCGAATTTATCCACGGCTTTCATCAAGCCAATGTTACCTTCCTGAATTAAGTCCAGGAACTGCAAACCACGGTTGGTGTACTTTTTCGCAATGGAGATAACCAAACGCAGGTTAGCTTCAACCATTTCTTTTTTTGCACGACGCGCTTTGGCTTCGCCAATGGACATACGCCGGTTAATTTCTTTCACTTTAGCAATGGTTAAGCCGGTTTCGCGTTCTACGTCAACCAGCTTATTAACGCAGCGTTCAATTTCGCCGCGTACTTCTTTCAATGTGTCGGAATAGCCAGCACCAGAGTCAATCTCTTTATCAACCCAAGCCAAGTTGTTTTCATGGCTAGCAAAAGCTTTCATGAAGTTGCGTTTAGGCATTCCGCCCTGTTCAACGCTTATCTTCATGATAATACGTTCCTGAACGCGGACACGCTGCATCATGGCACGCATGTCTTTAACCAGACGGTCAAATTGCTTAGGAACCAAACGGAACTGTTTGAATAAGTCGCTTAACTTATCGATTTCAACACGAGCATCGGCACCATCACGACCATGCTTAGCAATGGCCTGACGTGTTGCTTCATACTGTTCACGAAGTGCATTGAATTTGCTGCGTGCGAATTCCGGATCGATACCGGTATCCGCTTCTTCCTCGTCTTCGTCATCATCGTTTTCTTCTTTTTCCAGCTCTTCATTAGGAAGTTCAGAACCAATATTAGTAGCTGCTACAGGCGCTTCGTCTACTTCGTCTGGGTCGATGAATCCGGAAATAATGTCGGTTAAGCGCAGTTCTTCGGCTTCGTAGGAGTCCCACTGCTCAAGCAAGAAGTTAATGGCTTCCGGGTATTCAGCAACAGAGCACTGAACCTGGTTAATGCCTTCTTCAATACGCTTGGCAATGTCAATTTCGCCTTCACGAGTCAGTAGCTCAACGGTACCCATTTCACGCATGTACATGCGCACTGGGTCAGTTGTACGGCCGATTTCGCCATCAACAGAAGCTAATGCTTGCGCGGCTTCTTCGGCAGCGTCTTCATCTGCAGCACTTTCTGCCATCATCAGATCATCGGCATCGGGAGCGCTTTCAAACACGCGTATACCCATGTCGTTGATCATGCGAATAATGTCTTCAACCTGATCGGAATCAACAATTTCCTGCGGTAAATGGTCATTGACCTCAGCAAATGTCAAAAACCCTTGTTCTTTGCCTTTCGCAATAAGGACCTTAAGTTGCGATTGCCGATTCTGCTGCATACAGACGTTCCACCTGTGACTGTGAATGTAGAGTATCCAAAATGACCGAATAGTATATCAGAATACTGATTTTGAAGCTAGCGTAAGGCGTACCCAGATGTACTATCTTGCCTTACTCAAATACTGAACCAACGTCTGATATTCCTGACGCTCAACTCGTGTTAATGCGCTTTCCTGTTCTTTCTTTAAAAGTGCGTTCGCACGCTGCTCAAAATATTGGTCAATTAGATAAATAAATATATCGTTAAATTCTTGCTCAACGTTGTCTTCGTCAAGCTGATGTTGCCATAACGCGAGTTTCTGCAAAGGCTGATAATATTCAGTATCGCGCCAGCCTTCCAACACTTGCGCCGTAGTCATTTGACGTTCTGCACACTGCTTGTGCAAAGAAATTAGTAAATCAATGCCGCTAACCCGAAGTTCTCTTAGTTCTTCACGAACCGGAACCGACTGCGCCAATTGCGGGTATTGCAGTAACAAAGCAATGGCTTTGCGTAATGGCGTCATTTTTACGCTTTCTTTTGGTCGCGACTGACGTTGCGGCTTTTCAAACTGACGTTCCAGTTGCGACGTTTCTCGGCGAAGCTTTTCTGCTAACCGCTGCATTAAAGTGTCGCGATAATATTCACTTGCCACTTTCTCAATTAAGGGTTTAGCAATATTCAGTAATTGAGAACGCCCGGCGTCGCTACTAACATCAATGTCGGCCTGCAAGTGCTCGAAGAAATATTCAGTGAATGGTGTCGCCTTTTTTAATTCACGCTCAAAGGCTTCGGCACCGTGCTCGCGCACAACTGAATCAGGGTCTTCGCCTTCCGGCAAGAACAGAAACGCCATATCCAGGCCGTCGCGCAACAGTGGCAAGGCATTTTCTAATGCACGCCAGGCGGCGTCGCGGCCTGCGCGGTCACCGTCGTAACAACACACAATTCTACTACTAGTACGGAATAAACGCTGTAATTGTTCACTGGTCGTGGCCGTCCCCAAAGAAGCAACGGCGTAATGAATGCCCGCTTCGGACAAAGCCACCACGTCCATATACCCTTCGACAATACAAACCTGTTCTGGTTTCCTTATGGCCTGCTGCATATGCCAGTAACCGTATAACTCACTGCCTTTATGAAACAGGCGAGTCTCCGGAGAGTTTAAGTATTTGGGTCCGTCGCCATCAATAATGCGACCACCAAAGCCCACCACCCGGCCGCGCCGGTCATGAATAGGAAACATGACCCGGTCACGAAAAAAGTCGTAATGCCGCCCTTTCTCGTTGCGGTTAATAAGCTTTAATTCCAGTAACTGCTGGCGATGCTGAGCCGAGTTGCCAAACGTACTTAGCAGGCTGTCCCACGCGTCGGGCGCATAACCAATTTGAAAACGCTTTACCGTTTCGCCGCTTAAACCCCGCCCTTTTAAGTAGTCTATAACTCGATTTGAGTTTTCATGGTGCTTTAACTGATGCTGGAAAAAACGAGCTGTTTTACTCATAAGCTCGGAGTCGTCCTGCACCTGTTGCTGTTTTTTTTGTGCTAACTGAGGGTTTTCAGGCTGTTCCCGCGGAACCTCAACGCCCATAATGCCGGCCAGCTCTTCCACCGCATCGGGAAAATTTAAGCCGTCAAATTCCATTAAAAAATCAATAGCGTTACCGTGCACACCACAGCCAAAGCAATGATAAAACTGCTTGTCCTGACTAACAGTAAACGACGGCGTTTTTTCATTATGGAAAGGGCAACAGGCCTGATGGTTTCTACCGGCCTTTTTCAGCGGTACGCGGCTATCAACTATTTCAACAATGTCTGCTCGTTCGAGCAAATCATGGATAAAGCTTTTGGGGATCAGGCCTGCCATATTGTTTCAATACCGAAGTTGCGAAAACAAGAAAGTTGTGAAAACAAAAAGTAGCAGAAACACGAAAGCCGCGACGATATAGTCACGGCTTTCAGCACTTTACGGAAAAGTGAACACTCAAATTGTCGTAAGTACAGTCTTAGTAAAGACGAGTACGACGAGCGTTATCACGAGACAGTTTTTTCGCGTGACGCTTTACCGCAGCCGCTTTCTTGCGCTTACGCTCTGAAGTCGGCTTTTCATAGTGCTCGCGACGACGGACTTCAGAGAGAACACCTGCTTTTTCACAAGAGCGCTTAAAGCGACGCAAAGCTACGTCAAACGGCTCGTTTTCTTTCACTTTAACGACTGGCATTAAAAAATCACCTCGGGTAAATTATCTGTTTCGGTTAAAAATTAACCACTACGGGTTCAATTGGTGCTGAATTGTACCGACTCAGATTCGCCTTGTAAAGTGTTATCCGAACCATCCCATCCAGGGTCATCATCGCTAAGCAGTTCGCGGACTGGCGTAGAGTGCAGGAAAAGCTTACTGACTAAATCCTGTAAATTATTTGGTTTTTCTTTGTAAGACAAACCGAGCTGCCATAACTGCGGGCCAACCGACTTAATGCTCCGGGTTACCAGTTGCTGAAGCAAAATGACTTCGTCGTCTGTTTTTACTCTGACTTCAGCTTTTAGGCCTCTGTTGTCCTCTATATCAACTGGCGAAGTACCAAAATAATTAAATGCGATACCTTTATTGGAAATATCCACAATTTTTCCGGTAAGAGGCTCTCCAAGTCTCTCTTTTAGTTGCAGCTGGAGCCTTGCATCGCAGTTTACCCCAACCCTTGGCGACGAACGCAGAATTTCCACACTGGCATTTCTGGGGTAACTGACAAACAAAAGTTTTTGCGGGTATTGGGTAATATGGAGAATATCGACCACGCCCGTTACCTGCTCACCTTTTGGAGAGACTGTTTTTATTGCAACATTCTTTTCTGTAGCCAGCATTGGCAAGATATCTTGCCAGCAATACTGCCTGGAAAGCTCCAGAATAAGGTAATCGGGATGCTGTTGACCCACCAGTGTCATATTTAAACGTTTATAGCCCTGGCTATCTTTAATCTGAACTTCGACGGACTGCCTGAATCCACTGTTTGCCAAAACATCGCTGTTCTCCCGCATCAGTGTTAACCCCTGCTTTGTTATTTTTATGAGACTCATCATAGCCTATATCTAAGTTTTTTTAAGCCACAGACTGATTATTTTTATTTGATGTCAATTGACGTCACTTAATGCGTACACTGTAAGCTCTTCCTCAAAACCTGTTGTTTGATGTTTGTCATCGTTAGACTGGATTTGAGCTTAAGTAGTAAGGATACGAGTTTGGCTGAAGTGCATCCGGACAACAATTTTCCCTATCCAATACCAGCGCGTTACCAGTCGATAAAGTTACTGGGGCAAGGTGGCAGTGGACTAGTTTATAAAGCCTACGACCAGCGTTTAAAACGCACGGTTGCGATTAAGTTTGCCCGGTCGCCCTCTATTGTTAGCCGCCACAGGCTGGTAAATGAAGCGCGCCTTTTGTCCAGCGTTGACCACCCCGCTCTTTGCCGCGTGTTTGATGTTGGCGAACCGGAAGTTTCTTCCTCTTCATTGTTTATGGTGCTTGAGCACATTGAAGGTAAACCTTTAAGTGAGCAACGCAGCTGTCTGTCTGTCTATGACGCCACCAAAGTGGTTAAATCTTTGACTGACGGGGTTTGTCGTATGCACAAGGCCGGTTATGCACACAACGACATTACTGCCCAGAACATAATGATCCGCTCAACAGAGAATACCGAAGACGAGTCTGATAATGCCGCGGTTTTAGTTGATTTGAGTATTGCTGCGCCAAGTTCGCCCACAACAATTAAGCGAGACATATACCAACTGGGCGCGTTGCTTTTATCACTACTGGCCAACATGAAACCTGAGCAATTTTTTCAGCACTCAATAACACCCCCCAACCGGCTTCCTGCGGAACTCAGTCGTATCTTAAAAAAAGCGCTCTCGGCTGAGCCAAACGAAGGATTTCAGCATTGCTGCGAGTTTCAGCAAGAGTTGGGTAGCTGGCTCCGTAACTATCAGTTAAGAAAACGTTTCTTCTGGCTGGGGGCTGGTGGTGCTGCCATTTTGGTTATTATTTTTGTCTTGTTCATTTTTTTACGAGCACAGACAAACCGGCATTTGCTGGATGGTTACTCGATTGAACAAAACCAATACGCGCATGCGCTTGTCTTTGCTCATTACTCTCAACACCTTGCCAACGGCGGTCAGCTTCAACAGGCGGCTGAGCAGGCCGAATTAGCACTTACCCACTTTGACGATGCTGTAGAAAGTAGCCCGGGGGTGTTGAAATACCATTCGGAACGCGCTCGTTTTGTGCTGAATTCAGGCGACATTTTTACCCGCTCACAGCTCACGACTATGCTGCTTAATGCGATTAATGAACTGGGTAACCCAGATGCGTATGAGGAAAAAGCGGCAGCCCATTATTTGCGGGCAGAAATGTACTTAGGTCTTGCTGAACTTAATAGCGAACAGCCTCATTTAGTTGAACGTTGGAAAGCTTCGGCGCTGAGTTCGGCGAAGGCAGCGATCAAGCACCAACCGGGCGTCGACCGCTACCAGCAATTACATGATGAACTCGATAATTCTCAGTCCAGTGCCGGGACAGACTGATCTCTTAAACGGTAAAACTCTTTGACGTAGTCATCGAAAGTGCCGGCATCCAGTGCGTCACGCATGTCACTCATTACTTTTTGATAAAAGCGCAGGTTGTGAATGGTGTTCAGGCGTGACCCCAGCATCTCGTTAGTACGATCCAAATGATGCAAATACGCCCGCGAATAGTTTTTACAGGTGTAGCAGTCACAGTTTTCATCCAGCGGAGATGTGTCCGTACGGTGCACTGCATTACGGATTTTTACTACGCCGGTGCTAATAAATAAGTGACCATTACGTGCATTACGGGTTGGCATAACGCAGTCGAACATATCAATACCGCGGCGTACGGCTTCAACTAAGTCTTCCGGCTTGCCTACCCCCATTAAATAACGAGGCTTCTGCTCGGGCATTTGCGGTGCGGTGTGCTCTAAAATGCGCATCATATCTTCTTTCGGCTCACCTACTGATAAACCACCAATAGCGTAACCGTCGAACCCGATATCGGTCAGACCTTTCAGAGAAATATCGCGCAGCTCTTCGTACATGCCGCCCTGAATAATACCGAACAACGCCGCTTTGCTCTCACCGTGCTCTTGTTTAGAGCGTTCAGCCCAGCGCAACGATAATTCCATGGAACTGCGCGCTTCAGCCTGCGTGGCAGGAAACGGCGTGCACTCGTCAAATATCATGACTATGTCTGAGCCCAGTTCGCGTTGAACCTGCATAGATTTTTCCGGGGTCAGCAGTATTTTCTCGCCGTTAATGGGCGAACGGAAAGTCACGCCCTCTTCGGTAATTTTGCGAAGCTCACCCAAACTGAACACCTGAAAACCGCCTGAGTCAGTCAGAATAGGTTTGTCCCAGTTCATAAAGTCATGCAAGTCACCGTGCTGCTGAATAATTTGCGTACCCGGGCGCAGCATTAGGTGAAAGGTATTGCCCAGGCAGATTTGTGCGCCAGTGTCTTTTACCTCTTCTGGTGTCATACCTTTTATGGTACCCAGAGTACCTACCGGCATGAACGCTGGTGTTTCTACGGTTCCACGTTCAAATACCATGCGCCCACGACGCGCGCGACCACTGGTTTTGTCTAATTCAAATTTCATTGTCATAAGTATTCACTTCAGTGTATTAAGTTTAGCGCTGTAACAGCATGGCATCGCCGTAACTAAAGAATCTATAACGCTCTTTAATGGCTTCATTATAAGCTTTCATAATTAAATCACGACCAACAAATGCCGAAACCAGCATAATGAGTGTGGACTCGGGCAGGTGAAAGTTGGTTATCATGCTATCGACCACTTTAAATTCATAACCCGGATAAATAAAAATATCGGTGTCATCAAAAAACGGTTCTATGCTTTCATTAGTTGATGCCTGAGCGGCCGATTCCAGCGAACGAACCGAGGTTGTCCCTACAGCAATAACCCGGCCACCTGAAGCTTGGGTCTGCTTAATGGCATGACAGGTTTCGGCACTGACTTTCGCGTATTCACTGTGCATAACGTGGTCGTTAATATCGTCCACGCGCACTGGCTGGAAGGTTCCTGCGCCTACGTGCAGGGTAACATAGGCGAAATTTACGCCTTTCTCACGTAATTGTTGCAGTATTTCGTCGTCAAAATGCAAACCGGCGGTTGGGGCCGCAACGGCACCCGGCTCGCGGTTATAAACGGTTTGGTAGCGCTCTTTGTCAGAGTTTTCATCCGGACGGTCAATGTAAGGCGGCAATGGCATATGCCCGTATTGCTCAAGTAATTCCAGCACGGTTTCATCGTGTTCAAACTTCAGTTCAAACAGTGCATCGTGACGCGCCAGCATTGTTATTTTTACATGGCCTTCCAGCAGCAATTCAGCACCCGCTTTGGGTGCGCGGTTAGCCCGGACATGCGCAAGCACCCGATGGTCATCCAGTAATCGCTCGACCAAAACCTCGACTTTACCACCGGACACTTTTTCACCCAGCAAACGCGCAGGGATAACCCGGGTGTCATTAAACACCAACAAGTCACCGGCGTTTATCTCATCCACAATATTTTTAAAGTGTTTATGCTCAATGCTGTTTTCACTGGCTTTTACCGAGATCAGCCTACTGGCACTGCGTTGTTCTTGCGGATAGCGGGCAATAAGCTCATCGGGGAGCTCAAATGAAAAGTCACTGACTTTTAAAGAAGAATGATTGGTATCTGACATATCCGTGCTGCATTTGCGAGTCTAGTGAAGCGCGGATTTTACTGGAAAGTAGGCAGCCTGTCACTGTTGCAGGCTGCCTGTTTATCGCAAGTTTATGCGACGCCGAAAATTGCTTTTAAAATGTAGAAGAAGGCAATGGACATAATGGCACCTGCAGGCAGTGTAACTACCCAGGAAATAACGATATTGCGAACCACACCCAGATTCAGGGCAGCGATACCACGCGCCATACCGACACCTAACACAGCACCGACCAGAGTTTGTGTTGTAGAAATTGGTAAACCGGTACCCGAAGCAAGAACCACGGTTGACGCAGCAGCAAGTTCGGCAGCAAAACCACGGCTTGGGGTTAAGTGCGTAATGCCGTTACCAATGGTCGCAATGACGCGTTTGCCCAGCATAGCCAGGCCGGCAACAATACCAACCGCACCTAGAGGCAGTACCCACCAGGCTAACTGCGCCTCACTGCCAATATCACCGCCGCTGGTAACCACACTGACAACAGCAGCCAACGGACCAATAGCGTTAGCTACGTCGTTTGAACCGTGAGCAAAGGCCATAGCACAGGCGGTTACCACCATTAATACCGCAAAGACTTTTTCCACGTTGGTGTAGTGCATGTCTTTGTCATCTGACGGATTAAACTTAAGACGTCCAATTGCTACTTTACCAATAGCAAAGACCAGTGCGGCAATACCAAGAGCCCACAGATAACCCTCAAGGCTGCCAAGGTCCAGCCCAACGTGCTTAAGACCTTTCTTGATGGTGACCAGCGACAACACAAAGCCCGCTAACCCCATATAATACGGAACATAGCGCTTGGCCATTGCTAAAGGATTAGAGCGGTCAAAAATAAGCTTTTGTGCGCTCATAAATATGAGGTAAGCAATAAACCCGGATATAGCCGGAGTGACAACCCAGCTTCCAACGACACCTCCAACTTTCATCCACTGAACCGACTCCATACTGACGCCAACGGCTGAGAAACCAACGATAGCACCAATAATTGAGTGAGTGGTTGATACAGGCCAACCCAAGTAAGAAGCAATTAAGAGCCAGAACCCGGCAGCCAATAACGCTGAGATCATACCGAACACTAGCAGCTCGGGTTGATTAACGAAATAACCGGAATCGATAATGCCTTTTCGAATGGTTGACGTCACTTCGCCACCAGCAAGATAAGCACCAGCGAACTCAAAAATCATGGCAATAACAATTGCCTGTTTTATTGTCAGTGCTTTAGAACCAACCGATGTTCCCATAGCATTGGCAACGTCATTCGCACCAATACCCCAGGCCATAAAGAAACCAAAAACCGCAGCCATCCCAATAAGCAGGAGGCTATAGCTAGAAATTATATCCATAAATCAGACTCCGCTTAGACGCGCGCTAGCATTAGTTCGAAACGTGCACCGACTCGTTCAGCCAGATCGGCTAAGTCGCCAACCCAATCAAGAATACGGTATAGGAACATCGCATCTACAGGGTTCATATCGAGCTCGATTTTACGTAGATCCTGACGCAGTTTAATCTGAAGTTCATCGGTATCGGCTTCAATGGCATCAAGTTCTGCAATGAAGTTATCGACAAGATCGCGTTCGCGGCCTTTAAAGCCTGTTTCCAGCAAATCATCAAATTCGCCGATGGTTTCGCGTGCTTTATCGGTTGCGTCCAGACAACGGCTTAAGTAGGCATCAAAGTCTTTAACCAGTGGTTCCGGGATAATCAATTCACGCCCTGTAACCAGACCGGAGATATCTTTGGCTTTATTGGCAATTTTATCCTGCTGCGAAACAAGTTCGAGCAAGTCGGCTCGCTCTACAGGCATAAATAAGCCGCTAGGAAGGTTCAGACGGATTTTACGTTTCATATCATCCGCGGTTGATTCGTGTTTTACGATGGTTGTACGAGCAACTTCTGCGCTCTGCCAGTCCTTGGAATAAACCGCCTTAAAGAAATCTTTCAGCGCATAGGCGCAGCGGTGCACTTCGTCCATGTGCTCAATCATCGGTTTGATAGGAGACTTTGCAAAGACCCCAAGAAATGAGTTCACTGACATAACATTATCCGATTTTTTTCAGCCGATGTTAGCTGCCGCGAATGTTAGCGAAATCTAAAGGTAAAGGGAACCGTAAGATTTGATTAATTCATCATACGCTGAACGCTCGTTCTATTTCAGTTCTCTGAGTATCCACTTCAGCCTCGACTTGCTTTAACAACTGGTGTGCGTTGTCCATTTCGTTGACTAATTGCTGTAACTGTACTGAGAATCCGTTAACTTTGTCTGTCTGCTGTTCTGCCAGCCGAAATGAGGTTTGAGCTTCTTCGGTTGACGCCTGCGCCTGAGCAGAAACCTCATTTGCAGTTTTCACCAAACGTTCAACGAATTGTTGCTGCGAATGACCAGCCCCAGCAATGTCCTGGTAGCCTTTTTCAATAGAGAGCGAGGCGTCCGTCAGTTGGTTTAAAGAGTCATTAATGCCGCCAAGAGAGGATTGTGTTTTCTGCGCCAGCTGCCGAACTTCATCAGCCACCACCGCGAAACCACGGCCCTGCTCGCCCGCCCTGGCAGCTTCAATGGCGGCATTCAGCGCCAGTAAATTGGTCTGATCAGCAATACCGGAAATAATCGACAGCGCATCTTTTACCTCTTTTACCGAATGATCAAGCTGTTCGGCAGAGCGTTTGGCTGCTTCTATGGCTTTTTCATTCAGTTCTGAGGCGTCTCTCAATTTAAGAATATGCTGGTGACTCTGTCTCATTGAGTCCTGTGTATCGAATGCATTTTTTTCCAGTGTATTGGTGCACTGGTTTAATTCTTCGGTTAACTCGCTCAATTCAGTTATGCCCTGAATAGTGACCGATGCGGATGACTGCGTATTGGCTGATGATTGCACAATATGCTGCAACTCCTGTATTACCCGCTTCAGAGCTTCATTGACCACGGTCATTTGCTGGGACTTTTCCTCGTCGCGACGCTGTGTCTGTTCAAGTATGCCGTTAAAGAATCGGGCAATTTCAGCCATCTCGGTGTCGCGATCGGCGTTGGGTAAATAGTTGAGCTCCTGCTTAACCAATAAAGTCTCCATGGCATCGCGCAAGCTTCGCAGAGGCGTCAGGACCATGCGTTTGAGTAACACAAAGTTCAGTAGTGCAAACACTAACAGCACCGCCACCAAAGCCACGAGACTCAGCTTTATCTGCATCAAGCTGGCTTGCTGGCTTTGTAAAAGACTCTGCTCTACCTTTACGGCCAGCGACTGAATGCTGGCAATGTCTTCCGAAATAGAGGCAAAGGCTTCACGCCGTGACTCAATAAGCTGTAGCGTTGAGGACAACTCTTTGGGGTAACGCTGAATTAAGCTGTTCATTTCTGCGACAATTTTCGGGCCCAGCTCCTTTGCCTCCCTTGGCACCAGCATCATTGACTGGTCAGGCAGTTCTTCTTTTACACCGAGCTCGGGTAACTTTTGCAGCCGGGCAATTTCTTTTTGAGTAGCGTTAAGCACCTGATTCAATGCCTGCTCCTCGGCTTCACCGCTGGATAAACGCTCTCGCGTATGTACCAAATCAGCAATTAATAACACTAAGTCACTACCGATACTTTGATAACTTTCGGCGGCCACCGGGTTATTGCTGCTGCCTTTTTGCACGTAGTCAAACAAACGCGATAATTCGTTAAATAAAGACCGCTCAGCGTTCACCAGCAGAGCGGCCTCCTGACCAGAGAGTTTACCTATGGCGCGGTAGTCATCAGAAATTCGGCTGCGAATAGTATCCATCTGTTCCTGCATAACCGAAATGGAGGTTAAGTTCAGTGTATCGAGCTGGGCGTTCACTTCATTGACCGATGACTCGGCTTGATTTAATAGCAGCGCATTACCCGACTGCAGGTAACCACTGAGCTCAGTAACCACTTCAACCATTAGTTTCTCTTTTATCGATGAGTAAATAGTCTGCTGTTGTTCAAAGCGCTGTAACTGACTATTAGCCCAAATGAGCACTGATAAAAACACCAACGACAAACTCAGTAAAGAGAAGGAAGAGACACGACTAAAGGTTGAAACGCGCATAAATAAGCCCAGTTGATATCACTGCGACAGCTTAAGACGTTTTTATGACAGCTTAATGAAAAAAGCCGCGGCAATTGCCACGGCTTTGAGGTTTTCTGAGGTATACAGCTAAGTGTGCTTAGAAAGAATAAACCAGTGTAACAGCCGTTTCTGTATCCAGCTTTTCGATGCTTTCATCAGAAACATGAGAGTTGTGGTTAGCCCCCAGTGACACTTTCATAGCTAACGCACTGTTAATATTTGCTGACACTGAAAATTCAGCTTTGCTCTTCGTGTTGTCTTCACCAACTTCAGACGACAACAAGGCACTAAAGCGCGAGTTTTCACTAATTTTCCACTCCAGGCTACCGGCTAAACGCAAAATCATTGAGCCATCGGATTCAACCGGAGGTTCACCCTCAGCCTGTACGGGCTTGGTATGTGAATAACCCGGACCAATTTCATAGTCAGCGTAAATGTCCTCATTATAACGATAACGAGCACCATAACCGGTTGCGACAGTAGCCTGATAGTCAAAGCCACTGAATTCGTCCTCTTCGTATGAACCGAAGACAAATAATGAGTCGCGGCTGTCAGGATCAAATTTATAGTTACTTTGCGCCGAAATGAACATGCGGTCTGCGGTTTCGTTCATTTCACCTGTACTCTGATCTTTCTGCTCAGAGGTGTAATAGTCGAATACCCCTTTATGACGCCAATTCTGCACGTCGCGCGATGCAGTAAACTTACCTTTCAGACTTTCTGTTTCAGTGTTACCTGAAGTATAAAGCAGGCCAAATTCAGCACTGGCTTCCCACTCTTCGACAGTTTCAGTATCGATGTCGTCAGCATCGTCGAACATAAACGTTTGAGCACTTGCTACAACGGGTAAAAACAAACTCGCGAATAATAAAGAAAATCGCACACTAACCTCGTATCTGTATCTTTTATAAAGTCCTTAATTACTTAACTATGGCGTCTAATTCGCCATTTTCGTAACGTTGGAACATTGTTTCTAAATTAATTGGCTTTATTTTGCTCGCCATACCCGCACAACCAAAGGCCTCGTAGCGCGCGCGACAAATATCTTCCATCGCTTTAGTTGCAGCAGTAAAGAATTTGCGCGGATCAAAATTTGACGGGTTCTCTGCCAAATGACGACGAATAGCACCGGTTGAAGCCAGGCGTAAATCGGTATCAATGTTCACTTTGCGCACACCGTGTTTTATACCTTCCTGAATTTGCTCTACCGGCACGCCGTAGGTTTCCGGAATTTCGCCGCCAAATTCATTAATAATTTTAAGCCACTCTTGCGGTACAGATGATGAACCATGCATAACCAGGTGTGTACCCGGAATGCGACGATGAATCTCTTTAATGCGGTCAATGGCTAAAATATCGCCAGTTGGTGGACGAGTAAACTTGTAAGCACCGTGTGATGTTCCACAAGCAATCGCCAGTGCATCAACATTTGTAGCTTTCACAAATTCAGCCGCTTCTTCAGGGTCAGTCAGCAGCTGTTCATGCGACAATTTACCTTCGGCACCAACACCGTCTTCTTCACCCGCTTCCCCGGTTTCCAGTGAGCCCAGGCAACCCAGCTCGCCTTCAACAGAAACGCCACACGCGTGTGCCATCTCTACGGTTTGTCTGGTTACTTTTACGTTATAGTCGTACTCTGCAGGTGTTTTTCCGTCCTCAAGCAAAGAGCCGTCCATCATTACCGAGCTAAAGCCCAGTTGAATAGAACGCTGGCATACCGCCGGAGAAGTACCGTGATCCTGATGAACAACCACCGGAATGTGTGGCCATTCTTCAACAGCGGCCTGAATTAAGTGACGCAGGAAAGGGGCACCGGCATACTTACGAGCACCCGCTGAAGCCTGTACAATAACCGGGCTGTCAGTAGCATCGGCGGCTTGCATAATTGCGCGCATTTGCTCTAAGTTGTTGACGTTAAACGCCGGTACGCCGTAATCGTGTTCTGCGGCATGGTCTAGTAACTGTCGTAATGACACCAGGGCCATAAAAATACTCCTTAATTAAAAAACTTGTGTTCAGGCGTCTTTAGCCCGTTCTTGTAAAATAGCAACGGCTGGCAATGTTTTACCTTCGAGGAATTCAAGAAATGCCCCGCCACCTGTCGAGATATAACTGATCTTATCAGCGATAGCGTATTGATCAATTGCTGCTAAGGTGTCACCCCCCCCGGCAATTGAAAACGCATCGCTTTGTGCAATTGCGTTGGCTATGGTTTTTGTACCATGCCCAAACTGCTCAAATTCAAAAACACCAACCGGCCCGTTCCAGACAATCGTTCCTGCGTTTTTCAGCATAGACGCTAATTGCTCTGCGGTTTCAGGACCAATATCAAAAATCATGTCGTCATCAGCAAGGCCGTTAACCGCTTTTGTTTCTGCTGTGGCTTCTGCGCTGAATTCTTTACCTGTTACTACATCGACAGGTAATGGAATGTCGCCGCCTTTAGCTTTTGCCTGCGCCATTAGTCGGTTAGCTTCGTCGGTTAAGTCTGCTTCGTAAAGCGACTTACCCACATTGTGGCCTGCTGCAGAAACAAAGGTGTTTGCAATACCGCCGCCCACAATTAACTGGTCAACAACACCGGACAAGGACTCTAATACCGTCAGTTTTGTCGATACTTTAGAGCCACCGACAATGGCTACTAACGGGCGCTTCGGATTTTCCAGTGCCTTGCCTAAAGCTTCTAGTTCACCAGCCAACAAAGGCCCTGCGCAGGCAACGGGGGCGTATTTAGCTACACCATGAGTGGAGGCTTGAGCACGGTGCGCGGTGCCAAAAGCGTCCATCACATAGACATCGCATAAGCTGGCTAATTTTCTGGCAAGCTCGTCATTGTTTTTCTTCTCACCAACATTAAAGCGGACATTCTCAAAAACTACCAGTTCTCCAGCCTTTAATTCAATACCGTCGAGGTAGTCTTTACATAGGCGAACAGGGCAATCCAGCGCCTCTTGTAAGTAATCAACAACAGGTTGCAGCGAAAACTCTTCGTCGTACTCACCTTCGGTTGGGCGACCCAGATGAGACATTACCATGACTTTAGCACCTGCTTTCAGCGCTTGCTGAATACTGGGCAGCGCCGCTTTTAAACGCGCGTCGGAAGTGACTTTTCCGTTTTTAACCGGAACGTTTAAATCTTCCCGAATCAGTACACGCTTGTTATTTAAATCCAAATCAGTCATAGCGATGACAGACATGCGGTATCCTCTCTAAGCTTAATGTTCTGTTTGTTCAGCCATCGTTTTTGCTGTATCCAGCAACCGATTAGCAAAGCCCCACTCGTTGTCGCACCAGCACAGCAGCTTAACCAGCCGCTTATGACTAACGCGGGTTTGCGTCCCGTCAACAATGGATGAATGTGGATCATGGTTAAAATCGATTGAGACTAAAGGCTCTTCGGTGTAATCCAGTATACCTGCAAGCTGCTGTTCGCTCTGCTCACATAACACCTTGTTAATTTGCTCAATAGTGGCGTCGCTGTTTAGCGTAACGCTTAAATCCATAGCGGTCACATTGGTGGTGGGCACGCGCACGGCTATGGCCTCGAACCGCCCTTCTAAGTGCGGCAGTATTCGTTCGATACCGCGCGCCAAACGGGTATCCACCGGAATAATAGAACGCCCGGCGGCGCGGGTTCGTCTTAAATCCGGATGGTATGCATCAATAACCTGCTGGTCGTGCATAGCCGAATGAATGGTCGTAATAGCACCGGAGTCTATCCCGAATGCATCGTCCAGTACTTTAATGACCGGCACAATACAGTTTGTTGTGCAGGAGCCGTTCGATACCACTTTATGGCCAACGGTGAGTTCTTTTTCATTCACACCATAAATGGCGGTGAAATCGACGTCCGGCTTGCCGGGATGAGAAAACAATACACGTTTTACGCCTTGCTGCAGATACAGCTGACCGTCGGCCTGACTGCCGAATACACCGGTGCAATCAATGACAAAATCAACCCCATGAGCGCGCCAGTCAATGGCTTCAATCTCGGTCTGGTGAGTTAAAGCAATATTGTCTCCAGCAACTGTCAGCGCATCACCCGACTGCGTTACTTTTTCTCCAAAACGACCGTGGCTTGAGTCGTATTGGAGCAAATGGGCTATCGCTTCCGACGCCGCAGGCTCGTTAATAAGCACAACCTGCACGCTATCGCGGTAGCCGTTTTCGTACAGCGCGCGCAAAAAGCTCCGGCCAATGCGGCCGAAGCCATTAATTGCAATACGAGCCGGTTCGCTCATTTAAGCTCCCAACAAGCGTTTAGCGGCGGCCACGGTATTTTCTGTGGTAATGCCAAAATGTTTGTATAAGTCGCCAGCCGGAGCAGATTCGCCAAAGGTTGTCATGCCTACGACTTCACCGTTAAGCCCAACGTATTTGTACCAGAAGTCGGCAATACCTGCTTCAATGGCAACTCGACGCGTAACGCTCGATGGCAACACAGACTCTTTGTATTCAGTATCCTGAATATCAAACACATTGGTCGATGGCATAGAAACAACGCGTACCTTGTACCCCTCATCAGTCAGTTGCACAAAGGCGTTAACGGCTAAATCAACTTCCGACCCGGTAGCAATTAAAATAACGTCCGGCTCGCCTTCACAGTCTTTCAGCACATAGCCACCGCGGGCAATATTGGTTAACTGATCTTCATTACGCTCTTGTTGCTGCATGCCCTGACGGCTGAAGACCAACGCCGATGGGGTTTTACTACTTTGTACTGCCGCCCCCCAGGCTACGGCTGTTTCAACCTGGTCGCACGGACGCCAGCATTGCAGGTTTGGTGTCTGACGCAAATTAGCCAGTTGCTCGACCGGTTGGTGTGTAGGGCCATCTTCACCCAAACCAATAGAATCGTGGGTGTAAACAAAAATGCTCGGCTGCTTCATAAGCGCAGACATACGCACAGCGTTGCGCGCGTATTCCATAAACATCAGGAAGGTAGCGCCATAGGCTTTAAAGCCACCGTGCAAAGTAACACCATTCATAATGGCGGACATGCCAAATTCACGAACACCGTAGAACACGTAGTTACCACTGGCGTTATCGGCAGTAATACCTTTTGCGTCGTTCCATAAGGTTAAGTTAGAGCCGGCTAAGTCGGCGGAACCGCCTAACAGCTCCGGTAGTTTAGGACCAAACTCATTCAGTACATTCAGTGACGCTTTGCGGGTAGCTATGGCGTCAGGGCTGCTCTGCAGTTGCTTCGCGTAATTGTGCACTGTGTTTTCGAAGTTTTCCGGAAGCTCGCCATTCAAACGACGCTTCAATTCTTTTGCCAGTTGCGGGTATTCTTGCTCGTAAGCAACCCAGCGCTTATTCCAGGAAGACTCAACCGCTGCACCCTTATCAACTGCAGACCATTTTTGGTATACGTCTGCCGGCACTTCAAAGGCTTGGTGTGGCCAGTTCAGTTGCTTACGCGCAGCAACAATTTCTTCGTCACCCAGAGGTGCACCATGGCAACTTTCAGAACCTTGCTTGTTCGGTGCGCCATAGCCAATTACCGTTTTGCAGATAATAAGAGTCGGTTTATCTTCAGTTGCACGGGCTTCATCAATTGCTCGGGTTATCGCAGCAGAGTCGTGTCCGTCAACTTTGTTAATTACGTGCCAGCCGTAAGACTCAAAACGACTTGCTGTATCGTCAGTGAACCAGCCTTCCACTTCGCCATCAATGGAAATGCCGTTATCATCGTAAAAGGCAATGAGCTTACCTAAACCTAAAGTACCGGCCAGAGAGCAAGCTTCGTGCGAAATACCTTCCATCAAACAGCCGTCGCCCAAAAAAGTGTAGGTGTGGTGATCCACAATTTCATGATTATCGCGGTTAAATTGTGCAGCCAATACTTTCTCAGCCAGCGCCATACCTACGGCATTTGCAAGCCCTTGTCCCAGCGGGCCGGTAGTGGTTTCCACACCTGGTGTATAGCCGTATTCAGGGTGACCCGGGGTTTTTGAGTCTAACTGACGGAATTGTTTAATGTCTTCAATGCTCAGGTCATAACCGGACAGGTGCAATAGCGAGTAAATTAGCATTGACCCGTGCCCATTCGATAACACAAAACGGTCGCGATCGGCCCAGCTGGGGTTGTGGGGGTTATGTTTTAAATAGTCACGCCAGAGAACTTCTGCGATATCTGCCATACCCATGGGCGCTCCGGGGTGTCCTGATTTGGCTTTCTGAACCGCATCCATACTAAGCGCACGAATGGCATTGGCGAGATATTGACGTTCTGACATGAAAAACCCCCTGGAAGGTGAAGAGCAACTTGCGATGCGCGTATTCTCCACATTTCAGGGGGTACAAGCAAATTTATAGGCAATATTTTGTTTAAATATCAGCCTGTAAATCGGAAGCTTTGTCCGTTTGCTCCCACGGAAGGTTGTCCCGCCCAAAATGCCCGTATGCCGCTGTCTGCTTATAGATCGGGCGTTCCAGGTCAAGCATTTTTATTAATCCGTAAGGGCGTAAGTCAAAATGACGACGCACCAGCGCAATTAACTGCTCTTCTGAGTGTTTAGACGTGCCGAAGGTATCGATACTGATAGAAGTTGGTTCTGCCACACCAATGGCGTAAGAAATTTGCAGTTCGCAACGTTCAGCCAGACCAGCAGCGACCAGGTTCTTAGCAACATAACGCGCTGCATAAGCCGCACTGCGGTCAACTTTTGACGGGTCTTTACCCGAGAAGGCGCCGCCACCGTGACGCGCCATGCCGCCATAGGTATCAACAATAATTTTACGCCCGGTCAGCCCGCAGTCACCCATCGGCCCGCCGACCACGAAACGACCGGTTGGGTTAATGTGAAACTGCGTGTCTTTTGAAACCCACTGCTCCGGCAATACAGGCTTGATAATTTCTTCCATCACGGCTTCGCGCAGCGTTTCCTGAGTAATGTCTTCTCGGTGCTGAGTGGAGAACACGACTGTATCAATGGCAACAGGCTTACCGTTTTCATAAACGAAGGTCAGCTGACTTTTCGCGTCCGGACGCAACCAGTCCAGTGTGCCGTTATTGCGCACTTCCGACTGACGCTGCATAACCCGATGCGCGTAAGTAATAGGGGCGGGCATTAAAACTGAAGTTTCATTCGAGGCATAACCAAACATTAAGCCCTGATCACCTGCGCCTTGCTCTTCTGGGTTAGCACGATCAACGCCCTGATTGATGTCACCACTTTGTTTACCAATAGCGTTTAGTACAGCACAAGATGCCCCATCAAAACCCATGTCAGAATGTCGGTACCCAATATCTTTTACGGTTTGACGCGCCAAGTCTTCAACATCAACCCAGGCCTTTGTTGAGATTTCGCCGCCAACCAGCACCATGCCGGTTTTCACGTAGGTTTCACAAGCAACCCGGGCTTTAGGATCTTTTGCTAAAATTGCGTCTAGAACCGCATCGGATATCTGGTCGGCAATTTTGTCCGGATGCCCTTCGGACACTGACTCTGAGGTAAACAGGTGACGTGACATATGCCCACTATTCCTTAATTTTAATGAAATCGTTTAATACTGGTTGCATAATGTAACCGATCACTCTTTTTTTTCTACTTCTGGACGTCTAAAAGTCCGAATAAGGCTGACGACATGCGAGTACCGCGGATTTATCACCCCGACTCTATCAAGTTACAAACTGAAACCGAATTGAGTTCGGATGCTTTTCAGCACCTGATCAAAGTATTGCGTTTGAACGTAGGTGATAACATTGTTTTATTCAACGGTGACGGCCAGAATTATGAAGCAAAGATTGCTTCAGTTAAAAAAAAGTCCGCGCAGTTTATTGCAACGGGCAGTCAGGCTAACGCATCTGAGTCATCGGTCAATGTTCATTTGGCGCAGGTCGTTTCACGTGGCGACCGTATGGATTTTGTCCTGCAAAAGTCGGTCGAGCTGGGAGTAACCGAAATTACCCCACTGTTTAGTGAGCGCTGCGGCGTTAAATTAAGTGGCGACAGACTGGAAAAGAAACAGTTGCAATGGCAAAAAATTGTCCATTCTGCCTGTGAACAGTGTGGCCGTAGCGTGGTTCCACAAGTAAAGCCAGCACAGCAATTCACGGATTTTATTGAAAGCGACTTCGCAGGGTTGCGCCTGACCTTAGACCCGACCGCTACCCAGCCGTTGTCGTCATTTCAGCAGGCCGAGAAGGGAATACAATTATTGATTGGTCCTGAGGGTGGGTTCACTGATGCGGAAGTCAGTACCGCCGGGCAACAAGGATTTAAACCCATGCGTTTAGGGCCACGAATACTAAGAACAGAAACCGCCGCGCTTTCAGCGCTAACCGCCGTGCAATATCAGTTTGGCGACTTAAGCTAAAGGAGTTTATATGAAGAAGTTAGCTATGGTGATGGACCCTATCGCCACCGTTAAAACCGAGAAAGACACCAGTTTTCGCTTATTGCTGGAAGCTCAGGCGCGTGGTTATCAGTGTTTTTATCTGGAAATGGGCGACTTAGTCATCGATAACGGTCAACCAATGGCTTTTGCACGGGAAATTCGTGTTCAAGATCAAAAAACGGACTTTTACAGCTTAACCGATAGCGAATACCGTCCGCTAGAGGATTTTGACGTCATTATGATGCGTAAAGATCCGCCTTTTGACAGCGAATTTCTATACGCCACGCAAATGCTGGAACTGGCCGAACAGCGCGGTAGCCTGGTAGTGAATAAACCGCAGAGCCTGCGCGACTGTAACGAAAAGCTTTTTACTTCGTGGTTCGCAGACTCTATTGCCGACACACTGGTGAGTTCCAGAGCGGATGTCATTAAAGCTTTCCATAAAAAGCATGGTGAGGTGATTTTAAAACCCCTGGATGGCATGGGTGGCGCTTCAATTTTCAAAGTGGGTGCCGATGGTAGTAACTTAGGCGTTATTATTGAAACTCTGACCGAGAAAGGTCAGCGCTACGCCATGGCGCAAAAATATTTGCCGGAGATTAAAGACGGCGACAAACGCATTTTAATTATTGATGGTGAGCCTGTGCCTTATTCTTTAGCGCGCATTCCCAGCGCCGGAGAAACCCGCGGAAACCTTGCCGCTGGAGGTAGCGGGCGCGCCCAGCCTTTATCGGAAAGTGACTGGGCTCTGGCCCGTAAAGTGGCACCGGAATTAAAAAAACGTGGGCTCATTATTGTTGGACTGGACGTTATTGGCGACCGCATTACAGAAATTAATGTAACCAGCCCAACCTGTATGCGCGAAATTGAAAACGCCTACGACATCAACATTGCCGAATTAGTCTTTAAGGCAATAGAAGAAAAGCTGAATTGAAATTCAACTATGCGCCCCCATGTTGTCAGTAGAGATTATCGTTAAGGAGTCGGTGAGTCGATGAACAGTTTGCAGAACCATTTATTGATAGCAACACCTATGTTGAACGATCCAGCATTTAAACGGACCGTGACCTACATCTGCGAGCACGATGAAGAAGGCGCTATGGGCTTAATCATTAATCAGCCTGCCGATTTAAGCGTGACCTCGCTGTTGGATAAACTGGAAATTGTTTACCCGGAAAATAACCAACACTTACAGGGCAGCGTCTATCAAGGCGGGCCTGTAGGCCGTGAGCGTGGCTTTGTGATTCATCCTCCGCAGGACAATTGGCGCGCCAGCCAGAAGATGAGTGACGATATTATGGTGACCACCTCGCGCGATATTCTGGAAGCGCTGGGGTCATCTGCTGCACCGCCACAGTTTCTTTTGACTTTAGGTTATGCAGGTTGGGAGGCAGGACAACTGGAAGAAGAGCTAGGAGAAAACTCCTGGCTGGCTATTCCGGCAGATCCGGAGCTCTTATTTAATACACCGGCAAGCGAGCGTTGGCAAAAAGCCACAGAACAGCTTGGCTTCGACGTGTGGCAACTGGGCCCGGATGTAGGACACGCATGAGCACAGTAATAGGCTTTGATTTTGGTACTAAAAGTATTGGCGTTGCGGTGGGCCAGACCATAACAGCAACCGCATCGCCTTTAGCAGCTATCAAGGCCAAAGAAGGCATTCCCGACTGGCAACTCATTGAGAAACTGTTTACCGAATGGCGACCCGAACAGTTGGTGGTGGGTCTGCCCTTAAATATGGATGGTACCGAACAGCCGCTAACCCAAAGGGCAAAAAAGTTTGGTAACCGGTTACATGGACGATTCGGCTTACCCGTAGCATTTCAGGACGAACGACTGACGTCGACCTCAGCACGAGAAAGCCTGTTTGCTGAAGGTGGCTTTCGTAAATTGAAAAAAGGTGCAGTTGATAGTCAGGCGGCATTAATTATTGTTGAAGATTTTATGAACGGTTATTTGCCAAAAAGTGATAATTCGTTATAGTGTCGTCAGTAATAAGTTAACGCGATAGGAGCTGGCCTTGTTTGGTAATGAAGAACCCTATTCAGTAACCGGTAACACTATTTTACTGAAAGATGAAAATAAAAAACTGCTTTTAATTACTGGTCCTCGTTACCAAAACATATTGGTTTCGCGCGGCTCTGTAGAATTAACGGACATGTCGGCTGAGCGTCGCCCCGGTTTCCGGATTGTGACTCTGCAGGAAGTCTTTAAAAAAGATAAAACCTACTTTTTTGTTCGTGCCGGTGGCGTCGAGTATCAGGTTGACCTTAAATTTGAAGACAGCCCTATTACAGAAATGAAGTTCTAGAAATTAACGGGAGTAGCCAGAATGACACATAAACTCTGTGCTGTTGTCTGGTTACTCTTTGTCATCCCCTCTGCCGCGTACAGCCAAAATTTCTTCCAGCTTAACGAAACCGATAACGATCAACTCGCTTTTTCTTATCAGTGGCGTGATTTCGATGACCGTCAACAGTCATTCAGTTTCCTGGTCGATAAAAAAGACTTCCTACAGCCACTAAAACGTTATCGCGGGTTTAATCTTGAACGCAGTCAGCGTGAACTGGCACACCAGCTCAACCGTTACATTAAGCAACAGCAGTGGCAAGGCATTCAGGCTCGTTTAACGCCGCGCCAGCAGTCCGTTGAATTGGTTACGGCCAATGCCCGAACAGCACAAAAACAGCAACAGCTTAACGAGTACAAAAAGCGTTTACGTGACTATTACCATGAGCGCTGGGACGACTATCTTGATGCGAACTTCTACCGCCAATTGAGTTTGCCTCCGGGAGAGCAGGGCATTATCCCTGATCATCCGGCGATAGCCAGTGAGGTGACCCCAACGCTGAAGCCCTTAATACAAGCTATTGGTGAGCAGTTAGGCACAAATACACAACGTAATTACATCAACTATATCGCCAGCTTTATTCAGCAAATACCGTACAACGATTTAAACAGCAAACTGGATAGCCGGGGCGATGGCTTTGTCCCACCGAACCAATTGCTTTATTACAATCAGGGGGACTGCGACAGCAAGGTCACTTTAATGACCTCTTTGATAAAGCAAATTATCGAAACGCCCAAAATGGCCATTATTTATTTGCCTGAGCACGCAGTTTTTGGCATTGCCATTAGTCGGCAGCCCGGAGATACCACCGTTAAACACAAAGGCAATAACTACGTACTGGTCGATGTGACTGGCCCCGCGGCAATGCCGATGGGCCAGGTTGGCGAAGAAACTAAATTTCAGGTCGAAACCCAGCAGTACACCGTGGTACCGCTGAATTAGTTACAGATGCTCTTCCGCAAACTGCGCCAGTGGACTACGCACTACACCGTTTAAGTTGATGGTCGCGCTGCCCGGATAGTCTTTAAACCGCTCAACAATGTAAGTCAGCCCTGAGGTAACGGCAGTTAAATAGTAACTATCAATTTGTGCCAGGTTACCCGAAACTACTAATTTAGTGTTCTCGCCACAGCGGGTAATAAGCGTTTTTAGCTGAGACGCGGTTAAATTCTGAGCTTCATCCAAAATGACAATCGCGTTTTGTATGCTGCGCCCGCGCATAAAGTTCAGTGACTTAAACTGAATATTCGCCTTTTTCATAATGTAGTTCAGACTCGACTCCATGCTTTCATCCTGCTTATGCAAAGCTTCCAGCGAATCAGTTATAGCCGACAGCCAGGGCGCCATTTTTTCTTCTTCGGTACCAGGCAAGTAACCAATAGACTCGGCAATTTCGGGTGTATTGCGGGTAACGATAATTTTTTCATAAATGCCCTGCTCCACCACCATTTGCAGCGCTGCTGAAAGCGCAAGAAATGTCTTCCCGCTGCCGGCAGGTCCGGTAAGAGTCACCATGTCCATGCTGGTATCCAGTAAAGCGTGCAATGCCATAGCCTGATAAATATTCTTAGGGTGAACCCCCCAGGCTCCGTAAGACATCATTCGTTCTACGCCTAAATCCATCAGCGTTACAGTTTCACTGTCGTATTCTTCTACCCGCGCCGCAAAATTATTGGTTGAGTCAATAATGTATTCATTAGCAAAAACCTGAGGCAGCAGTTCGCGGCTAACCGTATGGTAGGCATCACGACCTTCCTGTTGCGTTTGCACTTCACCCACCTGCGACCAGAAGTCGCCTTCAAACTTATAAAACCCTTTGGTCAGCAAGCGAATGTCATCAATAAGCTGGTCGGTACGATAATCTTCAACATACTTCATACCGGCGCCTTTGGCCTTCAGGCGCATATTGATGTCCTTGGTTACCAGTACGACACCAGCGGGGGCTCGCTCCCGCTGAATTTCCAGTGCAGCCTGAATAATGCGGTGGTCGTTTTCTGCCAGAGACAATACCGACTCTGTTTGCTCCAGCTGATAGTCAGGAAAAATGGCCAGGGTTCCGTTCGCTGTGTGCTCGCCTTGCACCCGGTTTAACGGAACACCAGCAACAATTTCTTCCGGTGTTGCCTCTTTCAGAACCTCCTCGAGCGAGCGAATGGCGACCCGCGCTTCGCGGCTCACATCTCTATTGCGGTCTTTGATATTGTCAAGCTCTTCCAGAACCACCATAGGGATAACCACGTTGTGTTCATCGAAGTTAAGAAAAGCGAGAGGGTCGTGCAGAAGAATATTGGTATCGAGGATAAAGAACTTGCCGGCGTTTGTTGTCATTAGCGCGTACCTTTGCTTGTGATTATTCTTTTCTTACAGCTTAGCCCAAAATTCATGACACAACGGTTACAGAAATAAATTTTTCCTCGGAATTGGCGAGCGAATTAAGTACCATTGC
This sequence comes from Idiomarina sp. PL1-037, assembly GCF_034422975.1. Lineage (NCBI taxonomy): Bacteria > Pseudomonadati > Pseudomonadota > Gammaproteobacteria > Alteromonadales > Idiomarinaceae > Idiomarina > Idiomarina sp. PL1-037. The sequence continues at coordinate 2,429,143 of NZ_CP139873.1, forward strand.
GGCCTTGGAAAATGGCGCGCGGGAGTGTGTAGTGAGCGAGTTTAGAGTTGGACAACGTTACCTTAGTGAAACTGAAACCGAATTAGGGCTAGGCATGATCACCCAAGCTGAAGGTCGTCACTTAACCGTGATGTTCCCAGCAACCGGTGAAGTGCGGCTGTACTCTGCTCAGGAAGCCCCTCTTGCCCGTTATCAGCTTCAGGTACAGCAACAGGGTAAACACGCCGAAGGCTGGAGCTTCACAATTCAGGAGTTGACAGAGTCGCAGGGCATTGTGACCTACCATGGTTTACGCGATGACAGTCAGGAGTCGGTAGTGGTTCCGGAAACCCAGTTATCGCATCAGGTGGACAGTAACCCCGCGTTGACTCGTTTACTGGCTGGTCAGGCCGACCGCCTGGATATGTATCAGTTGCGCTGCGAAGCCAGTGAACATCTGGCGCATCATCAGGCCAGCGAGGTTGCGGGTTTATTAGGTGTTCGTACTCATTTGCTGCCGCACCAGTTGTATATTGCAAAAACCGTTGCCGACCGTTACCACCCACGAGTGCTTTTAGCCGATGAAGTGGGCTTAGGAAAAACCATTGAAGCCGGCATGATCATCAAGCGCCGCCTGAATACCGGCCGCTCGCAGAGAGTGTTAATTGTGGTACCGGAATCGTTAATGCATCAGTGGCTGGTTGAGTTACGCCGCCGCTTTGCGCTGAACTTTACTCTGTTTGATGATGAGCGTTGCGAACAAGCGGAAGCCGACAGTGAAAATCCGTTTTTGACTGAACAGCACATTATTATCAGTAGCCGCTTTATGCACGAGTCGCGCTGGAGTCAGGCGTTGCTTGAAGCGGAATTCGATCTGCTGATTATTGACGAAGCACACCATTTACAGCCAGAGGCGCCGGAATTTAGTTCGGTTAAAAACCTTTGTGAAGCGGTGCCCGGCTTGTTGCTGTTAACGGCAACCCCGGAGCAAGAAGGTGCCGAAGGCCACTTCCAGCGACTGCAGCTGCTGGACCCGGACAGGTTCTCTGACTTTGCCAGTTTCCAGAAAGAGCAAACCCAGTACAAAGAATTAGCAGAACAGGCCGAATCAGTTACTGACCCGGCAGAACTCGACGATCTGTTGGATAAACATGGTACCGGCCGCGTTATGTTCCGTAACCGCAGGGCCGATATTGGCGGCTTTCCTGAACGCCATTTTCATCCGGTAAAACTGGATGAATGCGAACCCGATGAAGACATGCCCTGGTGGATGGAAGATCCGCGCATTGACTGGCTATTGAATCACATTAAACAAAACCGCTCGGAAAAAGCACTGCTGATATGCAAAACGGCAGAGCAGGTTCTGGATTTATCCGAAGCCCTGCGGGTATTGGCGGGCGTGCAGGCGGCAACCTTCCATGAGGGCATGACGCTGACCGAACGAGACCGTTCTGCCGCCTTTTTTGCCAGCGAAGAAGACGGTAGCCCTATTCTGCTGTGCTCAGAAATTGGCAGTGAAGGCCGCAACTTCCAGTTTGTACACCAACTTATTTTATTCGACTTGCCGAGCAACCCGGACTTACTGGAGCAACGCATTGGCCGCCTAGACCGCATTGGTCAGCAGCAGAATATTGATATTTATCTGCCTTACTGCAAAGGTTCGCCAGAAGCTATATTGCTACCCTGGTACGAGCAGGGTATGAACGCTTTCTCTCAGTGTAATGCGATAGGTCGTAAACTGTACGATGCTTTTGGCACGGACATTGAGCAGGCTATTGCTGAGCAAAAGCCACTCAGTGACGAGCTCCTGGAGCAGACGAAAGAACTGCACAAAATCTGGCTGGAGCGCAACCGTGAAGGGCAGGACAAGTTACAGGCACTAAACGCCTGTCGTCCTGAAGCCGCTGAAAAAATTATAGAGCAAATTGATAGCGACAGCGATACCGACACCCTGGCCGACTTTATGATTGCCTTCTTTGACCGCTTTGGTGTGAATAACGAAGTGCTGGATGAAGAGCGCTGGTTTATTCGCCCTGGCGAGCATATGCGGGTCGGCAGTCTGCCGGGACTGCCGGATGATGGCATTACCATAACCTTTGACAGAGTCACCGCACTGAACTTTGAAGATACTGACTTCCTTAGCTGGGATCATCCCATGGTGCAGGCAGCGCTTGAACTGCTGACTGCGGATGACTTTGGCAGCACCTGCGTTGCTGAGCTCAAGAACCCGGCGATTCCGGCCGGCAGTTGGTTCCTCGAGCTGGATTTTGCCAGCATAGTACCGGCACCTAAAGCCGCGGCGTTACAGGAGTTCTGCCCATTACAAAGTTTACGCCTGCTGTTTAATGGTCAGGGGCAGGAGCTGTCCGCTAAAGTGTCGCGCGAGCTGCTGGACCAACAATCCAGCTTTATTGACAAGAAAACCGCACGGCAGATATTGCGTCAGTTACGTGACCCGGCACAAAAAATTATTCAGTCTGGCCAGCAACAGGCTCGCGAGTGGCAGCAAAAGCAACTGGGTGAGGTGAAGAAAACTGCACTGGCTGCATTGCAACACGAACGTACGCGCCTGCTCGAGTTACAGAAGAAAAACCCCTCGGTACGCAGCAGTGAAATAGAGGCTATAAACTGGCGCGAAGAACAAATTACGGCGGCTCTGAAAAGCCCGCAGTTATCGCTTCAGGCAGTGCGTATTCTGGTGAATAACCATTAATGACTCTGCTCCATTATCAGCCGCCGACAACGCCATTTCTTCAGGTTATTTATGAGGACAACCAGTTGTTGGTGGTTGATAAACAAAGCGGGCTACTCAGTGTTCCAGGGAAGCGACCAGAGCATAAAGACTCGATTTATACCCGAGTACAGCGCGTACATCCGGAAATAAGAGTGGTCCACCGGCTGGATATGGCAACTTCCGGAGTTCTTTTACTGGCAAAAACCAAAGCCGCGCAAAGCCACCTGAACCGGCAATTTCAGAATCGCACAACTCGTAAAAGGTATATTGCCCGGGTTTGGGGTAAACCACCCGCGCCACAAGGAGAAATAGAGTTGCCGTTGTCCTGCGACTGGCCCAACCGCCCCCGCCAGCACATGGACTTTTTCACCGGTAAACCCAGCACGACCTTCTATCGGGTGACGAATTTTGACAACGGTTGCAGCCGCGTTGAGCTGACACCTCATACCGGACGCTCACATCAGCTTAGAGTTCATATGCAGGCCATTGGCTGCCCGATACTAGGCGATAAATTTTATGCGCACAGCGAAGCATTCTCTGCCGCTGAGCGCTTATTGCTGCACGCTGAAGACCTTTGCGTAACACACCCACAAACTGAACAGCCTATAGCCTTTCATAGCCCGGTTCCGTTTTAATACTTTGCACTCAAGCTAGCGCCGCTTCAGCCGATACAAGCTTCATGAAGCGCTATCTATTAATGCTACTGATGGTTGTTTTTATCAGCCCCGCAGTAAGCCAGGACGACCTAGAACGTTATTTGCCGCAAGACCAACTCCATTGGTTGACCGGAGATGACGACGAGCGCTATTTGGCGTTAAAAAAAGAATACTTACAGGCCTTTGAACGCGGACAAATGGTGCTTTTACCAGATTGGTACTACCATCCACTGCAGTCTTTTTATATTCGTCCGATTTATGAAAACGCACCGGATTTTGGCTGGACCACCTGGGCTTTAACCCCGCCTGACCATGACATACGCACAGACAATTTGCAGACACCTGCTACGACAACGCATTTCCCTGAGGCTGCGGACGAAGAGGTATTTACGCCACCAGTTAATGCCTTACAGCAGCGCATGACTCTGCTGCTGGACGAGACACTGGATCGCCCGGGCTTTTCGGTATGGGTCGTGGAAGGAATTACCGCTGACATCACCCTGCGTCTGCTGGAAAGCGAGCCCTCAATAATGCCCGATGCCATTGTACTGGTTAATGCCTATGTACCGCAGTTCCAGTATAACCGCGCTCTTGCCGATCGCATCAGTCAGTCGCAGTTGCCGGTTCTTGATATTCGCAGCGCAGAGAGTAATCGCTGGGTGAGTGAACACTGGGCTTTGCGAAAAAAACTGGCGAGTAAATACCAGCACCCAGCATACCGCCAGCGTCAGCTGGTTAATTCCGGTAACACCGGGCAAAGTGAATTAATCTCGACCATAAAAGGCTGGCTGGAATTTCACGGCTTTTAATCTGTTCAGTTTTATCATTACTTTTTAACACCCGTTGTTCTAACGAATGTCGCGCTTTTCTTTGATTTTCTCATAAGCTGCCTGAATGTCCTGAGCACGTTGCTGAGCCTGTTTCATTACCTCTTCCGGTAACCCCTTAGAAGCCAGCTTGTCTGGATGATGCCGGGCCATTAGTTTACGGTACGCTTTCTTAATTTCGGCGTTACTGTTTTGAGCTGTGACGCCAAGCACTTCGTAAGCATTGTTTATTTCGTCCTGGCTGGTGGTTTTTCTCTGTTGCTGATGCTGCTGCCGGCGATGCTGATGAAAACGAAACGCCGCTTTTTCCATCATCAACCATTGGTCCAGCTGAAAACGAGTAAAGCCAAGATGTTTAGCCACGTTAACCAAAACTTCATGCTCTGACTTTTCCAAAATGCCGTCATTTAACGCCAGGCCAATTAACTGCTCCATAAACAACTGAAGAACGTCGCGGTTACCGTAAAAGGAGGCACTAAAATCCTTCATGACTTGTTGCAAAGGAAACGTCGGTTCTTTCCCTTCGCGAAAAGCTTCCTGGGCTTCGCGGGTGGCGTCTGTATTTAAATTCAAACGGCGCATTAGCTCCTGCGCCTGAGAAATGTCGTTAGTGGTAACTTTTCCTTTTGCCTTGGCAACGTGCCCCATTACCGCAAACAGTGTGTAAATAAAATTGGCGTCTCCGGCAGCTTGCTCTGCCCCATACAAAAAGCGCCCCCAGGCACCTTTTTGAGAAAAGTCCTGAGCCATTCCCCTGTCAAACCAGTGACCAATTAGCGCACCTAGAATAGCCCCTGGCCATTTCATAAACGCAAAGCCAGCCAATGCGCCGACTACTTTTCCCCAAACCATGTTATTTCTCCAACCGCTGGTTAAGTTGATGCAGGCGCTCCGGCGTACCTACGTCTGTCCAAAATCCACCCAGATGGCTTGCTGCCAGTTGCTTTTTATCTATTGCCCTGTCAAAAAACGGCTTTAATGGTTGCTTCCCTTCAGGGTATGGCGCCAGAAGTTCTTTGCGGTACAGGCCCACACCGGAAAAAGTTTTCGTTTGTTGGCCTTCTCTGATTTCATTGACCAACACCCCATGTTCAATGACAAAATCACCGTCTTGATGATGAACCGGGTTATCCACCATAACTAAATGCCCTAGTTGCTCTTCGTCTAAGCGCGTTGGTAAATCGCTGTAGTCCCAGTCGGTCCAGATATCGCCATTGATAACCCAAAACGGGTCATCTCCGAGTAAAGGCAAAGCTTTAATAATACCGCCTGCGGTTTCAAGTCCGCCTTCAGGTTCCTTCGAAAAAGAAACCTGCAGACCCCACTGGCTGCCGTCCCCGACAAAATCTTCAATTTGCTCACCATGCCAGGCGTGATTAATAACCACCTCATTAACACCTGCATTTGCCAGCTTTTCCAGGTGGTAACCTAGCAATGGTTTGCCCGCCACGGGTAACAAAGGCTTTGGTTGATTATCCGTTAACGGGCGCATTCGACTGCCCCGTCCGGCAGCTAAAATCATCGCTCTCATAGGTTGTCCTTCCAGGCTGGGATAATGCGCTCACGCAACCAGCGGTTATAGTTTGAAAGCTGAGAGTAGTTAGCGCTTACTCGCTGCAAATAACCCAGAGTTCTTGGCACATCCTGTAAATAGCCAGGCTTGCGATCCCGGTGCGCCAAGCGGGCAAAGATACCTGCGGCTTTGGTGTGACGCTGCAGCCCCATCCAGTCAAACCAGTGTTGCCACTGCTGCGGCCCAACCTGCGCAGCTAAACAGTCAGACTGAATCAGTTGTTGCCTTAACCCTTCACTCAATTCGTTGACCAACTCTTGCGGCCACTCAATATAGCAGTCGCGTAGCAACGACACCGCATCATAGGTCACCGGCCCCAGTACCGCGTCCTGAAAATCGATAATACCGATACGATCATCGTCCAGCAGCATTAAGTTGCGTGAATGAAAGTCGCGATGAACTCCCACCTGCGGTTGCTGCAATGCGTTCTCAATCATTTGCTGGCTAAACTGGTTCCAAATTTCATCGTCCCCGGCATGCCAGTCTAAATTCAGGTGCTGTCTCAATAACCAGTCTTTAAATAACGACAGTTCGCGTTCCAGCAAAGCGGTATCGAAAGCCGGCAGTTCGCCCTGCTCAGTCCGGCGTACCGACATAATGTCAGGCAGCGCGGCGAGTGCCTGCTGGTAATATTGCCGGGCATTACGCGGATGCAGTTTACTCAGCAACAGTATCTGGCCGAAATCGGATTGCAGCATAAAACCCTGGTCTAAATCTGCCGCAATAACGTCTGGCACAGTAACCCCTGCTTCAGAATACGCTTGTGCAACAGCTAGAAAAGGCTTCATTGGCTCTTTTTCGGGAGGGCAATCGACCGCTATCAGGCTTTCCTGACCATTTGTTGCCCGAAAATAGCGACGGAAACTGGCATCACCGGATACAACTTCTAAAGTCGGCTGTGAAACACCTGTCTGGGCTTCACACCAAGCCTGCAGAGCCACTTCTCGTTTGTCTTCCAAAATATCCCTCACCAAATTTGTTGCATAGCCTTAAAACTAGCAGTGTACCAAATAGCGAAACAAACAAAATTGCTTTATTATACTCCCGCGCTGCAAAACAGAATAAATGCATTTTACAACAACGACGGAAGATTAAATTGCTGCAACGGTTTATTACTTCGCTAATGCTACTGCCCTTTACGGGCAGCGCGCTAGCGGCTTTACAAAATCAAGACGCACCGCAAAACATGACTTGTACGGTGGCTCAGTCTACTGTCAATACGATTGCTGCCGTCCAGTTGCAGAAAACCGACGCCGGAACCATTGGCGTTGAGTCGCGTAGTGCAGAAATTCTCGCCAATGAAAAAGCGTATTTTACCGGTAACGTCATCATTCAGCGTAACGGACAATGGCTGTCAACTTCAAAAGCCACGATAGACCAGCAGCGAGGCGAAATTCTCGCCTCAGACGGCATTACTTTTAATGACGGTTACTTAAGCGTTACCGGTGATTCGTTATCGCTGGACTTAAACGACGACGAGGCCAAACTCTACAACAGTGATTACCGCCTGCGAAATCATAACGCACGCGGCCATGCAGAATTACTTTCGTTGTCCCGGCAGGAAGTTTTATTGCAAGACTCAAGCTTCACCACCTGCCCGGGCGAAACTCCCGCCTGGCAATTACGCGCAGAGCGCATTGAGATAAATGAAACCAGCGACTTCGGTGAAGCCTGGCATGCCCGGTTTGAGCTATTTGACATACCGGTACTCTACTTGCCTTATTTTAATTTTCCATTAAGTGACGCGCGTAAAACCGGTTTGCTCTACCCCACGTTTGACTCATCATCAAACAGTGGTTTTGAAGTAGAAGTACCTTACTACTTTAATATTGCGCCCAATATGGATGCAACAATAGCTCCTGTTTATATGTCTGAGCGCGGCACCATGATGAAAGGCGAGTACCGCTATTTGTTTGAGCAAAATGCAGGGCAGTTCAATTTAGAATATTTAGGCAATGACGACACCCGCATTGCAAATAAAAAACGCTACCTCTGGCACGTTCAGCATTCGGCACAAATAAACCAAAATTTGAGTTTTTATCTGGACGCGACCGAAATTAGTGACGACAACTATCTGAATGACTTTGGTAGTGACTTTGCAGGCCGGGCCGACACTCATTTATACCGTGTTGCTCAACTGGATTACGAGAACCAAAACTGGACCGCACAATTACGCACCGAAGACTACGAGCTTATTGGTGACTACCGCAGCCCTTACCGCACATTGCCGCAGCTTAGTATCGACTATAATACCGGCGACTTCACCGGCTTCAGCGCCAGCTTATACAACGAACTAACCTACTTCCAGAATCAGGATCAGGGGCGCGAATACGCGACCCGCGCGCACATAGAGCCGAGCATTCAGTACCGTTTTGAAAAACCGGCTTTTGACACAGAAGCCGAACTGTCTTACCTCTATACGCGCTATTGGCAAGAAAGCCCGGATAGCGATATTACTGAAGAAGTTTCACGGACACTGCCCCGCGTCCGGGTAAGAGCCCGTTTGCATCTGGAGCGAGCCATTGAACTGGACGACAGCCAATATCGCCAAACGCTATCACCACAAATTCAGTACTTGTACGTGCCCTATGAAAACCAACAGAACATCGGCATTTACGATACGTCGTTATTGCAGGACGATTACCACGGACTGTTCCGTAGCCGCCGCTTTTCGGGATTGGATCGTATCGCCGAGGCTAATCAGATAACTTACGGTCTCAGCAGCAGCTTATTCACTCAAAATGAACGCGAAGTGCTGCGAGCCAGTATTGGGCAAATTTACAATATTAATGACAGTCGCACACAATTGTTTGCCAGCGATGAAGAAACCACAACCTCCAGTAATAGCGAGTGGGTTGCCGACATTAACTGGGCCGTTGATGAGAACTGGTCAATACGCAGCTCAATTCAGTACGATACGGAACTTAACAGCACCCGTAAGAGTCAGACCGCGGTAGAGTTCCGTAAAGATGAATCAAATCTGATACAGGTCAGTCACCGCACGGCAACCAACATTCTGAACAACGATATTGAACAAGTTGGAACGCAGGCAGTTTGGTCGGCAAGTTCACGCTGGCAAGTCGCATCAAATGTCTTTTACGATCTCACACATGATCGTTTAAATGATGCTATGGTGGGCGTTCAATACAGCAGTTGTTGCTGGGCATTACGGGTTAGCGCATACAGACGCATAAACCGAGATCTTGAGCCCGCTTTTAGTGCGACTCAGATAAACGGCGAAACTCAATTTGACAATGGCATTAGTATACAATTTATTATCAGCGGTTTAGCTTCTGATAGCAGTGGTCTAATTAACATGCTTGAGAAAAGTACGTACGGTTACCGCCGTCCTTTTTATCTCAGTAACTAGTGGTAGGTATAATGAAAAAAATTGCATCGTTTTGTTCAGCAGCTGTGCTGATTGCATCGTCTTTTTTGCTGAATAACACCGTTCAGGCTCAGCAAATTCTGGATCGCGTTGTCGTCGTAGTGGATGACGGCGTGGTACTGCAGAGCCAAATTGACCAACTTATCCAACAGGTTAAAAACGGTCAAAACTTCAACGCAAGTAATGCACCTTCAGACGAAGTTTTGGAAACTCAGGCTATAGAGCGCCTGGTTCTGCAGGAAATTCAGTTGCAAATGGCTGACCGTATGGGTATCGAAATTGACGACAATCAGTTAGAGCAAGCCATTAACGAAATTGCGAATAATCAAGACCTGACAACCGCTGAACTTCGTGAAAATATGATCAGCAGCGGTATGAGTTGGGCGGCCTACCGCGAAAATATTCGTAACGAACTGGTTATCCAGCAAGTTCAGCGCGCCGCCGTACAGCAACGCGTGTCTATTACGCCGCAAGAAATTAACAACCTGGTGAAACTAATAGACAGTAACCAGGAAGTTCAGACCGAGTACCGTTTGGGACAAATTCTGATTTCTGCTGACTCAAACTCCTCACAGGCTGAGCTAGAAAAAGCCAAAGAGCGTGCTAACACCGTTCTGAGCTTACTCGATAAAGGCAACGACTTTTCTGACCTGGCGGTACGTTCGTCTTCAGGTTCTGCCGCCCTTGACGGCGGCGACATGGGCTGGATGACCGTTAACAGTATGCCGACCTTATTTGCTGAAGCTGTAGATGGGAAGTCTGTAGGTGACGTTGTTGGCCCAATCCGCAGCGGTATCGGCTTTCATATTTTGAAAGTACAGGACAAGCGCGGAGAGCAGACTGTCGAAGTTCAGGAAGTTAAAGCACGTCACATTCTGATCAAGCCTTCCGTTATTTTGTCGGACAACAAAGCAAAAGAAATGCTGGCTCAGTATCGTCAGCAAATAGCAAGTGGTGAGAAGACCTTTGAAGAACTGGCGCGCGAGCACTCGTCTGACCCCGGTTCAGCTTCTCGCGGTGGCGATTTAGGCTGGGCTCGTCCTGATAAATATGCGCCGGAGTTCAAGCAAAAAGTAGAAAACATTGAACAAGGCACAATAAGTGAACCGTTCAGCACACAGTTTGGCTGGCACATTGTTGAAGTGACCGATCGCAGAACGCTGGATGCAACCGAAGAAAATAAGCAAGAACGCGCATATCAAATGCTGTTTAGCCGTAAGTTCCGGGAAGAGCTCGATAACTGGCAGCAAGAAATTCGCGACCAAGCCTTTATCAGAAGAGTTGCTGAGTGAGTATACCAACCCTTGTATTCACACCGGGTGAGCCGGCAGGTATTGGCCCGGATTTGATTATAAAAATAGCACAGCAGCCCTGGTTGGCTGCTGTCGTTGTCTGTGCAGATAAGAATTTATTAAAACAACGTGCTGAGCAACTAGGTCTTCCTATTACTTTGCACAAGTACAAAAAGGGTGAAGAGCTACCGCAACATGAACCAGGCCACCTTTGGGTAGAGCATATTCCGGTGTGTGACGAAGTGACTCCGGGCGAATTATGCACTGCCAATGGTCATTATGTCGTTGATTGCCTGAAAAGAGCCTCTGACGGTAATCTTTCAGGCGAGTTTGATGCCATTGTTACAGGGCCTGTACATAAGGGTGTGATTAATCAAGCCGGCGTGGCGTTCTCAGGACATACTGAATTTTTAGCCCATGAAGCGAACTGCAACGATGTGGTTATGATGCTAGCCACAGAAGGCCTGCGCGTGGCTCTGGTCACGACTCATATTCCGCTGGCGTACGTGGCAAAAGCCGTTACCGCCGAGCGTCTGACAAACATTATTACCATACTGCATAACGACCTGACCAAGAAGTTCGGCGAGTCATCGCCCAAAATATTGGTTTGCGGATTAAACCCTCATGCGGGCGAATCGGGTCATTTAGGCCGGGAAGAGATAGAGATTATTACTCCTGCTCTGGAACAACTTAAACAGCAGGGCATGAACTTGCACGGCCCGTACCCCGCAGATACCATTTTTCAGCCAAAGTACCTTGAAGATGCCAGTGCGGTGGTTGCTATGTATCACGATCAGGGCCTTCCGGTATTAAAATATAAAGGTTTCGGTCAGGCGGTAAACATTACACTCGGGTTACCTTATATCCGAACCTCTGTTGATCATGGTACAGCGCTTGAGTTGGCCGGATCTGGCAAGATTAACGACGGTAGTTGCCGCCTGGCAATGCAAACCGCTATAGATATGGCAAGAGCAGCGTATTATGAATAAAAACCAAGGTGGGAGTAAGCACCAAAGCGGAAGTAAAACCCACTTGGGTCACCGGGCGCGTAAACGGTTTGGCCAAAACTTCCTGAATGACGAATACATTATTGAGCAAATTGTTGATGCTATTAACCCTCAACCGGGTGAAAACCTGATTGAAATTGGCCCGGGGTTAGCGGCATTAACTGAACCGACAGTAGATCGCAGTGGTCATTTAAAAGTTATCGAAATAGACCGTGACCTGGTTGAACGACTGCAGCATCACCCTTTTTTAAGTCCAAAACTGGAAGTGATTCAAGCTGACGCGTTAAGCATCGACTTTAGCCAGTTTGCCGAAGAGAGTCCGGCAAGGGTGTTCGGCAACCTGCCCTATAACATTTCTACGCCACTCATTTTTCATCTGTTAAAGTTTGCCGCCGATGTAAAAGACATGCACTTTATGCTGCAAAAAGAAGTGGTTGATCGCTTGGCAGCAGAGCCCGGCTCAAAGAGTTACGGCCGAATCAGCGTTGGCGTGCAACAAGCCTGCAAGGTCACTCCCGTGGTTGCAGTTCCGCCATCGGCGTTTACGCCGCCGCCGAAGGTAGAGTCGTCAGTAGTTCGGTTAGAACCCTACGCCGAAAGCCCTCATCCAGTTAAAGATAAAGCGCAACTTCATAGCTTATGTTTGACAGCCTTTAATCAACGCCGTAAAACAATAAGAAACAACCTTAAACAGTTGGTTCCTGCAGAGCAGCTCGAAGCCCTTGGCATTGACCCGGGCGCAAGACCGGAGACACTCTCTGTAGACGATTACTGCAGGATATCCGACTGGCTCACTGAACACTCGCTCACAAAACACGCGGAAAAGAATGACAGTCAGTAACATTACAGTAGAGGTTAAAACACAATATTTAGCGGCGCAGTCAAGCCCTGATGACGGACAATATGTGTTTTCTTACACCATCACCATAACCAATGAGTCCAGCCAGGTAGTGCAGCTACTTGCCCGCGAATGGCGCATTACCGATGCCGACAATAAGATTACCCGGGTGGCCGGTGATGGCGTTGTAGGACAACAGCCTAAGCTCGCTGCCGGTGAATCGTTCAGTTATACCAGCGGCACCGTTCTGGCTACGCCTATTGGCACTATGGAAGGCCATTACCTGATGATAGATGAACACGGCTCGCAGTTTAAAGCGCCGATTCCATCGTTCCGTCTGGCCATCCCTAATATTATTCATTAATTATGAACAATTACGTTGTCGGTGATATTCAGGGCTGCTTCCGCGAACTTGAAGCTCTGCTTACCCAGGTTAGCTTTAACCCTGCAGACGACTCTTTATGGTGTGTCGGTGATATTGTCGCGCGTGGCCCCGACTCGCGCGATGCGTTACGCTTTTTCTACGAAAACAGTAACTCAGTACACACCGTATTAGGTAATCACGATTTAAACTTAATGGCAGTGTTGCTGGGTTACCGGCAGCCTAACCCAAAAGACAAACTCAATGCGCTATTAGAAGACAGTGACCGCTATGACTGGTTAGAGTGGCTTCGCCACCAACCCTTGATGCATCAATTAAGCGGGCTGAATACAGTAATAGCTCACGCCGGTATTTACCCATGGTGGACAATCGAGCAAGCCAGCCAATGCGCGCAGGAAGTCACAAAAACTCTTACTGGCAATGAGTTTGAAAACTTTATGCAGCAATTATTTGGCAACTCCCCGATAAAATGGGACTCAAGTCTGCAAGGTTTTGACCGATACCGTTTTATAGTGAACGCGTTTACCCGAATGCGTTACTGTAACGCGAAAGGTGAACTGGATTTGTCTCAAAAAGATAATCCATATGAACGCTCGTCGCAGGATTCGTATATGCCATGGTTTAACTTTTGGCCAGAATCCGATAATCGAGTATTATTCGGGCATTGGGCTGCGCTAATGGGCGAGACCCGGCGCGAGGATGTGATAGCGCTGGATACTGGCTGTGTCTGGAGCCAGTACATGACGTTATATAGCGTTGAGAATAAAACCTTCTTTCACGAACCGGCTTTAACCGGAAAGTGATAACAAAAATTATGCAGTGCTGAGGAAAGTTACATGAAAATTACTGTTGCCATGCGAGTTATCGGTGGTTTTGCCATCATTACTTTGCTGTTACTCATCATTAGCTTAAGCTCGTTGTTTAATATCAACAGCATAGGTTCATCGGTTGATAAACTCAACGATGAAGCGGTACCGGCACTGAATCAAGTCTCGGCTATAAAAGTTGATATTCTCGAGCTGGGTACAGTTCAGTTAGAAACATTTTACGACGAAACTTTAGAGCAGGTTGAGGCTCACAAAAAAGAGTTCGACGAATCTAACGAGCTGCTTTTCTCCTCTCTTGAGAAACTCAAGGAGCTTATTCAGGGTAACGGTCAGAGCGGCCAGATTAACGAGCTGGAGAAAGACGCGCGCCAGTACATTAGTCTGATAGAGCGCCTCTTTAATCAGCACAGCGAATACTTGGAATTGCAAAATGTTACGGCTTCGCAGTTGGATGAAATTGCATTCAATATCGATGATGCTGCTATCATGCTGCTGGATACGATGGACGCCTCTAACAACGAAGTGATCTCCCGTGAAGCCAGTAATATCGAATCGTCACTGTCCAGTCTCATCACTTTAATGTATGACCTGAACAAAGCGAATAAATTAGACAGTGCTCAAATCATTCGCAGCGAAATCGATATTAACATTAACAGTATCCGCCCTCGCCTTAAAGCTTTAGACAACGAAGCAACAGGTGGCTCAGCAGCCATGGTCGATGATGCAATTGCAAAAGTTCGCGATGCGCTCGATAGCCTTCAGGGTTCAGGCTCCTATCCGGATAATGTCATTCGCCGCCAACAGCTTCGTGTGGACTCAAAAGACTCCCTGGATAAATCAGAAATTCAACTGAATAAACTGATGTCTGAGACTGATCGTCTGCAAGCTGCGGTTCGTGGAATAGCAGACAACACTCGTGTTTCAGTAACAGACTCTATTTCTACCAGTAGCTGGCTCAATAGCATCATCACCATTATTTCTATTGCTCTGGCTGTGCTTATTTCATGGTACACGGTACGTAGTATCAGCCGTCCATTGTCACGCGTTAACCACATGCTGAACATTATGGCGGATGGTAACTTAACCGAGCGTGTTGACTATAACGCTCAGGACGAATTTGGCGAGCTCGCCTCAAACACCAATAAATTGACCGGTAATTTACGTAAGCTGATTGAAGGTATTGCAAACCGAGCAACTCAGTTAGCTACAGCCGCTGAGCAGTCGTCCAACGTGTCCGACGAAACAACTAACTCCATTGACGAACAACGTCGTCAAATTGAGCAGGTTGCCACGGCAACCCAGGAGATGAACAGTACTGCCAGCGAAATGGCAGACGGTGCAGACCAAGCCTTAAGCGAAATTCAGCACTCAGATGATGAAGCAAAACGCGTTCGTCAAATTTCAGACAAGAACCGTGCGACTATCGAAAGCCTGGCAAAAGAAATTAAGGGCGCATCAGAAGTTATCGATCAGCTGTCAGAAAACAGTAAAAACATTGGTGGTATTCTGGATGTTATTCGCGGTATCGCCGACCAGACTAACTTGCTTGCACTAAACGCAGCCATTGAAGCGGCTCGCGCCGGTGAGCAAGGCCGAGGATTTGCGGTTGTCGCAGATGAGGTTCGTACTCTGGCCAGTCGCACTCAAGAGTCTACTGAAGAAATTCAGGACATGATTGAGAGCCTGCAGAATGACTCTCAGCGAGCAGTTACCGTAATGAACAAAGGCCGCGAGCAAGCTGAACTCAGTGTGCAGCAGTCCGATGAGGCAGCTCAGGCCCTTCAATCTATTACTGAGTCAGTGCATCAGGCATCTGACAGCAGTAATCATATTGCCAATGCGGCGAAAGAGCAAAGCAGTACAGCGCACGACATCAGTGAACGTCTCGAGTCTATTGTTTCCATTGCCGAACAAACAGCCTCTGGTTCCAAACAAACGGCTCAGGCCTCTAACGAAGTCGCGAAGCTGGCCGATGAACTTCAGGACTCAATTAAGAGCTTCAGAGTCTAAAATAAAACCTCTAAGATGTAGAAGCGAAAAAGGCGCCCTTGAAAGGCGCCTTTTACTATTTCACGGCTTTATTACCTCAACAGTTCCCGCTCTTATACCGTTAAACTAATTTTAGCGAAGCGACGTTTACCCACCTGATAAACTCCGGAATCCTTTTCTGTGCAAAGGTAACGCGAGTCACTGAATTTCTCGCCATCCACTTTAACGGCATTTTGTTTTATCATTCTTAACGCTTCGGAGGTGGATTCAACCAAGCCCGCTTCTTTTAGCACATTACTTATTGCCATTCCCTCCGTCCCAACTTGTACCGTCTTTTCCGGTATGTCGTCCGGTAAAGCGTTTTTCTGGAAGCGTCGAATAAAATCTTGTTCGGCTTTCTCTGCATCCTCTTCCGAGTGGAAACGAGCAATTATCTCTTTTGCGAGCAAAACTTTCACATCGCGCGGATTTTTTCCGTCGGTTACAGCGGCTTTTAATTCATCAATTTCGGTAATGGAACGGAAGCTGAGTAACTGGAAATAACGCCACATAAGCTCGTCTGACACCGACATGATTTTACCAAACATGTCATTCGCCGGTTCAGTAATTCCAATGTAGTTGTTTAATGACTTCGACATTTTCTGCACACCGTCCAGCCCTTCCAGCAACGGTGTCATAATGACAGTTTGTGGGCGCTGGCCTTCTTCTTTTTGCAGTTCACGGCCCATTAGCAGGTTAAAACGCTGGTCTGTTCCGCCCAGCTCAACGTCGGCTTTTAATTCAACCGAGTCCCAGCCCTGAACTAACGGGTACAAAAATTCATGAATGGCTATCGATTGATTGTTCTGATAGCGCTTTTTAAAGTCATCACGTTCTAACATACGGGCCACGGTCTGCCGTGCAGCCAGTTTAATCATGTCGGCCGCCCCCATTTTCGACATCCATTCAGAGTTAAAACGTATTTCGGTTTTTGCCGGGTCGAGAATTTTGAAAACCTGTTCTTTATAAGTTTCAGCGTTAGCAATAACCTGTTCGGTGGTCAGCGGCTTTCTGGTGACATTTTTGCCGGTAGGGTCACCTATCATGCCGGTGAAATCTCCTATCAGGAAAACCACTTTGTGGCCAAAATCCTGAAATACTCTCAGCTTATTAATTAAAACAGTGTGGCCCAAGTGTAAATCGGGTGCAGTTGGGTCAAAGCCAGCTTTCACTATCAGCGGCTTACCACTGGCTAACTTCTCAGCCAGTTCCTGCTCGAGCAAAACTTCTTCGGCACCGCGAGTAATCTCGGCAATAGCTTCCGCCACTTCGGTTTTCATCCTCATCTCCAACTGTAAAAACTTATAAACCAGCCATTTTACGCCATTATTACCACTGTTTTAAGCTCAATAATCTGGTATTCTTCTTTTTTTCGTATTATCCTCGAAACCATAAGGTTATTCCGTGGTCGTAAACAAGTGTGGTAACTCCCCTGTTTGCTGACAAATGTTGACTGGATAATCACAATAAAAAAGTGAAGTGCGCTAAAATATGACATTAAAACCTGTCACCAAAATTCAGCGGATGTTTATGGAACTTCCGCATTTTCATAAAATTCTGATCAGTGCGATCAGCGTTGCCCTCTTGCTGTTACTTATCATTCCGTCGGAACCTGCGACGGCATCTAAGAACAGTACTTCAGCAGAGCAGCTAATGCCGGGTAAACGTTATCAGCTCGATTTAGCTTTTGAGCAACCCAGCACAGATGAAAATACCGAAAACTCTGAGCTTACGTGGCAAACCTACCAGATTAAATCGGGTGACAGCTTAGCTAAAATATTTAGCAAAGTAGGCTTTAGTGCCCAGCAACTGTATCGCGTTACCGAGTCCGGCGATGAAGCCAAATACCTTCGTAAAGTTCATCCCGGCGACTTGCTTCGCTTTGCAACTGACAGCGACGGTAACCTGGTGCAGCTAGCGCACCAGATAAACGATACCGAAACGCTTATTATTACTCGCCAGAACGACAACTTTGTTGCTGAAATAGAAACTAAAAAAGTTGAAGTTCGTACTGAATTTACTCATGCTGTTATTGACTCTAGCTTCTGGAATGCCGGTATCGACTCGGGTCTGACTGACAACCAAATTATGCGCATTGCCAATATTTTTGGCTGGGATATCGACTTTGCTTTAGACCTGCGTAAAAACGACGAATTTAGCGTACTTTATGAAACGCACTATGTAGATGGCGAGTTTGTTGGCTACGGCAAAATTTTAGCGGCAGAGTTTGTAAACCGGGATGAGAACTTCCAGGCCATTCTTCATGACAATGGACAATATTATACGCCGAACGGTCGCGCCATGCGCAAAACCTTCCTGCGTTCACCGGTTAACTTTACTTACATAAGTTCAAGCTTTAATCCTCGTCGTCTGCACCCTGTTACGGGCCGGGTGCGCCCGCACAACGGTATAGATTACGCAGCGTCTACCGGCACGCCAGTAATGTCATCCGGTGACGGTAAAGTTGTTTCCGCAGGCTATAGCTCATTAAACGGCAACTTTATTTTTGTTCAGCACGGTGAGCGCTATGTGACTAAGTATTTGCACCTTAGCCGTAAACACGTGAAAAAAGGTGACCGTGTTAACCAGGGGCAAGTTATTGGCCGTGTCGGTGCTACAGGTCGGGTAACGGGGCCACACTTACACTATGAATTCCTCGTAGACGGTGTACATCGTAACCCTCGTACAGTGGAATTGCCGGAAGCTAAGTTGCTGGGCGAATCAGAGTTGCCTTCGTTCCGCCAACACGCGGATCAGGTCATGGCCATACTAAACGACAACAGACGCGTTTACCTGGCGATGCAGTAATGTTTCAGCGTTATATTGGACTGATGTCGGGCACCAGTATGGATGCGGTTGACGCGGCATTGGTCCAGATAGACGCGCAAGGCACACTTAAACTTGAAGCTCATCATTCACTGTCCTTTCCCCCGGAACTGCGCGCAGGCCTACTGGCTTTAAGCCATACTGATACCTGGCAGGCAGATGAGCTGGCCAGCTTAGATATCGCTTTTTCCGAGCTTTGCACCAAAGTGGTACGCCAACTTCTTGAACAGGCCGATATAACAGCAAAAAAAGTTACCGCTATTGCCAGTCACGGGCAAACCGTCCGACACAAACCCAATTCAATACCAGCCTACACCTGTCAAATTGGCGACCCTACACGGTTGGCTTTGGGTACGGGCATTGATGTTATTTACGATTTTCGTCGCAAAGACATTGCAGCAGGTGGCCAGGGTGCTCCATTAGTTCCTGCTTTTCATAAGCAAGTTTTTGCCCGTGAGAATCAAAGCATTGCAGTGATTAATTTAGGTGGTATTGCCAATGTCACCTGGCTTGGCCATAACGGCAACATACTGGGCTTTGATACAGGACCAGCCAACACCCTGCTCGACCAATGGGTTCAGTATAATAATTCAAATAAAAGCTTCGATGCGAACGCCCAGTTTGCGAGTGAAGGCAAGCTTCAGTCTGACCTGTTAAGGCGTTTATTGCAGCATCCGTTTTTTGCTAAGCCTGCTCCCAAAAGTACGGGTCGTGAGGAGTTCAACTTAAAATGGCTGCAACAACAATTGCCCGGGCAGGATATGTCCCCGGCTGATGTACAGCGCACTTTGACCGAACTTACCGCTATTAGCATCAAAGATGCACTGACAACCTTGCCACAACAGCCCGATACGGCTTATTTTTGTGGTGGAGGCATCAGAAATCCATTATTGATGGAGCGCTTAACTGAGCTCTTAGCGCCGATTCAATGCGAGACTACAGCAAGCTTAGGCGTTGACCCGCAATGGGTTGAGGCAATCGCTTTTGCCTGGTTAGGCTGGTGTTACGAGCATAAAAAACCGGGTAACCAGCCTGAAGTTACAGGAGCCAGTCACCCGGTGGTTTTAGGCGCTAAAGTCCTACATCAATAGCCGCGTTATTCAGCACCCAGTTCCTTAAAGGCATCCCGGGTCAGGTTTTCGTTACCATCAGTCCCAACGACGATACTGTCTTCAATACGCACACCGCCGTATGGACGCAGCTCATCAACTTTCTCCCAGTTAATATCTGTACTGTCTTTGTGCTCTTCCAGTAGCTGGTCTACCACGTATAAGCCCGGCTCAATAGTGAAGACGTGGCCAACTTCGATGTCTCGTAGTAAACGTAAAAACGGATGACGCTCACTGCGCTCGTAACTGTTGCCTTTATCATCTTTCAGGAAACCGCCAACATCATGTACCTGCAAACCGATAAAGTGGCCTAACCCGTGCGGCATAAAGGCACTGGTGTAACCTTTGTCGTAAATGCTTTGCGCATCACCTTTAATAAACTCAAAGTCAGTTAAAATTTGCGCGACTTTCAGATGCATAGATACATGCAGGTCGTAATAGCTCACAC
This sequence comes from Idiomarina sp. PL1-037, assembly GCF_034422975.1. Taxonomy (NCBI): domain Bacteria; kingdom Pseudomonadati; phylum Pseudomonadota; class Gammaproteobacteria; order Alteromonadales; family Idiomarinaceae; genus Idiomarina; species Idiomarina sp. PL1-037. The sequence continues at coordinate 2,449,057 of NZ_CP139873.1, forward strand.
CGGGCTTAATCTCACTCAATAGCTCTTGCTGAGCTTTATTCATTGCTTCAACCAAGTCCGCATAGAAACCCTCTTCATAAGCGTATGAGCGAGTTATATCAGAGCAATAACCACGGTAGCGGGCGCCAGCATCAATTAAGAACGAACGAATTTGCTTAGGCGGAACGGTGTCGTATACGTCGTAATGCAAAATTGCCGAATGGCTGTTCAATGCAACGATGCTATTGTAAGGCACCTGTGACTCACGAAAATCGATAGCGCCCAGGTAAGCATGGTGTATTTCCAGCTCGCTTTTACCGGCAAAAAAAGCTTCTTTTGCTGCAACATGGGCTTTTGCCGCTAAGCGGTTGGCTTCGCGCAAATTGTCCACTTCCCATTGAGTTTTTATTGAGCGATGGAAATGCAGATGATCAATCAATGCCTGTGGGTTGCGAGCTTTCACTTTCCAGTCACTGACCGGCTGAGCAAAGTCTTCACCAATAAAGGCTGACTGTTCTAAGTCACTACCTAAATCTTCAGTCAGCATGCTTAAGTCGTCGATAATTTTTAAATCAACGTGCTGCTGCCATTCTTCTTCCGGCACGTTAACCGGAGCATGCCAGAAGTCCCGAGCCTGAAATAAGTAAACCGTAGGACGTTGGCTATCCTTACGATAAAAAATGGCACTTTTAGGGCTTTCTGTGACCGGAACCCAATATTTAAATAGCGGATTAACCCGGTACGGCGGCGCGTTATCGTCGAGAAAATCAACTCGTGGCTGGCCCGAGTAAACCAGTACCGATTCAAAATTGTTGTCTTCTAACGCTTTATCAAAGCGGCTACAAACTGTCTTGATGTGTTCTGCGTACGCGCTCATAAAAAAACCTCACAAAAAATTGTGAGGTTATTCTAGCGGAAAAGCCGAAAAATTTCAGCTGTTCCCGAGGGAAGGAACTAAAGCCTAAACGGAAAAGCTGGAACCACAGCCACAGGTTGTTGTGGCATTAGGGTTGTCGACAAAAAAGCGTGAGCCCTGCAGCCCTTCCTCGTAGCTGACCACGCCACCCATTAAATATTGTAAACTCATTGGATCAACCAGCAGGGTGACGCCGTTTTTTTCTATTTCCATATCACCCGGGTTTTTCTTTTCATCAAAGGTAAAGCCATATTGGAAGCCCGAACAACCGCCTCCGGTTACGTAAACACGCAACTTCAAGTTTGGGTTTTCTTCTTCAGCAATCAGCTTACCCACTTTGCTTGCCGCTTGTTCAGTGAACTCAATCGGCATTGCCTGCTCTGCTGCACTGCTCATGATTTCTCTACCTTGGTTGAACTCTACTGCTATTTTCTCTTACCTGAGTATTTTGGTCAAGTATCGCCGTCACTTCGCACACCGGGGTTAGCATCCCCCCGACTAATTTCTTTCCAGAAAAAGGTTCGGTCAAGCGTGCCGTTGCCGCCTTTGGTAATTCTGACTTTCACCTCTACCCGTTCAGGAACCAATCCTTCCGGCATAAAGAAGTCGCCCTCGTACAAGGAAAAATAGCGCATAGAAAAACTGCGATCGTCTTGCGCTATATTAGCAAGTTTCAGTAAATCATAACGTTTTTTCTTGCCATCGATACGGCCGACCAGTTCAACTGTTACATTGCCCTGAACAAAGTTGCGACGCTGCTCAATTTGTAAAACTGCCAGAGAGAAATGGAAATGATTTTCCGAACGGTTTTGAGTAACGGTTAAGGAGTCTATAGTAACGCCGCTTTCCTGTAACTCCGGCGCCATTATCTTTTGATAAAACGCTAAGTCACGGCGCAAACCATAATTATCATTCTGTAACGCGCTCAACTCGTCCTGCAAACTTTGGTTTGCCGAACGCTCAATGTCGAGCTCAACTTGCAGCACATGGCGTTGATACTCCATCTGCTCAAGTCGCTGATAAAGCTCCTCCAACTGCTGCGACTGCTTCGAAACTTCTTCTTTTAATGCCTTTGCATGCCACACACCAGCTAAGTAGGCCAGGTAAACAACCAAAACAGCAACACAGATCAACAACACAAATACCGGGAAGGATCCCCAGCGCTGTTGCCAGTATTTCAGGTTAAAATAGGGCTTCATAACTTCCAGCTCATTTCCATCAAGCGTTTATGCTGATATGTTATTGATAAATATGCAAGCTCATCCCACGGTTTAAGGTAAGGATCTTATTTTAAATGGCCTCTAACTCGGTATTCCGACAGCAACTGCGCAAACAGCTGGCGACCCCGTCGACCACTATCGCCATTTGTTTAATGGGTCTGACCGGCGGTATTCTCGCAGCACTGATGATTGCGGGTTTCCGTTTAGCGATTGAGCAAGGGGCTTACCTTGTCGGTAATGGTAGCTATTGGCAACAGCCTTTACCAACTACTTACCGCTTTTTACTCCCCATTATTGCCGCCGCCATTGTTTATATTCTTTTTCGGCTGTCGGGTTCTAAACACGTCCGAATGGGTATTCCCTACGTTATCCATCGTATGAAACAGCATTACGGCATGCTGCCCTGGCGTAGTACTGTGAACCAGTTTTTTGGCGGAATAATTGCGCTGGTTGCCGGTTTCAGTGTTGGTCGCGAAGGCCCGGCAGTTCATTTAGGCGCGGCGGCAGCTACCTGGCTTGGCTTTCATTTCGACGCCCCCAAAAACGCCATACGAACCCTTGCCGCCTGTGGTATCGCCGCGGCTATCGCTGCCTCTTTTAACACGCCGTTAGCCGCTATGGTTCTGGTAATGGAAGTGGTACTGCGGGAATACAAAGTTCACGTTTTTATACCCGTTATGCTGTCGGCGGTGGCCGGTTCGCTAATTACCGAAGAAATTTTTGGTGTCGCTTCTGAGCTGGCCGTACTCTCAGCCCAGGATATCCCGACCACACAATTGCCCTGGGTCATGCTATTGGGCGTTGTGCTGGGTTTTGTCGGAGTGCTGTTCAAAAAGCTCATGCTGGATGTCATGGAAACCGTACAAGACATGTCATTGCTCACCCGCTTGCTCTTTGCCGGACTTATAACGGCAATGCTGGCTGTCATCATTCCCAGCAGCTTAGGTCCGGGGCTTACAGCCATTGAGCAGGTATTGAATCATCAGGGTGAAATGTCGCTGCTGACCACCTTACTTATAGCTAAGCTGTTTGCCTCAGCTATTGCTTTGGGCATGGGTATACCCGGCGGTTTAATTGGTGCCGTGTTTGGTATCGGAGCCATTATCGCTGCGGTATTTGTCGGTGCAGTTAATGGGCTGGATATTCAACAGCCATTGTCTTTCGACAGCTTCATTTTATTGGGAATGGCCGGCATTTTAGCGGCTTGTATTCACGCACCAATGGCGGCTCTGCTCGCTATTGTCGAGTTGTCTCGCAGTGTGGAAATAATTATTCCCGCTATGCTAGTGATTGTGCCTGCTTACTTGATATCCAGTCAGTTACTGAAGTCAAAGTCCATTTTCATCGCCCAGCTAGATTTGCAGGGTTTGCCTTACCAGCTGGCTCCGGTACATGTCGCGTTACAAAAAACCGGTGTTGAAAACGTTATGGAAACGGACTTCAAATTGTTGCTTGAACCCACTCAGAACGAACTGGTTGACTCACTTGAATCTGCGCAGGCGAAAACCGTTATTGTCATGTCGGTCGATGAAGATAATCAGGCACTTTATCGCCTGGTGACTTATGATATCAACGCCGGTGACAGTCCCAGCCTGAGCTACACTCCTATTAAAGGCGTTCGGGTGACATCGACTCTGGCCGAAGTGTATGATGAAATTGGATCTAAGCGCCGGGGCGCCGTGTACATTTATGAGACCGATGATGGCCAGCCCTGTGGTATTGTTACATGGGAACTTGTTCGTAAAGCCCTACAGAGAGAACTCGCATGACATGGATACTTTGGGTTAAAGCCCTGCACATTGCCTTTATGGTGGCCTGGTTCGCGGGCATCTTTTACTTACCGCGTTTATTTGTTTATCACGCAATGAACGCCAAGCCAGCCGTGGATGAGCAACTCTGCATAATGGAAAGGCGTTTACTGTATTTTGTCACCCCCTTCGCCATTCTTACCCTCATTTTCGGTGTCGTGCTTATTTTTGCCTACGGTTCAGCGTGGTTTGCTGCCAGTGGCTGGATGCACACTAAACTGGTACTGGTGTTGCTACTTTTTTTGTATCACGGTTACTGTTTTAAACTATTGAAGGACTTTAAAACCGGTACCAATCGACGCAGCCATCGGTTTTACCGAGTCTTTAACGAGCTGCCGGTACTGGCACTTTTCGCTATTATCATTTTAGCGGTTGTTAAGCCTTATTAGATTCTCTTGTGCCGCATGATTTGCTATAGTGTGCGCCCAGTGACATTCTGCGGCAGAGGCGCACCCAAAGATGAATTTCACCGGCTCCAACATTCTTTCTGTAAACCAGTTCAATCGCGACAGCATTGACTACATATTCTCCGTTGCGGACAAGATGCAACCTTACGCCCGGCGTAAAACGCGCACTCGAGTTCTTGACGGCGCTATCCTTGGTAATCTTTTCTTCGAACCTTCCACTCGTACACGGGTAAGCTTCGGCACGGCATTCAACCTGTTAGGGGGTGAAGTCCGCGAGACTACCGGTATGGAAAGTTCGGCCATTGCAAAGGGCGAGTCGCTTTACGATACCGCTCGCGTATTAAGCAGCTACAGCGACGTTATTGCCATGCGACACCCTAAGTCGGGCTCAGTACGGGAGTTTTCTGAAGGTAGCCGGGTACCGGTCATTAACGGCGGCGACGGGGCAAACGAGCATCCAACTCAGGCATTGCTGGATCTTTACACTATCCAGAAAGAACTGGCATACCATCAGCAAAGCATTGATAACATGCACATTTGCATGATTGGCGACTTGAAATACGGGCGTACCGTACATTCGCTGTCCACGTTACTCTCTATGTACAAAAACATTAAATTCACTTTAATTTCGCCACGTGAACTTTCCATGCCAGATTCCGTATTAGATACGCTGGCAAATGCAGGCCATCGTGTAACGGTTACAGAAAAAGTCGACGGTATTGTCGATGCTGACATTGTTTATCAAACTCGCATACAGCAAGAACGCTTTGCAAGTCCGGAAGACGCTGATCAATATCGCGGTAAGTTTCGTTTAAACCAGGCTATTTACACTAAGCACTACAAGCCCAACACGGTCATCATGCATCCTTTGCCGCGGGATTCACGCGCCGAAGCGAATGAACTGGATAACGACTTAAACCAAAACCCCAACCTGGCTATTTTCCGTCAGGCTGACAACGGAGTGCTAATTCGTATGGCTCTGTTTGCATTAACACTTGGAGTCGTTGACCAGGTTGATAAACACCAATGTGATGTCATCTGGTACAGCGAAAAAAGCCAACAGTAAAGAGGTAGTTACGACATGAGTCGCTCAGAAGAATTATATACTCAGGCACAAATCAGTATCCCCGGAGGCGTTAACTCGCCGGTTCGGGCGTTTAATGGAGTTGGCGGCAGCCCCATTTTCTTTGAGCGTGCTGAAGGCGCTTACATGGTGGATGCCGACGGCAAACGTTATATCGATTACGTCGGCTCATGGGGTCCCATGATTCTGGGACATAATCACCCGGCAGTGTTAGAGGCCACTCTGCAGGCAGCAAAGCGAGGCTTGAGCTTCGGTACACCAACGGAAGTTGAAATCACCATGGCGGAGACTATTCGCAAAATAGTCCCTTCTATTGAAAAGGTGCGTATGGTAAATTCCGGCACTGAAGCCACTATGACGGCCATTCGCCTGGCACGCGGCTACACCAGCCGGGATAAAATTCTGAAGTTTGAAGGTAACTACCACGGCCACGCCGACTCCTTGCTGGTTAAAGCGGGTTCAGGTGCTTTGACTCTGGGTGTTCCTAACTCGCCCGGCATTCCTGAAGATTTTGCCAAACATACCTTAACCGCCACTTACAACGATATTGAATCAGTGAAACAAATTTTCGCTGAAATGGGCGATGAAATTGCCTGCATTATTGTTGAGCCGGTAGCTGGTAACATGAACTGCATTCCACCAGCTCAAGGCTTTTTGGAAGGCTTACGCAGTCTTTGTGACGAGCATGGTTCAGTCCTGATTTTTGATGAAGTCATGACCGGTTTCCGTGTGGCCCCGGGCGGCGCTCAAGATCGCTACAAGGTTAAACCTGACCTCACAACTTTAGGTAAGGTGATTGGTGGCGGTATGCCAGTCGGCGCTTTCGGCGGCAAAAAAGAAGTTATGAACTACATTGCGCCGTTGGGTCCTGTTTATCAGGCAGGCACCTTATCGGGAAACCCGGTTGCTATGGCCGCCGGCTTAGCGGCATTACAGCAATTATCTACCCCAGGGCTTTATGACCAGCTTTACCAACGCGTTGACACGCTACTGGACGGCTTGCAGGAACGCGCTGACAAGGCTGGTGTACCAATGACAACCAACCGCGCCGGTTCTATGTTTGGTTTCTTCTTTACCGAAGAGCCCGAAGTGACCACTTACGCTCAGGCTACACAGTGTAATATGGAACACTTTAAGACGTTCTATCACGCCATGTTAGAGCAAGGCGTGTATCTTGCGCCATCGGCCTTTGAAGGCGGCTTTATGTCCGCAGCGCACAGTGAAGAAGACATTCAGAACACTCTGGATGCCGCTGAAAAAGCCTTTGCTAAGTTAGCCACCAAATAAACGCTCCCACCAGCTTTTCTCGCGGATATTGCCTTCACAGGTAATATCCTCGGGAAGCCTGATTTCCTCAGCCGGTAATTTACGACCATTACCGCAATCTTCAGGAATTCGCTGTCCCGTTGTCGGGTGAAAGTTTTGCATTTGCAGAGGCTCCGGTACATCTAAAGCCATGCTCAACGGCGGTAAGTAATCATAAAAATCCGCCACAACGTTGAGAGCCCCGCTACTGCCGGTTAAGCCTACGGGTTGATTATCGTCACGGCCTAACCAAACCGTAACTACATGCTCGCCATCTACAGCCACAAACCAGCTGTCACGATAATCATTCGTTGTACCTGTCTTGCCACCAACTACCTGACCGGCTAACGCACTTTGAAGACGACTTGCTGTGCCCTCAGCCACTACTCCACGTAAACCATAACGAGTCAGATAAGACACGTTTTTATCGAAAACTTCTTCTGTCTCCGGTGCTTCGCGCCTATAAAGCACCTCACCCTGATGCGTGGTGATAGACGAAACCGCAGCCAAAGACTGATAACGACCATCATTCATCAACGCACTGTACATTCGTGTCACCGCCATAGGAGACAATGACGCAGCCCCCAAAGTCAGCGATGGATAGGCTTGTAACGGCGTTGTCACGCCTAACTCGCGTAAATAACTCACCAGTTGATCTATGCCCACTTCCATGCCCACCCGAACGGCCGGTAAGTTGCGCGACTGGACCAAGGCATCGTACAGCAACAAACTACCATCAAATTCTTTATCGTAGTTCTGCGGCTTCCATTCTTTGCCTTTTTTGTCAGACAACGTAATGGGCTCATCTGCGACCGGGGTATGCAGACCAACGCCTGAATCCTGCATCGCGGCGGCATAAATGATGGGCTTCATTAATGAACCTATTGGTCGCAATGCTAACAGCGCCCGGTTATAACCTATAGCCTGACTTAAGCGGCCACCAGCCAGTGCACTCACCGTGCCGTTACGGTAATCAGCAACGACCATTGCGCCTTCTAACTTTTTATCTTCGCCGCCAGCCATAAGCTGTTGTGCTAACGAACGCTGTACTGCACTTTGTGCGTCCACCTGCAAATGCGTAAAGATTTTCAGCCCGGTTTCCTGCCAGTCTTCCGGCAGGATAATGCGCTTCATTTCCCGACGTACTAAGTCCATATAATGGGGGTACGGGTGCTCAACCAGACGGCGGCTTTCTTTAACGTCAAGCGGCTGTTCAACCGCCGCAACGTAGTTATCTTTACCAAGCAGGTCCTGTTCAAACATGACTTTAAGCACGGTGTCTCTGCGGCTTTGGGCGCGCTCCGGGAAACGTCTTGGGTCGTAATAAGAAGGACCTTTTATCATCCCCACCATTAAAGCAATTTCGCTTGGGGTTAGCTCCTGTACTTGCTTACCAAAATAGAACTGGCTGGCAAGCCCTATACCGTGAATCGCATTGCTTCCGTCCTGCCCAAAATACACTTCGTTCAGGTAGGTCTCTAATATGGTGTTTTTATCAAAACGGTAATCGATAACCAGCGACATCATGGCTTCGTGAAACTTGCGCCACAATGTCTGCTCTCGGCTCAGATAAATGTTTTTGACCAGTTGCTGAGTAAGAGTAGAGCCGCCCTGAACCGTTCTGCCCGCTTTTAAGTTAGCAGCTAAAGCCCGCAGAATAGACCACGGCGATACGCCCTGATGATGATAGAAGTTTCTGTCTTCAACTTTTAATAAGGTTTCAATAAGTAAGTTAGGCACGACTTCCAGCCCAACTAACAAACGGTCTTCTTTACTTAAGGTACTAATGCGGCCTATCAGCTCGGGTTCCAGACGAAAGCTTTCCAGCTCTCTGCCACTGGGCCAGCTTTTTATCGACTCAATACGGTCACCGCGAAAGTTAATTTGCACTCTTTGCGCCATTTGCGGTCCATCGGAAAAGTCGAAAGGCCGCCTGTGCACCATGACATTGTTTTTACCAACCGAGTAGTAACCCGACTGCCCGGTATTACTATTACGCTGATAACCCACCCGCTCCAGAACATCGACCAAACGTTGCAGACGCATAGGATGACTCTTTCTTAACGTTACCTCATCGGCGTAAACCAAAGCAGGTGCCTGATAGCGCTTGTTACTAAAATGACGCGACAAACTGGCATCCAGATAAATGGCATAAAGCCCGATGACGGCGATAAGTACCAGCCCTATCTTAAAGCTTGTCCAGAATAGGTATTGAAACCATCGACTTTTTATCACTACTGCTGCCTTTTGGTTTTAAACGTTGCGGTTGCATTCAGAGGGTCTTCGGGCCACGGATGCTTAGGGTAGCGACCACGCATTTCTTTGCGCACGTCGGCGTACGCATTTTGCCAGAAACTCGCGAGATCATTGGTTCGCTGTAACAGACGCCCGGCCGGAGACAGAAGATCCACGGTCACAACTTGTTGGTTATCAATAATTTTAGGCGATTCAGAGACACCAAACATTTCCTGTAATTTGACCTCAACTCTGGGGGTATCGTCCAGATAATTTATAAACACTTTACGTTCTGTCGGAGTTTGCCACCATTCAGGACAAGCCGAATTAAGACGTTGCAGTTCTGAGTAGTCGAGAAAATAACACAAGGCCTCGTAAGGATCCCACTGCTGCAATTGTTTTAATGACCGGATATTCGTCCAGTATGGCGCAGCCCAGCGCTCCAGGCTATTAAGTAGTCCTGCATCGCTCATGTCGTAAGCCCCCAGCTCTCCGGCTTGTTGCAGCCAGTAGACCCGCCGTTGTAGCTGTTTCGCGCGTTGACTCCAGTTGAGTTTATCCAGGCCTTTATCGCGCAACCACAGGCAGAAGGCTTCGGCTTTTTGTTCATTGGAAACCGGTCCACTATTCGTAGTCTGGCTGAGTACCAGGGAGCCCAGCTGAGTACGAGTTATTTGTCGCAGTTGTTGCTGCTCACCTACCCATTCAGCTGTTTTCCTGGTCTGCAAAGGTATGCCGGCTTCTTTCAGTAACGACAAGGCATCGTCCACAGGTAACAGACAGCGGCTGCGGCCTATCGTATTTTGCTCATGAAAGGTGACATCAAAAATAATTGCCCAGGTTGGCTGCTTAAGGCGACTGCTGTCGCCACTCACCCGCCCGCCACAGGCCAGTTGAAAGTCGCCTCGGCTGGCATCATACTTTGCGACTCGGTCGGGGTAACCTTGCAGTAAGGCAGCGGCAAGGCCTTCTTCACAGGTTGTTGCGGATTCCGCGGAGTCTGCAACTTCTTTCAGCCCAAAATGGTTTAACCAATAGCGCCAGCGTTGTTGCCACAAAGGCGCCTGTTTTTGTTGTTGATAATGCTGCTGAGTGCGTTCAAATAGATCGACTGTTTTTATGCTAGTTTGCGGCTCTTCCAGTGTAGCCAGAACACGAGCCATAGCAGCTTGCTGCTCGTTCGCCAAAGCTTTGGCTGCGTCCGCCACCAATAAAATTCTGGGATCAAAACCGCCGGACTCGAGCTGTCGGGCTTTTGCGGTTAACTGCCCCTGTTTTATTAAGCCGGTGCTGGCTAAAAAGTCGGTCGCCGCGGCGCAATGGCCGGGGTCGGGCTGAGAAAACCAGGCCAGTTGATTCACCTCACTGCCCCAGCGCAGTACATCCAGTACCAGTGCTGATAAATCCTGAGTGGCGACGTCCGGAGGCGCATAATCGGCAAAGCCATGTTCATCGGAGCGCGCCCACAAGCGAAAACATTGCCCGGCCTGCTGGCGACCCGCACGGCCGGCACGTTGTGTCGCCGATGCTTTGGCAATACGCTGCGTTGCTAACTGGCTTAGCCCGTATTGCGGCAGGTATTGAGCCCGGCGCTCGCGACCACTGTCGACAACCACATCAATACCGTCCAGAGTTAAGCTGGTTTCAGCAATATTCGTTGCCAGAATAATGCGTTTTTGGTCCGGCGCCTTTAATACTTGCCGCTGTTGCTGCAAGGGGATACGCCCGTGCAGGGGTAAAATGATTGTGCCCGGCGGCATTCGCTGGCTCAGTTCAGTCGCAATCTTTTGTATTTCATAAACACCGGGTAGGAAAACCAGAACACCTTTTTCGGCAGCAGCAAAGGCTTCGACAACCACTTTGGGTAAGTCAGTCAGCCATTGAGTAACATGAGATGCTGGGCGATAGTGATACTCAACCGGATAACTCCGGCCTTCGCTGCGCAAAACCTGCACCTGATCACAGTAACTCTCTAACCAGAGTTTAAGACTTTCTGCGGGCAAGGTGGCCGACATAATCAGCAGGTTTAAATCCGGACGCAATGGCAGGGCATCAATCACCAACGCCAGACTCAAGTCACTGTGCAAATTGCGTTCGTGGAATTCATCGAAGATTAGCGTGCCAATACCGCCAAGCTCAGGATCCTCCTGTAGCCATCGCACCAACACGCCTTCCGTAATAACGAGTAACTTAGTTGCCTTACTGCGCTTGCTGTCGCCGCGCACCGTGTAACCAACTTGCTCCCCTACCGACTCGCCCAACTGCTTAGCCAAATAATGAGCAATATTCAGCGCAGCAACACGCCGGGGCTGCAGCATGACAATAAGACCGTCATTAGCAATACCCTGCTGCAACAGAAATAGCGGAAGTTGTGTTGATTTACCGGCACCGGGCGGTGCCTCAATAACGACACGCGCTGCCGGAAAGGCTTTCGCCAGCTCCGGCAGCACGCTCTCAATTGGCAAGGTCATGCCAAATTAATCACCTTGTACGGTTGCGGCTATGGTGCGAACACCGGCCGCGGTAGCGCCTGTCGCCCACATAGAGGTCGCCGATTTTTGGTAAGCGCCAGCTAAATCGAAGTGCAGCCAGCCTTTGCCGCTGTTCGGCGCAAAGCGCAGTAAAAAGCCCGCGGCATTACTTGCACCACCGGCACCACCACCTTTTTGCGGGCGGCTGTTGGCCGTATCAGCAAACGCTGACGGGCAGTTCTCACTGTGCCATGGGGCCAACGGTAAGCGCCACAATAGCTCATTTTCTTTATCCGCATTCGCCAATGCTTTAGTGGCAGCCACTTCATCCACACTAAACAGCGCGTTGTACTCATTACCAACCGCCATTTGCGCGGCGCCGGTCAGTGTCGCCGCATCAATAATCTGTTTAGCACCAAACTCACCCGCGGCCTGTAAGCCATCGGCCAGCACCAGACGACCTTCTGCATCGGTATTAACAACTTCAACCGTCAGGCCGTTTTTATAGCGAATAATGTCGCCTAACTTGTACGCGCGGCCATCAATCATGTTTTCGGCACAGCAAAGAATGAGCTTCACACGCTTATTCAAACCGCGGCGTATTGCCAACGACAATGCACCGGATACGGTAGCTGCACCACCCATGTCGCACTTCATAGCGAGCATGCCTTCGCTTGGCTTAATGCTGTAACCACCACTGTCGTAGGTAATACCTTTACCTATCAACGCGGTTTCTACTGGCGCATTGTCATCGCCGGTTGGGTTGTAATCTAATACCAACAACCCCGGCGCGTGCTGACTGGCGCGACCTACCGTATAAATTCCCATCCAGCCGGCATCTTTCAGCGCTTCACCTTTTATGAATTCCGCGCTGACGGTATCTGGTGCCAGAGCCTTAAAGTGCTCGGTTACGCGTTGCGCCAAACTTTCAGGATAAACCTCTTCCGCTGACAAGTTGGTCAGCTCGCGACTGAAACGAGTCGCTTCACGCATGGCATCAAGTTCTTTCGCGGCGGGTTCATCGGTTTTACTCCAGATAACCTGGTTGGTTGACAAGGTTGACGTAAACCCTTGTGACAACGCCCACTGACGCTCCAGATTCCAGTCACTGCCAGCAGCTTCAATGGTTACTGCTCCGGTATTGTCCAGAGTCCGGCCTGCTTTCTGGATACGCCGCAAGTTTTCAGCTTCATCTTCAACTAAGATGATGTGTGCTTTGTTTTCGCCAAAGACTAAGTTTGATTTTGGATTCCAATAACTTGCGGGGGCTTCCTGAGTTAAATAGATTGCGAGTGCGCTGGACATTCTGTACCTCTCCCGATAATTTGCTGTCTGTTTATACTAGAGTTATGAGGTCTCTGATGCAATTTAACAAGCCCCTGCGCCAGGGAGTTTTGCAAAAAAGATACAAGCGTTTTCTCGCCGACATTGATTTTGGTGACAACGAAACGACAACAACCCACTGCCCTAATACCGGAGCCATGACCGGATGTGCAGAGCCTGGCTTTACGGCCTGGTGCAGTGTTTCTGATAACCCCAAACGTAAATACTCACTGACCTGGGAGCTCGCTCAGAATAACAACGGTGAAATTATTGTGGTCAATACACAGCACGCTAACCGCATGGCCGGAGAGTTACTGCAAACCAACCTTGTGCCTGAATTAAGCCAGTGGCAAGAGCTAAAACCAGAGCAACGCTACGGTAAAGAAAAAAGCCGCATCGACTGGTGGGCTGTCGACCAGAATAACCGTGAATGCTTTATTGAAGTGAAAAGTGTCACTTTAGCGGATGCGGGTCAGGGTTACTTTCCCGACGCAGTCAGCCAACGCGCTCATAAACACCTTAATGAACTTATGCAGGTTGTGGCCGATGGTCATCGCGCCGTGCAGCTATACATGGTAATGCACGACGGTATTGAACAAGTTTCCCCCGCCGCACATATCGATACCCAGTATGCTGAGCTGTGTAAAAAAGCAGCGTCAGTCGGAGTCGAGTTTTATGCCGTAAAGTGCCGCGCGTCGGCGAAAGAAATAAAACTGGAGAGACCAGTTCCCGTAAGCCTTTAAAACTCAATACATTCACAATTTTACCGCAGAAATTTAATCCGAATGACATTGCCAACCGTACCCCTTTCTGGTATACGTAGCGTCCTTTTTTTAATGTACCGCTTTTTAAGCACTCTTTTATAGAGAATGTAGGAGATCCATGATGCCTCAAGGCAAGGATAAGAAAACCCATGGCATCCTGGCGATGGCCGGCCTGGAGCCGTATCAGGAAAAACAGGGTGAAGAGTACATGAACGATGCGCAACGTGCGCATTTTCGTCGTATTCTGGAAGAATGGCGTCGTCAATTACGTCAGGAAGTTGATCGCACAGTGCATCATATGAAAGACGAAGCAGCGAATTTTCCTGACCCGGTAGACCGCGCTGCGCAGGAAGAAGAGTTCAGTATCGAACTACGTACACGTGACCGTGAGCGTAAGTTGATTAAGAAGATTGAAAAAACTTTACAAAAGATAGAAGAAGATGATTTTGGCTTTTGCGAATCGTGCGGTATTGAAATTGGTATCCGCCGCTTAGAAGCTCGCCCAACAGCTGACCAGTGCGTGGACTGTAAAACGCTGGCGGAAATGAAAGAGAAGCAAATGACCGGAGCCTAAAGGCTCATGTATCGTGGCCGTTTTGCACCAACACCTTCAGGGCCTTTGCACCTGGGATCATTAGTAGCTGCCGTTGGTAGCTACTTAGATGCTAAAGCGCATAAAGGTGAATGGCTGGTTCGCATTGAAGATGTCGATAAACCGCGAGCCGTGGCCGGAGCGGCCAATACCATTTTAACTCAGTTAGAAGCTCACGGTTTAGAGTGGGATGGCCCCGTTTTATACCAAAGCCAGCGTGACTCAGTTTACCAGCATCAGCTCAACCAGCTGGAAAACGCTCAGCGTCTTTATCAATGTGACTGCAGTCGTCGGGCTATTCGTGCCCGCAGCGATCACTACGATGGCTACTGTCGTAACCACCAGCCTCGTTCAACCCCCTTCGCCCTGCGCTTTGTTAACAATAATCCGATTGATGCATTTAATGACCGCGTGCACGGCGTATTAGAAGATCACTCTGCTTCAGTCTGTGAAGACTTCGTACTGAAACGCCGCGACGGATTGTATGCTTACCAGCTGGCTGTGGTCGTTGATGATATTGAACAGGGAGTTACCGATATTGTACGTGGTAGCGACTTGATAACTCCTAGCTTCTGGCAGCTCACTTTATGGCAGTATTTCACCGGAAATCAGCCACGAATGATGCATTTACCGCTGATAATGAATGACGATGGTCGCAAGTTGAGTAAACAAAACCATGCGCCGCCGATTGAGTCCAGCCAGGCAAGTAATAACCTGTTCATGGCGCTGAATTATCTGGGTATTGAGCCGGAACCGGAGCTGCGGCAAAGCCCTGTCAGGGAAATATTGCAACAGGCGTTGCAAAGTTGGTGCAAAAAGTGGCATATAGCAGGTCGTTAACGGTACAATATACAGACAACAACTGATTCTAAATAAAAACAATGGTAAGGGAGAACCACCATTATTAAGCGAATAAAAGCACTGGCAAAGCGCGCCTTTTCCAGTAAGGCGGCAGAGCCTGAATCCAGCCGGTTACCCAAGTTACAGGTTATCCCACGGGACAAACATCCAGTATCCCGTAGCGATATCAGTAAAAATGCAATAAAGGTTCTTTACCGTCTGCACAACAGCGGTTTTGAAGCCTATCTGGTTGGCGGTTGCATCCGCGATATTCTACTGGGGCTTGAGCCAAAAGATTTTGATGTCACCACCAATGCCACACCAGAGCAGATTAAATCCCTATTTCGTAACTGTCGCCTAATTGGTCGTCGCTTCCGCCTTGCGCATGTCGTGTTTGGCAAAGAAGTCATTGAAGTTGCTACTTTCCGCGGCCACCACGGGGACAGCCCGCAGGAAGAAAACAAGAAAAACCGCACGGCAGACCAGGATGAGCATGGTCAGCTGGTTCGCGATAATGTCTACGGCAGCATAGAAGAAGACGCCGAGCGCCGCGACTTTACCACCAATGCGCTGTATTACAATATTGCCGATTTCGCGATCTACGATTTTGCCAACGGCGTTGATGACATTAACGCCGGTATTTTGCGGATGATTGGTGACCCGGAAGTACGCTACCGTGAAGATCCGGTGCGCATGCTTCGCGCCGTTCGCTTTGCCACAAAACTGAATATGCAAATGGATGACTCAGTCAGCGGTCCGTTAAAAGAACTTGCCCCGTTACTGATAAACATTCCACCGGCGCGTTTGTTTGACGAGTTCCTGAAAATGTTTATGTCGGGCAAAGCTGAAGCTAACTTCCTGATGATGAAAGATTTCGGACTGTTTCAGCAGTTATTCCCGATGCTGAAAGATTACGTCGCTGATGAACAAAGCCCGGCCTATCAAATGATGCTGAAGGCCTTTAAAGACACCGATAGACGCATTGCAGAAGAACAGCGTGTTACCCCGGCCTATTTAATTGCGGTGTTGTTGTGGTGGCCGTTGCAGGCTCGACGCGAACAACTTGAGAACGAAGGTGGCCTGCCACCAATGGACGCATTAAACGTTGCCGCAGCTGATGTTATTCACAGACAGTCGCAACGCGTTTCATTACCCAAGCGGTTCAGTCTGCCAGCCAGAGATATCTGGCAATTGCAGCGTCGCTTGAATATCACTAAAGGCGTGCGCGCTCAGAAAGTGCTTGAACATAAACGGTTTCGTGCGGCCTACGACTTTTTATTGTTACGCTCTTATGCGGAAAACGGCGATAAGAAATTAGCCGGGCTGGCAGAGCACTGGAGTAAAGCGCAGGACAACCCGGAGCAATTAAAGTCGTCTAAGCCGGAAGCGAAGTCAGGCCGGCGCAAACCGCGCCGTCGTCGTGGTCCGCGCCGGAAGCCTCAGGAAAACAAAGGTAATGACGCAACATAAAGCCTTTATTGCGCTGGGTAGTAACCTGGGCAAGCCGGTGGATAATATTCTATCGGCTTTAAATGTGCTGAATAATGATTCCCGCTGGCAATTATTAGCTTATTCCTCACTTTACGGTAGCAAGCCTATGGGCCCGCAGGACCAGCCCGACTACGTTAATGCCGTTTGTTCTGTAAGCACCAGCTTACTGGCGGCTGATCTTCTGCAAGCTTTGCACGATATAGAAGATGCTTTTGGTCGTAAACGTGTCAGGCATTGGGGCGAGCGCACGCTGGACTTGGATCTGCTGCTGTTTGATGAACAACAACATCAAACTGACTCTCTCCGGGTTCCTCACCCGGGGTTATACGAACGCAGCTTTGTACTTTATCCTCTGGCCGAAATAGCCGCCGACAAACTTTTGCCTAATGGCAATACCGCAAAACAACAAACAGAGACTCTTACCGAAGAGGGTCTGGACGTGCTAATCTGTCGGTCTGATATAACCATTTAAAACTGCTGAAGGTGCGTCATGGCAACAACCAAAACCAGCATTGCAACGTTACAAAAAATGAAACAGGAAGGGACCAAGATCAGCTCCCTCACCGCCTATGACTCAAGTTTCGCTAAACTCATGACCGAGCAGGGCGTCGACTTTATTTTGGTGGGCGATTCACTGGGTAATGTTGTCCAGGGTCGCGACTCAACGGTGCCGGTAACCGTCGATGATATGATTTACCACACTCAATGTGTGCGTCGTGGCGCGAGCAATGCCTTTGTTATAGCAGACATGCCTTTTATGACTTATAGCACACCTGAGCAAGCCTATGATGTCGCCGCAGCTTTAATGCAGGCGGGCGCCAACATGGTAAAGCTGGAAGGCGGTCACTGGTTGGTTGAAACCATTAAAGGCTTAAAGACCCGGGGCATTCCGGTGTGCGCTCACCTTGGTTTACTACCACAATCGGTTAATGTTCTTGGTGGTTATAAAGTACAAGGCAAAGAGCAACAACAAGCCGAGGACACACTGAACCAGGCTTTGGCTCTCGAAGAGGCCGGCGCTCAATTGCTTGTTCTGGAATGCGTACCCGCTTCTCTGGGGAAACGTATTACCGACCAGGTATCTATTCCCACTATTGGTATTGGCGCAGGCGCAGACACCGACGGACAAATTTTGGTCATGCACGATATGCTCGGTATGAACAGCGACTACCTGCCTAAATTTGCCAAAGACTTTTTAGCTCAGGGTGGCTCGCTTGCTGATGCATTCCGTTTATATTCAGAACAGGTGCGCTCAGGCGAGTTTCCAACAGCAGAGCATAGCTACAAATGAGAATTCTAAAATCCCTTGCTGAACTTCGCAGATGGCGTCAACAGCAGTCTGAAGTCGCTTTAGTACCGACTATGGGCAACCTGCACGACGGTCACCTGCAGTTGGTCAAAACGGCGTTGGAACGATGCGACAACGTGGTTGTCAGTATTTTTGTCAATCCGATGCAATTCGGTGCAAATGAGGATCTCGACAGTTATCCGCGCACGCTCAAAGCCGACTGTCAGGCGCTGGATGCTTTAGGGGTCTCTGCGGTATTTAGCCCTCAGGTAAGTGATATGTATCCCCGCGGGCTCGACAAACAGACGCGAATTGACGTCCCTGGCATTAGTGACATTCTTTGCGGAGCCAGTCGCCCGGGGCACTTCACCGGCGTCGCTACTGTTGTCTGTAAGCTATTTAATATGGTGCAGCCACAATTGGCCGTATTTGGCGAAAAAGATTATCAACAACTTCAGCTTATTCGCTTAATGGTACAAGACCTAAGCCTGCCTGTAGAAGTTCTGGGAACAGCCACACAGCGGGAAACCAGTGGCCTGGCCATGAGCTCTCGTAATGGTTACTTATCCACAGAGCAAAAGCAGCAAGCGGCGGCGCTTTATAAAACCCTGGAAGAAACCAAAGCGAAACTGAGTGTAAATACTCATTTTGGGGAGCTGGAAGCTGCAGCAAAAGAAAAGCTGACTGAAGCCGGGTTTGTGCCGGACTATTTCAGTATTCGCAACGCCGCAGATTTACAGGAAGCGACTCCTGAAGACCCTGAGTGGGTCATTTTGGCAGCCGCTTTTATGGGGAAAACGCGTTTAATTGATAACTTACGGGTTACCAACACAGCGACTAAATAAGCATACCCAGTTCGCGCATTTCAGTGTGCAAAGCGCCACGCAAACTGGTGGCTTTTGCCGCAATTTTACGCTGTTCGCATAACACTTCCTGAAGCATGTCGTCGGTTGTTAATGGGTTTGCCAGAACCACACGAAAAACCACCGTTGGCTCATGATGATATTGAGCAGGTGTCAATTTAGTTCGTGACACAAACGACTGCCCGCTTTCCCGCTGACGTTTTTGAATATAACGCGTCAATGCGTTTAAGTGCGGAGTTAGTCGCGCCAGCTGCTCTGGTGTCGCTTTATCCAGCACCTTTTTTACTTTAGCTGGCACAAAACGATAGGTCAGAATACAAAGCTCCGGCTCAGTAATGACTTCAAAGTCATCCTGCTCAGAAATCAGCTTCGAGAAATAACGCGCTTTATCAATACTGTTATTAATCAGCAGCTCGTAACCACGGCGGCCAATAACGTGCATGGCTGAAAACACCATCATAGCCATACCCGCGCGTGAACCTTCCATTGAGTGTGCCCCTAAATCTTTAGAGCCTTGACGGATAATATATTCGGCGTGATGTTCTATCGATTTAACCAGTGACGGGCTCTTAAACAGCACCACGCCTGCGCCCATAGGGACATACATTTGCTTATGCGCATCAATAGTGACACTGTCGGCTCTCTCAATACCAGCCAGTAGTGAACGGTGCTGTTCGGACAATAAAGTCGCTCCCCCCCACGCCGCGTCAACGTGAAAGTGTGCACCCACTTCTTCTGCTACAGTAGCCATTTCGTCGAGAGGATCGATGTGCCCAGTTTCGGTGGTACCCGCAACGCCCACAAGAGCAAGCACTTTGCCGCCCTCTTCTGTAATCCGCGCACAGGTTTTACGCAGTTCATCAATGCGAATGCGGTTGTCGCTGTCGGTTGCAACTGAGACTAAATTTCGGCGACCAATACCAAGTACGTCAGCTGCTTTGCTTAAGGAATAGTGACCACGCTCAGACACCACGACGGTTAGCTTTGAATAACCGTAATGTTGAAGGCCTGCGGCCAATCCATCTGCGGCAATTCCCGCAAAATCGCCGTCAGCCTGCAACAAGCGATTTCGAGCGACCCAAAGCGCGGTCATATTGGCTATAGTTCCACCCGAGCAAAAAGCTCCCAAAGAATGTTGCGCGCTGTGCATCCAGCGATTATAAAACGGCGCATCCTGCTGATACACCAAGTGATGCATCATGCCAATAACGTTACGCTCCAGCGGCGTGAAGGCTTTAGACGTCTCAATTTTAACCAGATTCTGATTCAGCCCCACCATGAGTTTAGCTAAAGGCAGCAGAAAATAAGGTAAGGCAGATGTCATATGCCCAATAAAGCGTGGTGACGCCGTATGCACCGAATGAGCGACCAGCTTATCCAGCAGAAATTCTGTATGGTCGGAAACAAAAGCAGGCTCTTCCGGTATCTGTGACTTATCAAAGTCACGCTCAATTTCCTGCAGCGGTTTTTCCCGGGCAACAATGTGTTCACCTAAAAAACCCATCAGGTTTTCTGAAAGATGCTTTTCGATTTTACCCAGCGTTGAGTCAGGAGCCTCAGGTATCGTAAAAATACGATACAACGACTCCTGGTTCACTTCCGCTATTTCTGGTTTAGGGCTCAATCAAGACTCCTTAGATAAATTCGCGTGCAGTTGCCATAAAGCCTGACCGCTGTTCTTATATTTGCGTTCAAAAGGGGTTATTGGCTCAGCGTCATCGGACAGCAGTGAGATATCGGCGTAATGCCCGCTCACCTTAAGTGCCTGCGCCACTTCTAACAAGTATAAGCTCCAATTAGAACGCATATGCAATTCACCACCAAGCGCAACCACATCTTTCCATACCGGGCTACCATGCCAGCGGCGTGCTAAATGAGCCGATTTAGGCCAGGGATTCGGGTAAAAAATACAATGCTGCCGGGGCTGCCATCCGGCCCGGTTCGCCAATCGCCAGAAGTCATTCAGATCAGCTCTTACCACCCAATAACGCTGACCATTCTCGCTGGTCTGATAGTGGCTGTGACGGTCAACCCGATGCGCGGACTTATCAACGCCGATAACCATAGCATCAGGGTGAATTTCTGCCAGTTTTGCCGTACTCTCGCCCACGCCGCAGCACGAATCCAAAATAACAGGCCCGCCCCAGCTCTTTACCTGCGCATGAATTTCGTCGAACGCCTGCTGGTTGTGCTCCTGAATCGGTTTCAGAAACTCACTTTCTAAATGGCGACGAACCGCGGCTTCAGTGTCTTCATGCGGCCCATTCTGGTTAGTCGTAACCGGTCTTGCCTGCTGCATCAGGAGCGGATCCCTATGCCTTTATCGAGGATATAATAAGCCGCCGCAAAGAACAGCACATTGAAGCCCACCAGAACCGCTATGGCAAGACCGATACCCACGTCTGACTGACCTAAGAAACCATAACGGAAGCCATTAACCATATACAACACCGGGTTTGCCATAGAGACTTTCTGCCAGAATTCCGGCAACAGACTAACCGAGTAAAACACACCGCCTAAATAGGTTAGCGGCGTCAGTACGAATGTCGGAACGATAGAAATATCGTCAAAGGTTTTACCGTAAACGGCATTAATTAACCCGCCCAGACAGAATAAGGTGGAGGTTAAAATGACCGTTAATATCACGTAACCAATATGAGCAATTTGGATGTCTTCTACAAAAAAGAAAGACACACAAGTAACAATAACCGCGACAATCAAGGCTCTGGCCATACCGCCACCGACATAACCGGCAATAATAACGGCGGTTGGAACCGGCGACACCAGCATCTCTTCGATATTGCGCTGAAACTTAGCACTAAAGAAAGATGACGCCACATTGGAATAGGAGTTGGTAATCACCGACATCATAATAAGGCCGGGAACAATGAACTCCATGTAGCCGACGCCACTCATTTCACCAATTCGTTCGCCCACAATGCTACCGAAAATGACAAAGTAAAGCGTCATGGTGATTGCCGGCGGCACCAGAGTTTGTATCCAAATACGAAGAAAGCGAGTGCATTCTTTGATCCAGATGGTTTTTAACGCAATAAAATTCGCTGCGGAATGGCTCATTTGGCTTCCTCCTGCTGACGCCCCTGCTCGACCATAGACACAAACAATTCCTCTAAACGGTTGGCTTTATTGCGCATTGACAGTACTTTTACCTTTTGGGCAGAAAGCTGCTCGAAAACGGCGTTCAGCCCGGCATTTTTATCAACTTCCACTTCCAGTGTCTGCTCATCTGTCCAACGGTGATTAAAGTTCTCTATTTCTGCACCGTTATGGCCCGGTTCTAAATCTAAGACAAAGGTTTCACGGCTTAGCTGCGCCAGCAAGCGCTTCATTGACGTGTTTTCAATAATGCGGCCACTATCAATAATACCGATATTACGGCACAGCATTTCGGCTTCTTCCAGGTAGTGCGTGGTCAGAATAATGGTAATACCCTGCTGGTTTATCTTGGTCAGGTAGTCCCACATGGACCGGCGCAGTTCGATATCAACGCCTGCCGTTGGCTCATCCAGAATCAGTAATTTAGGTTCGTGCAGTAATGCGCGGGCAATCATCAAACGGCGTTTCATGCCTCCAGACAAAGAGCGTGCCGGCTCATTGCGCTTATCCCATAACCCCAGCTGCTGCAGATATTTTTCAGAGCGCTCTTTCGCCAGAGACCGCGGAACACCGTAGTAACCCGCCTGGTTGACTACAATTTGCTGAACGGTTTCAAACTGATTGAAGTTAAACTCCTGCGGCACCAAACCAATTTGGCGTTTTAAATCGGTGAGCTGCGTGTCTAAGTCGTAACCGAAAACCTTCACCTGACCCGAGGTTTTATTTACCAGCGATGAGATAATTCCGATGGTGGTCGATTTCCCTGCTCCATTAGGACCAAGCAGTGCATAGAAATCACCTTCCTCAACCTCTAAATCAATACCTTTTAAGGCTTCAAAACCACCGCGGTATGTTTTTCGCAAGCCTGTAATTTCTAGTGCTTTCATAGATCTCTTTATGACTCCTTTCCATAGCCCCAACGGCTGACTAAACGCTGCTCAAGGCCAAGATGATCCAGGATTCTGGCCACCATAAAATCGATTAAATCATCAATGCTTTCTGGTTGATGATAGAAGCCCGGCGCTGCCGGCATTATCGTTACGCCCTGCTGACTGAGTTGCAGCATGTTTTGTAAATGGATTGTCGAAAGCGGAGACTCTCTCGGAACTAAAATTAATTGTCCACGCTCCTTCAGTACGACATCGGCGGCGCGCTCGATCAACGTATTACTGCTGCCATGCGCAATTGACGACAAGGTGCTGGTTGAACAGGGGCAAACCACCATTTTTGCGGGCGCAGCTGAACCCGAAGCCACCGGCGAAAACCATTCTTCTTTGCCGTAAACTTTGAGTTGCTCAGCACCAACCGAAAAGTGTTCACATAGCATTGCCGCTGCTTTGTCAGGAGCGGCCGGAATTTGCATACCCTGCTCCGTTGCCAGTACGACCCGGGCAGCACTGGAAATGAGCAACAGTACCTGTTGATCCTGATCAAGCAAACATTGTAACAAACGCAGCGCGTAAGGGGCACCCGAAGCACCGGTTATCGCAACAGTAATTCTATTGTCGGTTTTCATTGAACAGTTCCTGTGTCATTCAGTTATTGCAGGGCTTTAAGAAAGCGCTGGTGCAAACCATCGAAGCTGCCATTGCTCATAATAAGTACGGCGTCTCCGGTTTTGACTGCAGCCAGCAACCCTGCCAGCAAGTCATCGGTCGACTCAAACACATGCGCCTTGGGCATTTTTTCGGTCAGTTGCCATTGTAGCCCTTCGGGCTGCAACACGAATACATCGTCTGCATCTTCTAATGACTCAACCAAAGTATCGCTGTGAACGCCCATTTTCATGGTATTTGAGCGCGGTTCAAGTACCGCAATAATGCGACTGTCAGGCTGATGCTGGCGTAAACCGGATACGGTTGTTTTAATCGCGCTGGGGTGGTGAGCAAAATCATCAAAAACTTTTACGCCGCGGTGCTCGCCTAATAACTCCATACGTCGCTTGGGACTTTTAAAACCGACTAGCGTCTGCGCGCTCTGCTCAGCTTTTATGCCAACATGGGCAGCAGCCATAATCGCCATCATGGCATTGTTAACGTTATGAGTACCCAATACGTTCCAACTAACCTGAGCAATGCATTTGCCCTGATAATGCACTTCGAATTTCGTACCGTCAGCTTTAAGCAATTTAGCCTGCCAGTCACCTTGCTCACCCATACGTAGCACCGGACTCCAGCAGCCTTGCTTCAGCACCTCTTCCAGAGCTTTATCGCCCGCGGGTGAGATCACCTGGCCGGTGTCGGGAACGACCCGCAGCAAATGCGCAAACTGTCGTTGAATAGCCGCTAAATCTGGGAAGATGTCTGCATGATCAAATTCCAGATTATTCAGAATTAACGTATCCGGTGCGTAATGAACAAACTTGGATCGTTTATCAAAAAACGCTGTATCGTACTCATCGGCTTCAATCACAAAAAAGTTCGAATCGGTTAAACGTGCACTGACCGGAAAGTTTCCCGGCACACCGCCAATCATAAAACCGGGATCAAAGCCGTTATCTTCTAAAATCCAGGCCAGCATACTCGCGGTCGTGGTTTTTCCGTGAGTTCCGGCAACCGCCAATACCCAATGCTGAGTTAATACGTTGTCGTGCAGCCATTGCGCGCCAGACACATACGGAATACGCTCCCGTAAAACCGCTTCAACTTCGTCGTTACCACGGCTTAACGCGTTGCCGATAATCACTATGTCGGGGCATGGCTTTAAATTGTTATGCGAGTAGCCCTGCATCAATTCAATGCCGAGATTTTCCAGTTGCGTGCTCATGGGCGGATAGACCTTAGCATCAGACCCGGTTACCCGGTGACCAAGTTGCTGTGCAATGGCGGCCACGCCTCCCATAAACGTTCCGCAAATCCCAACAATATGAATGTGCATGAGCTTTCTAAATCCGTTCGCTTTAAAAATACCGGAAGTGTACCACCGTCCTTGCTGACAAGCAGGATTTTTACCAAAAAATAAGGTATCATTTGCGCTCTCTGAACAAACATTTGTTAGCACCCAATAACCAGAGCTGCAGGAACTTTCATGAAACGTTTATTACCAACACTGAGAGCGGATCAAACCAGCGAATCGCTTATCTCTGTTATTAACACCATTCAAATTGCAGCCAAGGAAATTTCTTTCCGTCTGCATCAGGGCGCATTAGCTGGAGTCTTAGGCTCAACTCTGGACGAAAACATTCAGGGCGAAACGCAAAAGAAGCTCGATGTTGTCGCCAATCAGCTGTTAAAAACTCTGTTGCTTGAGTCACCTAACGTCCATGCGGTTGCCTCTGAAGAAGAAGACTCCATTGTCGAAAGCCCGAACTCAGGCCATTACCTGGTGGCATTTGATCCACTGGACGGCAGCTCTAACATCGACATTAACGGTGGTGTGGGTACTATTTTCTCTATTCTGCGTAAGCCTGAGGGCGAAGAGACCAGCGAGAACATGTTCCTGCAACCAGGTAAGGCTCAGGTTGCTGCCGGTTATGTCTTGTATGGCCCCGCAACTATGCTGGTTATGACGACCGGTAAAGCGGTGCGAATTTACACTCTGGATCAGACCGTTGGTGAATTCTTGTTGACCCATGAGAAAGCGGAAATCCCGAAAGATACCAAAGAGTTTGCCATTAATATGTCGAACCGCCGTCACTGGGCTGACCCTATCCGCGCATACATTAGCGACTTGCTGGAAGGCGAAGAAGGCCCGCGCGGCAAGAACTTTAATATGCGCTGGAATGCCGCGATGGTCTCTGATGTACACCGGGTTATTTCGCGTGGTGGTTTATTCACTTACCCCTGGGATGCCCGGAAACCGGAAAAACCCTTTAAGCTGCGCCTTTTATACGAAGCCGCACCTATGGCAATGCTGGTGGAAAAAGCCGGCGGGAAAGCCACCGACGGCTACAGCCGTTTATTAGAAATTGTGCCAAAACATATTCACCAGCGCGTCTCGGTGGTTATGGGCTCTGCTAATGAAGTGAGTGTGTGCATGGAGTACCATAGTCAGTATCCAAAACCGTATTAGACGGATGTCGATATTGCGTGGCTATTGCGTGAGTGCCCCGAGCCGCTATAATCGCGCAGTACCTTTTTTTATTATTTTATTACTACAGCAGGAAGTACTATGAGCTTAGGAAACGTAACGGCTGGCTCAAACATGCCAGAAGAAGTTAACGTCATCATCGAGATTCCGGCAAACGCCGATCCGATTAAATACGAAGTTGATAAAGACACCGGTACCTTATGGGTTGACCGTTTTATGGCAACCGCTATGTTTTATCCGGCCAACTACGGTTTTGTTAACCAGACGCTGTCTTTAGATGGTGACCCGGTAGACGTACTTGTCCCGACTCCGTACCCGCTGCAAGCTGGTTCTGTTATTAAATGCCGCCCGGTTGGCGTGTTGAAAATGACTGACGAGTCAGGTGAAGACGCGAAAGTTATCGCAGTTCCGGTTAGTAAGCTGACCAAAGAATACGATCACATCAATGACGTTGATGACCTGCCTGAGTTGTTAAAAGCACAAATCACTCACTTTTTCGAGCGTTACAAAGAGCTGGAAAAAGGTAAGTGGGTTAAAGTTGACGGTTGGGGTGATGCCGCTGCAGCAAAAGAAGAAATTGTGTCTTCTTTTGAACGTGCGAAAAAATCGTAATTTAAAGTGGTCAGCAGCACCGACGCAATAAATGCCGTCAATATAGAAAAACTGAGTTTTTCCTGGGCGGGACAAAAGCCAACTCTGGATATTCCTGCCTGGCAGGTAAAACAGGGCGAAACGGTGCTGTTGCGCGGCCCCAGCGGTAGTGGAAAATCAACATTACTATCGCTGTTGGCCGGCATTAATACACCTGAACAGGGTCGGTTAGACCTGTTTGATACTGCATTTTCCAGTTTGTCCGGCAGACAACGAGACCGTTATCGTGCTGATAATATTGGCTATATATTTCAGCAATTTAATCTGTTGCCCTATTTATCCGCCTTAGACAACGCCTTACTCGCCTGTCAGTTCTCGCAAAAGCGCAGACAACGTTTAGCAGAGCAGGGAACATCGGCAGAAGCGACTGCATTGGAAATGCTAAAACGCTTAGGTTTATCCTCAGAACAAATTCAGCAACAGGCTCATACCCTCAGCGTTGGTCAGCAACAACGGGTAGCAGCTGCCAGAGCCTTACTGGGTGCACCTAAACTGCTGATAGCGGATGAACCAACCTCGGCACTGGATGCTGAGCACCGGGATACCTTTATCCAATTATTACTTGAGCTGAGTAGCCAGAATAACACCACGGTTATTTTTGTGACTCATGACGCCGCTTTGTCTTCTTATTTTGATAAACACGTCGAGCTTAACGAACTTAATCGGGCGGGGGCTAAACCATGATCCGCCTTGCCCTGAAGAGCTTGCTGAACCGACGCGCGAGCGTACTTTTAACTGTTATAGCGATTGCTGTCAGTGTCACCCTATTACTGGCAGTGGAGCGTGTCCGTGAACAGGTACAAAGTCATTTTGCTAATACGGTTTCTGGTACGGACTTAATTGTTGGCGCCAGAACCGGACAGACACAGTTGTTGCTGTCTTCTGTCTTTCATATTGGCAGCATGACCAACAACATGAGCTGGGAGAGCTTTGCCGAAATTAGTAGCCGCCCTGAAGTCAGTTGGGCCGTGCCAATTTCGCTGGGTGACAGTGTTCAGGGGTTGCCGGTTGTAGCCACAACCAATGCGTATTTTGAACACTTTAAATATGCTGATAAGCAGCCTTTAGCGTTTTCACAAGGCCAGCCTTTTGCCTCAGATGAAGACGTTGTATTAGGAGCTGACGCAGCCGAGAAGCTGTCAAAAACCATTGGTGACGATATTATTATTGCCCACGGCAGTGGCGGCATTAGCTTTAGCGAACACGATGAGCATCCATTGACGGTTACTGGCGTCCTGCAACGGACAGGAACCCCGGTTGATCAAGCGGTGCTGGTAACCTTGCACAGCCTGGAGATGATTCACGGCGGTGGAACCGGGCACGACGAAGAGCATGACCAAAGCCACGAGCACGAGCATCATAGCGAGGCCCGGGCTGAAAGTATCAGTGCCGCACTACTCGGCTTAAAGGCCAAGCCTTTGGCGTTGCGCTTACAACGTCAAATCAATACCTACGACAAAGAACCCTTAACTGCCTTGCTGCCGGGTATGACACTGCAGCAACTATGGAAAACCTTAAGAGTGTTCGAGCAGGCATTAACCGCCATCTCCGCTATGGTGGTACTGATTGGTCTTCTGGGTATGCTGACCATTATGCTTGCTAGCTTAAGGGAACGCCGTCGCGAAATGGCGGTCTTAAGAGCTGTGGGCGCAGGCCCCGGAACCATATTCGGCTTGTTACTTAGTGAAGCTCTGCTACTTACCGTGGTTGGTGCGTTCTCTGGCTTACTCCTGCTATATGGCCTGCAATGGTCGTTGGCCGGCGTTATTCAGTCGCAAACCGGGTTAATCTTCACCAGCTCCTGGCCCAGCATGAGTGAGTGGTGGCGCATAGCTCTCGTGATTACTGTCGGCTTTATGTTAAGTTTAATACCCGCATGGCGTGCGTATCGCCAATCTCTTGCAGATGGACTTACGGTGAAAATATGAAGAAGTTATTCGCGGTTGCACTTTTAATGCTAACCCTTCCCGCGTTCGCGGCTGCTGAAAAAATTGGCTGGAAAGATCTTATTCCTGAAGGGTTTACTCCACCTCCGGTAAAGCCTCAGTCATACTATGACGCGAACCCCGAAGAAGACCGGCAAACCAACCTGGATGCACCGGTAGTTGAAGCCCTGGACGGTAAGAAAGTGCGTATTCCCGGTTATGTTGTGCAACTGGAAGGGGACGCCGATAACGTCACTGAATTTTTACTGGTGCCTTATTTTGGCGCGTGCATTCATGTGCCACCACCACCGCCCAACCAAATTATTCATGTTAAATACGCTGAGGGCGTTCCCTACGAAAACACTTATGATGCCGTTTGGATAGAAGGCACCATTAAGGTAGAACGCAAAGAAGGTGACCTTGCGGTTGTAGGCTACCAGATGGAAGCCGACAACGTAGAAGTCTATAACTAAGAGTAACTCATTTGCTTTTGTAACAAGCGGATCAACTGGTCAGCGGGCATTGGTTTAGCAAAGAAAAAACCTTGCCCCTCAGTGCACTCCAACCCTAAAAAGTAATCCAGTTGAGCTTGTTCTTCGATGCCTTCGGCCAGCACTTTTAAACCTAAACGGCGAGCCATATCGACAATAGTTTCTATGATGATCTTACCGCTTTTCTCGTCTGAATTATTGACGAAAGTTTTGTCTATTTTAATTCTATCTAGCGGCAGTTTTTGTAAGTAACTGAGCGATGAAAAGCCAACACCGAAGTCATCAATTGCTACCTGAATACCTTGCTGTTTCAAACGCCTTAACATATCGGCAACTAAATCAGGGTCTTCCATCACGATACTTTCTGTAATTTCTAACTCAATTCGATTCGGATCAATTCCCCACTGCTCTATTTGCTTTTCGACTAACTCGGGGAAGTCGCGCTTCCGAAATTGTGGTACTGAAACATTAACCGCAACCTGAAGCTGCGGCAGACCAATTTCATCAAAAGCATTAATTTGGCGACAAGCTTCTTCAATAACCCAAGAGCCAATTTCCACAATGAGCCCCGAGTACTCCGCTAACGGGATAAACTCTGCGGGAGAAATAAAAGAACCGTTGCTTTGAGGCCACCGTAAAAGCGCTTCTACACCTACAACTTTCTTTGTTCTCAGCTCAACTTGTGGCTGATACCAAACCTGCAATTTTCTATTGGCAAAATCGGCACGCAGCCGGCGGACCAGATGAAGACGACGCTGAGTCTCTTGTTCCATCGACGGTTCATAATAGTTATAGCGGTCAAAAGAGTTATTTTTTGCATTTTTCAAAGCAATATAAACTTGTTTCAACAACCCTTTGCCATTAACGTTCTCGGGGTTTTCTGCTGAAGCAAAACCACAGGTTACCCGCAACGGGATATAATGCTCTCCCGCTCTAAAAGGTAGGGCAAAAAGCTCGCTGAAAGCGCTAGGAGTGACAATATTCGCAGGACCGTAAATGCCGAATACATCGGCAGCAATACGCGAAACAAAGACTTTATCGCCAAGTTGGTCCGTGAGACGCAGAGCCACAGCTCGCAACAGTAAGTTACCCACATCCTGCCCTAATCCATCGTTAACATCAGAAAAGTGGTCGATGTCGATGACAGCGATCATTTTATCCTTATCCGACTTTTCAGACAGAGCTTGAAGACACCGTGTAAACTCGGCTCGATTAGGAATGCCGGTTAAAGGGTCAAGGTACGCTGCAGTCCGCAGTTCTTCGAATAAATTTGCATTCTCGAAGCCAACCGCAATATTGGCTAAAAAGACTTCCAGCAACTCCTGATCATACCCAGCTACAGCATTTTGGGTTTCTATGTAAGCAGCCGCCTGATGCGCCTGGCCATCAATAAAGAAGACCGTCGCGGTGTCTGTATGAATATGGCGCTGTTCACTCAGGCATTTTATGACATTTTTTTCTATTTCTTCAGAGTTAAGAGTGGATAAACTCTTATTAATACTATCGGCGAAGTGCCCGGCAGCTCCTAGTACCAGAATATCATTGTTTTTATGAGGCGCTCTGCCACCAACAATCCCTTCAGCGCGTAAGCCAAGCAAAGAAGCAATTTGTGTGACTACACCTTCAGAAAAATTAACAATGGAATGTTTTTCCATTAAGTTGGAAGCCGAGTGAATGATTTTACGCAAACCACGACGATTTTCGTTAATGGTGCAAAGTTGCTGATACGAGCGAACAGCGGAAAATACAGTGGTTAAAAGACGGCTTCTTGTAAGTTCTGTTTTTGTCTTGTAGTCGTTAATATCATAATTTTTTACAACACTCTCTTCGGGAGCATAACCCGGTTGCCCTGTTCGCAGCACAATCCGAATCTCGTCATTGCCTAACTGCTCCCTAATGGCCTGAGCCACTTTTAAACCGGCGTCATCGGTTTCCATTACAACATCAAGCAATACCATGGCGATGTCGTCATGTTCTGTCAGGCGATCAAGCGCTTCACTACCACTATAAGCATGGAAGAACTCTAGCTGGCGGCCACTTATAATAACATCAGCAAGCGCCATTTTAGTGACCGCATGAATTTCCTGATCATCATCAACAATCAGAATTTTCCAGAAACCTTTACTGTACTCTGCCGGAGTAACTTCATCGTCGTCGTGAAGAAACAGCGGTTCATCTTGACTACTGACCATGCGTTGAGGCCATCCATCTATAAGAAATTACAAACATATAACAATTTAGCTTATATGCTGAACGACCTGCAAGCTTTGAATAGTCTAATTAATCGA
The DNA here is from genome assembly GCF_034422975.1 of Idiomarina sp. PL1-037. Lineage (NCBI taxonomy): Bacteria > Pseudomonadati > Pseudomonadota > Gammaproteobacteria > Alteromonadales > Idiomarinaceae > Idiomarina > Idiomarina sp. PL1-037. The sequence continues at coordinate 2,480,144 of NZ_CP139873.1, forward strand.
TTAAAAGTGAACTTCGACTCCAACAAATGGACCTTTAAAGGTCACATCTGAATAAATATTATCGACATCATCCAGCTCTATCACTGAGTGGCGATAACCTGCATTAAGGCTCACATCGACAGCTAAATTATCAACTAAACGATATTCGATACCAATTTGCGCATCCTGAACTTTACTGTCTTTCACGCTAAGTGCACTGGCATCAGCAAAGAAGGTCCAGTCGGTAGCGGGTATTCCCACTCGCGCTGCTGCATAGGCTGTAGGTACAACAACAGAAAATTCCTGGCGTCCAATAGTATCGCTACTGAGTACCCACAAACTGCCGTCGAAATCCATAGCATTGACGCCAATATCAAATGAGACTAAATCATTATCGAAAATTTCGTAGTAAAAAATGTAATCTCTATGACTAAAATCATTTTTCCCAGAGGTGCCGGTAACTTCTAAACTATTTTCCCGGACTTTAATATTTGGGATAAATGGAACCGGATGTTCCAGTGCAATGTAGTAACTGCTTTGGTTTTCATTCTCGAAATTTGGCTCTATTAAGTTAGAACCCAAAGCATACTCGCCTTCAGTATCGGCATTCCAGAATTGTCCGCCGGCATAAACACCAAAAACGGTATCAGCCAAAGCGCTGGCAGGAGCAACCGCTAACGCTACGGCTAACACTAATGTTTTTTTATACATAACTCTTCCTATTAGATGTCGGATTCTTTATTTCTTCACTAGAAATTGAATGGTTTGTTTGGCGCCTGACTCAAAATGTAAGGTCAGAGAAAAGTTCTCTTCAGCTTCAAGCGGAGATTTTAAGCCAAATAACATAAAGTGATATCCTCCTGGCTGAAACTTAATTGTTTCCCCAGGAGCAATAGACAGGGCTTTAACCTTTTCCATTTTCATTACATCGCCAGACATTGTGTGTCGATGTACTTCGGCTACTTTACTGACGTCCGAGCTAATGCGGGTAATTTCGACCGGGGCATCTTTCAGGTTTTCGAGTGTGGCGTAAGCCGCGCCATTTTCGGTTCCCGGGATAGTCGCACGAGCCCATGCGTCATCAACTTTTAATGTCTCGGCGGAGACTATAAGCGGTAACAAACTTAATACAGCAACTAGTGTTTTAAACATTGCCTAAGCCTTATTAGATTTAACTTAGGCTGTATATTACACGTGATTAGCCTGTTCTAGAAACCTTTGGTTTGCGAAATATAAAGTAAAGAACCAGGACGCAGAGAATCAGCGGCCAGAAAAAGCCGATTCCACTTAATATTAGGGCAATAAATGCTGCCCCAGCGCCTAAAAGCACGCTACCGAATATCGTGACTACCACGAAAAATACTAAACCAACAAAAAATAAGCTGATCAACAAAGTAACCGAGAACTCAATCACCGAGCCGAAAACCATTCCAAAAACTGAAAAGATCTCTTCAGCGAAAAACGCTAAACCAATAACAGATAAAACTAATAACCAGCCAAAGCTACGATTCGACATGACAATAACTCCAATAGTGAGCAATTTTAACTATACTTACTTTTCTAATCCCGAATACAACTACTGTGCCAACTATTTATATTATATTTTTCAATAAGTTAGAAAATAACATTCCATCCTAAAATAAAAAAACCGCCAATTATTGGCGGTTTTTACTAATATCACTTCTGGAAAATGATTAAAATTTATATTCAACTTCCGAATAGAAGTAGCCACCGTTGAACCCGATAGGAGAGTTAGTATTTGGATACTTGAATATCGTATCAAATGCACTTTGTACTGGTTGTTCTTCCGGGTATTCGCTAAAGATGTTTTGGCCACCAATAACAAGACTCAACTGATCAGAGAATGCGTATCTAACCGAAATATCCGTTATCCAATTCGGACCATACGACTCGTTAGCTTCTTCTGCGGTTTCGCCAGAATCGTAATCTCCAATAATATAAGTTCCAAAATAATTGAACCGTACATCGGTTCTCCAATTACCTAAGGAATGAGTAAAGCCAATAGATCCGCTGTGATCAGGCGTAGAATCCGTCATACGTATTTTTTCATCATAATCAAACAATACCGACTCAATACCGTCAAATAATGGAGGCAGATTGATGGACTCTATTTCAGTATTGTTGAAGCCATACGCTAATTGTGCTTTTAACTCACCAAAATTATTTAAGTTAAATGTTTTGCTGGCAACAATATCCAAACCTTCCGTTTTTGTGTCAACAGCATTAATAAAGAATTTGGCATTTTCGGCTGAAACAGTGCTCAGGGCGTTCGCTACTGCTGGTGAATCACTCGGGAATACTTGGTTCGATAAGATAATACGATCGTCAATATTAATCCGGAAATAGTCTAAAGTAATTGCCAAACCGTCATAACCATTCCAAACGATGCCGGCACTGACACTTTCAGATTCTTCCGGCTCAAGATCAGGGATATTCAAAGCCTCCGTAACCGGACTCAGAGAATTAAACGTTCCAGACTGTTGCAGAACCGTTTCACCATCAACATCTACGGCAAATGTTGATATATTAGTAAAATAAAGTTGCTGCACACTCGGAGCTCTGAAGCCGGTATTTAATGCCCCACGTACGGCGATTCGGTCAGTAATGTCATAACGACCGGAAACTTTCCAGCTGGTATTATTGCCAAAATCCGAATAGTCTTCGTGACGTACGGCAGCTCCCCACGTAAAGTCTGTCGTCAACTGGTTTTCAGTCTCCAGGTAAACTCCGACATTATCACGACTCTGGTTGACTTCCGCATCGGGTTTAAAGCCTGTATAGCCCTGACTTCCGCCCGGACGACCTTCGTAACCTCCGTCCATATAAGACGCTTCGTCACCTGCTTTTATTTCGTAAGTGTTATCTCTGTAACTAACGCCAAATGCTATTGATAAATCAGAGTTATTAACAAACGGAACGAAGCGTTGGGCATCGAATGTGAGACTAGCTTCCTCGTTTTTTAGTGTGCCCGCCTCAAAGGAGGTTGGCGTCAGTTCTGGACCTAGAGATGCGTTTAGAGAGTTCTTAACGTTGTATTGAAATTTACTACGCCCATAGCCACCGCTAAAATCTAGAGTCCACTCTCCGATATACCATTCATAACCAGCGTATGCAGAGTAATCCTTAACGTCAGGAGCTAAAATAGGCAAAAAACCATCTGGATAAATTTCAGTAAGCGTATTATTTTGAATTGCCCTTCTATAAAACGCACCAGATTCTGATTTACGGTCGCTCATACCGCCAAAAGCATACAGACGTCCTTCACCTAAAGTCATATCGAAATTAGCAAATAAAGAGGCATTCTTATATTCAGCTTGGCCAATATGAAAGCTCTGTCTATCAAAAGTTTCTTCTCTCGGATCATCGCTACCGTCTGGAAGTGATGGATATTGTTGACGAGTATCAGGTCCCGCTCTATTGGTACGGTTTTTATGATGAAGCTCGCCAGAAATGGTCAAAGCTCCGTCTTCACCAACGGCAAAACCAGTACTGGCGGATGCACGCCACTGTTCACCATCGCCTTTGTGTGTTTGTCCAAGCTGTAAACTGGCACTACCACCCTGTGCGTTATCTTTTAGAACGATATTAATAACCCCAGCTATGGCATCTGAACCGTATAAAGCGGCGGCACCGTCCCGCAAAACTTCAATACGCTTGATTGCCGCCATAGGTATTGCGTTCAAATCGACATTTGAGCTACCACGACCCGTTGTTCCATTAAGGTGAACCAGAGCAGAACTATGACGTCGCTTGCCATTTATAAGAACCAGCGTATGGTCCGGCGATAAACCTCTTAAAGAGGCAGGTTTAACCGCGTCACTACCATCGGTAATCGACGATGAAGGAAAGTTAAAGCTCGGCACTGCATACTGTAAAGCTTTTGCTGTATCTGTCATGCCTGTAGCTGCTAAGTCGTCAGCGCTGATTATATCTACCGGTGCAGCTCCGTCTGTTGCGGTTCGCATTGATAAGCGGGACCCTACAACCTGAATCACTTCTTCGACATTGTTAGCTTCCGAGTCTTGTTGCGCTGAAGCAACTGGCGTTATGAAAAATGAACTTGCTAAGGCAAGTGTAATTGCATTAAAACGTTTCATACTGCTCTCCCTAATAATTATTACAGGGAATATAGCAGTAAATTGGGAGTTTGGTTCAGTCTGGAAAGCAATTAGGTATAAGCAAAAGTTATAGCAGCCTGATACTCTGGGCTCAGCAGAGCTGGCCGTGGAACAGGCATAAAAAAACCCCAGCCGGTTGTGCTGGGGTTCTCTATTTGTAGTCTGGCGGTGACCTACTCTCGCATGGGGAGACCCCACACTACCATCGGCGCTGGTGTGTTTCACTTCTGAGTTCGGAATGGATTCAGGTGGTGCCACACCGCTATGGCCGCCAGACATAAACTGTCACAACATGTAAAAACTGACTGCTTTTTAAGTAAAAGCCACTCTGTTGAATTCACTATCTCACCTGATGTGAACATCAGGCTACTTATTCGATTCGGTAAAGTCGCTCGCTTGTGCGTAACGTTCCAAACAACTTCGGTGTTGTATGGTTAAGTCTCACGGGCAATTAGTACGGGTTAGCTCAACGCATTACTACGCTTCCACACCCCGCCTATCAACGTTGTAGTCTTCAACAACCCTTCAGAGCACTCTAAGTGCTAGTGACAGCTTATCTCGAGGCTCGCTTCCCGCTTAGATGCTTTCAGCGGTTATCGATTCCGAACGTAGCTACCGGGCAATGCCACTGGCGTGACAACCCGAACACCAGAGGTTCGTCCACTCCGGTCCTCTCGTACTAGGAGCAGCTCCTCTCAACTCTCAAACGCCCACGGCAGATAGGGACCGAACTGTCTCACGACGTTCTAAACCCAGCTCGCGTACCACTTTAAATGGCGAACAGCCATACCCTTGGGACCGACTTCAGCCCCAGGATGTGATGAGCCGACATCGAGGTGCCAAACACCGCCGTCGATATGAACTCTTGGGCGGTATCAGCCTGTTATCCCCGGAGTACCTTTTATCCGTTGAGCGATGGCCCTTCCATTCAGAACCACCGGATCACTATGACCTACTTTCGTATCTGCTCGACGTGTCTGTCTCGCAGTTAAGCTGGCTTTTGCCATTGCACTAACCGTACGATGTCCGACCGTACTTAGCCAACCTTCGTGCTCCTCCGTTACTCTTTGGGAGGAGACCGCCCCAGTCAAACTACCCACCAGGCACTGTCCACAACCCCGATAAGGGGCCAATGTTAGAACATCAAACATACAAGGGTGGTATTTCAAGGATGGCTCCACACCAACTGGCGCCAGTGCTTCAAAGCCTCCCACCTATCCTACACATGTAGGTTCAATGTTCAGTGCCAAGCTGTAGTAAAGGTTCACGGGGTCTTTCCGTCTAGCCGCGGGTACACAGCATCTTCACTGCGATTTCAATTTCACTGAGTCTCGGGTGGAGACAGCGTGGCCATGGTTACACCATTCGTGCAGGTCGGAACTTACCCGACAAGGAATTTCGCTACCTTAGGACCGTTATAGTTACGGCCGCCGTTTACCGGGGCTTCGATCAAGAGCTTCGTCCGAAAACTAACCCCATCAATTAACCTTCCGGCACCGGGCAGGTGTCACACCGTATACGTCCACTTTCGTGTTAGCACAGTGCTGTGTTTTTAATAAACAGTCCCAGCCACCTGGTCACTGCGGCCACCAGCAGCTCTTGACGCGAAGTCAATTACCGCCAGTGGCGTACCTTCTCCCGAAGTTACGGTACTATTTTGCCTAGTTCCTTCACCCGAGTTCTCTCAAGCGCCTTAGTATTCTCTACCTAACCACCTGTGTCGGTTTGGGGTACGGTCAATGTTCATCTGAAGCTTAGAGGCTTTTCCCGGAAGCATGGCATCAATAACTTCGCACCCTTGGGTGCTCGTCTCGTGTCTCGGCCTTAAGGGTCCGGATTTACCTAAACCCTCAGCCTACGCACTTTCACCGGGACTACCAACGCCCGGCTCACCTAGCCTTCTCCGTCCCCCCATCGCAATGAACATCGGTACAGGAATATTGACCTGTTTTCCATCGACTACGCGTTTCCGCCTCGCCTTAGGGGCCGACTTACCCTACCCTGATTAGCATGGGATAGGAAACCTTGGTCTTCTGGCGTGGGAGTTTTTCACTCCCATTATCGTTACTCATGTCAGCATTCGCACTTCTGATATGTCCAGCAGTCCTCTCGAACCACCTTCGCCCACTTACAGAACGCTCCCCTACCCCGCATGATAAATCATGCAGCCGCAGCTTCGGTGTATGGCTTAGCCCCGTTACATCTTCCGCGCAGGCCGACTCGACTAGTGAGCTATTACGCTTTCTTTAAAGGATGGCTGCTTCTAAGCCAACCTCCTAGCTGTCTCTGCCTTCCCACATCGTTTCCCACTGAGCCATAACTTCGGGACCTTAGCTGGCGGTCTGGGTTGTTTCCCTCTTCACGACGGACGTTAGCACCCGCCGTGTGTCTCCCGGATACTACTCATTGGTATTCGGAGTTTGCATGGGGTTGGTAAGTCGGGATGACCCCCTAGCCCAAACAGTGCTCTACCCCCAATGGTATTCGTCCGAGGCTCTACCTAAATAGATTTCGGGGAGAACCAGCTATCTCCGGGCTTGATTAGCCTTTCACTCCTAGCCACAAGTCATCCCCTCATTTTTCAACATAAGTGGGTTCGGTCCTCCAATTGATGTTACTCAATCTTCAACCTGCTCATGGTTAGATCGCCCGGTTTCGGGTCTATACCCTGCAACTCAACGCCCAGTTAAGACTCGGTTTCCCTACGGCTTCCCTATACGGTTAACCTTGCTACAGAATATAAGTCGCTGACCCATTATACAAAAGGTACGCAGTCACGGAACAAGTCCGCTCCTACTGCTTGTACGTACACGGTTTCAGGTTCTGTTTCACTCCCCTCGCCGGGGTTCTTTTCGCCTTTCCCTCACGGTACTGGTTCACTATCGGTCAGTTGGGAGTATTTAGCCTTGGAGGATGGTCCCCCCATATTCAGTCAGGATATCACGTGTCCCGACCTACTCGATTTCACTTATCATGCACCTTCACATACCGGGCTCTCACCGTCTGTGGCTCCGCTTCCCATCGGATTCTGTTAGCACAAGTTAAGCTTAAGGGCTGCTTCCCGTTCGCTCGCCGCTACTGGGGAAATCTCGGTTGATTTCTTTTCCTCCGGGTACTTAGATGTTTCAGTTCTCCGGGTTCGCTTCCTGGCACCTATTGATTCAGTGCCGGATACTCTGTAAACAGAGTGGGTTTCCCCATTCGGAAATCCATGACTCAAATGCCTCTTACTGGCTTATCATGGCTTATCGCAAGTTAGTACGTCCTTCATCGCCTCCAACTGCCTAGGCATCCACCGTGTACGCTTAGTCACTTAACCATACAACCCGAAGGTGTCTGGCATACGTGACCAAGATTGTTTGTTCTCGCTGTACACAAGTTCGATACGCCTCTACCAAATCAGTTTGTTCAAGTAGAGTGGCATTTCTTACTTTTAATATTACAATCAGCTTTTCATGTTGTTAAAGAGCACGTAACGCTTAGTTACCGGTAAACATTCTTGTTTAAGAACACTTAACGCTAACGGTTACGAAGAGAAGAAGTGGTGGAGCCAAGCGGGATCGAACCGCTGACCTCCTGCGTGCAAGGCAGGCGCTCTCCCAGCTGAGCTATGGCCCCTTTGGTGCGTGGCTTTGCGATAACACTCCAGCGCCGCGTTACTGCACCTCATTCGCTCAGTCACGTACCAACGTACGCTCCTTCACTCATATCGGCTTGCGCCTTGCTCTGAAGCGTTCTCGCTGCGCTTAAACATCGCGTAGCTTGAGTCGCTAAACCCAATAAGGGAATTTCAAGCGAGGGCAAGGCGGAAGCCGAGGAAGTGTACATCAGTATGCGTACACCCGAACAACGCAGCCATCGTTCAAATTTGGTGGGTCTGGGCAGACTTGAACTGCCGACCTCACCCTTATCAGGGGTGCGCTCTAACCAGCTGAGCTACAGACCCAGTTTCTTCTCTATCTATATCAAGCCTGCAAACTGTGTGGACACTTACTCACACGGATGTGAGGTATACAAAAAAATGCAGGACGCAACTTTTTGTGTACACAAAAGATAAGCATAGTTGTAAGGAGGTGATCCAGCCGCAGGTTCCCCTACGGCTACCTTGTTACGACTTCACCCCAGTCATGAACCACACCGTGGTGATCGTTCTCCCGAAGGTTAAACTAACCACTTCTGGTGCAGCCCACTCCCATGGTGTGACGGGCGGTGTGTACAAGGCCCGGGAACGTATTCACCGTGGCATTCTGATCCACGATTACTAGCGATTCCGACTTCATGGAGTCGAGTTGCAGACTCCAATCCGGACTACGACGCACTTTATGAGATTCGCTAACCATCGCTGGCTTGCTGCCCTTTGTATGCGCCATTGTAGCACGTGTGTAGCCCATCCCGTAAGGGCCATGATGACTTGACGTCGTCCCCACCTTCCTCCGGTTTATCACCGGCAGTCTCCCCAGAGTTCCCACCATTACGTGCTGGCAACTAAGGATAAGGGTTGCGCTCGTTGCGGGACTTAACCCAACATCTCACAACACGAGCTGACGACAGCCATGCAGCACCTGTCTCAGTGTTCCCGAAGGCACTAATCCATCTCTGGAAAATTCACTGGATGTCAAGGGATGGTAAGGTTCTTCGCGTTGCATCGAATTAAACCACATGCTCCACCGCTTGTGCGGGCCCCCGTCAATTCATTTGAGTTTTAACCTTGCGGCCGTACTCCCCAGGCGGTCAACTTAGTGCGTTAGCTGCGTTACTCACGTCTTAATGACACGAACAACTAGTTGACATCGTTTACGGCGTGGACTACCAGGGTATCTAATCCTGTTTGCTCCCCACGCTTTCGTACCTCAGCGTCAGTCTCTGACCAGGTGGCCGCCTTCGCCACCGGTATTCCTTCCAATATCTACGCATTTCACCGCTACACTGGAAATTCTACCACCCTCTTCAGGACTCTAGCATGCCAGTTCAAAATGCAATTCCCAGGTTGAGCCCGGGGCTTTCACATCTTGCTTAACACGCCGCCTACGTACGCTTTACGCCCAGTAATTCCGATTAACGCTTGCACCCTCCGTATTACCGCGGCTGCTGGCACGGAGTTAGCCGGTGCTTCTTCTGCGACTAACGTCAATGTGCTGCGCTATTAACACAACACCCTTCCTCGTCGCTGAAAGTGCTTTACAACCCGAAGGCCTTCTTCACACACGCGGCATGGCTGCATCAGGGTTTCCCCCATTGTGCAATATTCCCCACTGCTGCCTCCCGTAGGAGTCTGGGCCGTGTCTCAGTCCCAGTGTGGCTGATCATCCTCTCAGAACAGCTAGGGATCGTCGCCTTGGTGAGCCTTTACCCCACCAACTAGCTAATCCCGCTTGGGCTCATCTTTAGGTGTGAGGCCCGAAGGTCCCCCACTTTGGTCCGTAGACATTATGCGGTATTAGCCACAGTTTCCCGTGGTTGTCCCCCGCCTAAAGGCAAATTCCCAAGTATTACTCACCCGTCCGCCGCTCGTCAGCAGAGAAGCAAGCTTCTCTCTGTTACCGCTCGACTTGCATGTGTTAGGCCTGCCGCCAGCGTTCAATCTGAGCCATGATCAAACTCTTCAATTAAAAGTAGTTCAATCAACTCAATGAATTACGCGTTTTTGCTTAGCTTCATTAATGAAACCTTGCTGAACACTCATTCAAAAGTTGCAATACAAATATTTCGTTTTGCTTAACTTCTGCAAGTGCCCACACAGTTTGCTTGGCTTGATATAATTGTTAAAGAGCGTTTCTCAGCAACCTTGGCTGCGAGAGGTGCGTATTCTACACACCGTGTGTTTTCCGTCAATACTTTTTTGAAAAAAGATTTTTTAGAAAACTTAGGTTTTCGGCGGCTTCGTTGCCTGCCTTGAACGTGGAGCGCATTTTAGAGATTTAACTCGTCCCGTCAAGCGCTTTTATCACCTTTCTAACTGTTTTTTTACTGACTGCGTAAAGTTTCAGCAAATGTGATCAGATCCAACATGAATAAAGGGCGTTGGCACATAAAGGCATTGATGCGTAAAATAGAAGCCTGACTAATTACTGGCAAATATGGCGTAACCTTATAATGACTTACAAACGAATCGATACATCTGAATACCCACAACAACTCGCACAGAAGGCAGATCGGGTTAGAGAGATGTTTCGTCCATTTCACATTAATGATGTGGAAGTGTTTGAATCGCCTGCCAGTCACTACCGGATGCGTGCTGAGTTTCGGGTTTGGCACGAAGGTGACGACTTGTACTACATTATGTTTAACCCTGAAACGCGTGAAAAAATCCGCATGGATGAATTCATACCAGGGAGCCTGCTTATTAATGAACTAATGAAAGAGCTTATTAGTTTATTAAAGCCGAATGAGGTTTTACGTAGAAAACTGTTTCAAGTGGATTTCCTGACGACCACCACCGGCGAAGCCATTATCTCTTTACTCTACCATCGTCCTTTAGATGACCAATGGGAACAGGAAGCTATTCAACTTCGCGAGGCGCTGAGCGCTATAGCTAAGGTTGAAGTTATAGGAAGAGCTCGTAAGCAAAAACGCGTGTTATATAAAGAAAGCGTCATGGAAGAAGTTAAGGTTGATGGGAAAAGCTATCTGTCTCTACAAACCGAGAACAGTTTTACTCAGCCAAATGCCACTATTAATCAGCAAATGATCAGTTGGGCTAAACGCCACGCTGGCAAAAAGTCACATGACTTACTTGAGCTCTATTGCGGTAACGGCAATTTTACCTTACCGCTGGCTGAAAACTTTAACCGCGTTTTAGCTACAGAAATTAGCAAAAGTTCTGTTGCGGCGGCTCGCGAAAACGCAGAATTGAACAACATTGAAAATGTCACCGTTGTTCGTATGTCTGCCGAAGAGTTTAGCGCAGCATTAAGTGGTGAACTGGAATCTAAACGAGCGGCTGATGCCGACATTCACAGTTTTGATTGTAAAACCGTATTAGTTGATCCACCCAGAGCAGGCTTAGATGAAGACACACTGAAGCTGGTGTCTCAGTACCAAAGGATAATTTATATTTCCTGTAACCCAGACACTTTGACAGAGAACATTCATGATTTATCCAGTAGTCATAAAGTGACTGCAGCTGCAATGTTTGATCAGTTTCCCTATACAGACCACATTGAAACAGGCGTTGTTATGGAAAGGAAGAGTTAACCTTGAACGGGCTCTTCAGCAACTGGAGCAAAATTAAGCTTACGGTTTAGACGAAGATTCGAGACATGGGCATAAATAATAAGACCAGCACCAAATAAAATAATAACAGGTTCACCCCAGTGACCTAGAATATCGCGTTGGGAGTAAATAAATGCACCTAACAGCAATAATGACAACAGATGCCATTTACCGTGCTTCCGGGCACCGCTAACAAGAGATAGAAGTCCGATAACGACACTCAGGCCTAAAATAGCATTTTCCAGAAAATCTTCGCCGATAAAAGCGAGGCCGGCCATAGCTAACAACGGCAGAATCACAGGCAGCAATAAGCAATGAATCGCACACAGAGTGGTGACCCAAATTCCTGCTTTATCTAAATTTTTAGATGCTGCTGACATACTAGAAACTACCTTCTGCGCGAACCTAAGATGTAATATTATAACATACGAAAAAAATAACCAAGGGAGATCAGAAAAAAATTGTTTTTTCTGGTAATTCTAATTAAGCAGTTTGGATAGAAAAAGGCAGCACTTCGGTTATTGATTTCGCCCCACAGGCAATCATTAGCAGCCGATCGAAGCCTAGTGCTACGCCGGAACACGCGGGAAATCCTGACTCTAACGCCGCCAATAAGCGAGTATCTTCGGGTTGTGTGGGCAAATTAAGCTGTTTGCGTCGTTGGTTATCCTGGTCAAAACGCAGGCGTTGCTCTGCTGGATCCGCCAGTTCATTATAACCATTGGCCAATTCCACTCCCTGATAATAAAATTCGAACCGTCTGGAGACACGCGGATTATGCGGGTCAATTTTGGCCAGAGCAGCTTGCGATTTTGGAAACTCGGTGATGCAAACCGGTATCTCCGCAGGAAACTGCCCTTCTATTAATTCCGAAAAAGCGACTTGAAGAATGGTATTTTCGTCGGCTTCTTTGGACATCCAGTCCATTAAAGCGGGTTGTTCAATAAGCTGCTGCCTGATGCTTTCAACACCGGAGGCCGTCAAAGGGTCTTCGCCCAGATAATCAACAAAACACTGCTGGTAAGTGATGACTTTCGTTTCTGGAGCGTCACACATTTCAGTCAACAGTTCTGAAACTTCTGCAATTAATTGAATGTCGTTGTATCCCACCCGATACCACTCAAGTAAAGTAAATTCAGGGTTATGAAAACGTCCTATTTCGTCGTCGCGAACCACATGGCTCAATTGATAAATATCTTTTCCATAAGCTGCAAGAATTCGCTTCATTGCGTATTCGGGAGAAGTCTGCAAATAGAGTGTTCTATTTCCTGAAGTCAGCGGGTACTTGAATTCCGTGGTGAGATTATTCAGGTGGCAATCTGTTACTCCAAACTGAGACAACAAATGCGTATCGACTTCGGTGACCTTTCTTTCATAAAAAAACTGGCGGACTTGCCGCATGCAATCAGCGCGTTTAACAAGCACTGACCAATCTGCTGCTGGCCGCCAGTCGGTCGTCATATCTATTTACTTTTGAACGCGGGAAACGTATTCGCCCGAGCGAGTATCAACTTTGATCACTTCGCCAATTTGTACGAATAACGGAACACGAACAACCGCGCCTGTACTCAGCGTGGCAGGTTTTCCACCAGTACCGGCGGTATCACCTTTAAGCCCGGGGTCAGTTTCAGTAATTTCCAATTCAACAAAGTTTGGCGGCTGCACATTAATCGGCTTCCCTTCCCATAGGGTCAGAGTACAAACATCCTGCTCGACTAACCATTTCTCAGCATCGGCAACAGCTTTAGCGTCTGCCGGAACTTGCTCAAAGGTTTCATTATTCATGAAGTGCCAGAACTCA